>NZ_JBFRDT010000001.1:0-379885 GCF_052113925.1 Terrabacter sp. RAF57 | reverse complement strand
CCGACGGTGGCTGGCTCACCGGCCGCCCCCGCCTGCCCCAACACATCACCAACCAGCTGACCTGCGACGGACAGCTCACCCCGGTCTGGGAGACCGACGGACACCCCGTCAACGTCGGCCGCGCCCACCGCGTCGTCCCCCACCGCACCMGCGTCCTGGTCCTGGACCGCGACCGCGGCTGCCGCTTCCCCGGCTGCGCCTCCACCCACCACCTCGAGATCCACCACCTGATCCACTGGCGCGACGGCGGCCCCACCGACACCAGCAACCTCCTGGCCCTGTGCACCTTCCACCACGACGGACACCACCGCGGCGAGTTCACCCTCACCGGCGACCCCACCCACCCCGACGGGCTCACCTTCCACACCGACACCGGCCTGCTCATCGGCCCACCCCAGAAACCACCCCCACCACCCACACCGCCCCCGCCGCCGCGGCTCACCCTGGCCCCCGACCCCACCCAACCGGACCGGTCAGACGGGCCGGACGAGTCAGACGGGCCGGACAAGTCAGACGGGGCACACGCGCCGGACCGTCGCAGACCACCCGCCCGACTCAGTCGCCGCTACCCCGCACCCTCCGGTGGCACCCTGCACCTGCACCTCGTCGACTTCACCCCGACCTGAGGGCGTCGTCGCCCGACGCGAAGGGGGCTCAGGCCCGCATCGGCATCAGGCCTGTGTCGCGCCGATCCCCTCAGCGGCCTTCACGTCGGTCCGCTCCACGACGCGTCCTCGGACGAACCACACGAGGATCAGGCCCGCGACGATGATGATGAAGCTGAACGACCCCGCGACGGTCAGCAGGGTGTTCTGGGTCCCGTTCGTGCCCACCTCGTCGATGCCACCCGTCGACAGCAGGACGAAGGGGTCGGTCAGCCCGTGGAGCACGATCGCCGGGATGATCGATCGCGTCACGCGCATCGTGAGGTACATGCAGACACCGAACCCGAACGTGTAGGCCATCGTGACGCCCACGGTCGAGACCGCTTGACCGCTCAGCAGGTTGACCGAGTGGAGCGCCGCGAAGACCAACGAGGAGACGAGCGCCACGACGCGCTCCGAGTGACCCGCATCGCGCAGCATCTTGACGGCGATGCCGCGCGTCAGCACCTCCTCGACGAGTCCGACGAGCAACCCCGTCACGATCGTGAGCACGATGACGGCGATGCCGTACTTCCCGTAGTCCGGGCCGATCACGCGCAGCACGATGGGGATCGTGACGAGGATCGGGCCCAGCCACATCCACCGCGACCCACCGATCGGCTGCGGGCCGAAGATCTCGCGCGTCCAGCCCATCGCCCACAGGAAGACGCCGAGGACGACAGCGCCGACGATGAGCGCGAAGGTGACGTCGACGAAGACGCTGCCGACGGTCGTCAGCAGCTCCTCCTCACTCTGTCGGGCGAAGACCCTCGACGCGAGCAGGCCCGCGCCGAGGTAGATGGCAAGGTAGACGACGACGAGGGGCACGAGCCGCCAGAAGCCGCCCCGGTCGAAGAACGAGCGCAAACGGCCCCTGAGTGCTCTGGCTGAGACGTCGGACATGTGGACCTCAACTCCCCTGTCGTGCGATGAGGCTGACACGTCGGCGGATCAGCGAGTCACCACGATCATCACCCATCGCTCTGCTCGATGCCACACAGGTTCGGGAGCCGGGAGCGGTCCTCGGGCTGGCCGACGTCTTCTCGCAGGACGAGCACCCCTTCCCACGGCAGGCGGTCGTGCGCGCCCTGCCCCGAGCTCCTCGGCTATGCGCGTCACCACTGAGGGCACCCGACCGCATAGGTCGAGTACGCCTACGGACGCGGTCCACGACAGCGAGCCGCGAGGATGGCGCCCATGGCCGCGGCAGAGTCGGCGGAGGGTCGGTGGGGACTCAGCCTGCCGTGGTGGTCACTGGCCATCGGCGTCCTGACGACGGCGTTCCTGGTCGGTCTGGCCCTCGCGCTGCTCGTCAAGCACGCCCTGACCTTCGGCTTCACCTCCGTCGCGGGGCTCGGTTCGGTCGACGGGCCGGACGTCGACCGCTACGAGCTGGCGCTGGCGGTCGGCATCGGCACCAACGTCTTCGGCGCGCTGGGCCTGTCGCGACTGGCCCGCCGGACGCGGGCCGCCGCGTGGCCCCGGGTGCTGACGGCTCTGCTGATCGCCGTGGTCACCGGTGCGCTGGCCACGGCCGGGATGCTCGCAGTCCTGGGGATCGACCCCCTGCTGCTCGTCGACGGCCTCTGACATCGACGCGCCGACGGCGTCAGCCCTGGGGGTCGACGTCCTCGGGGCGGTCAGCAGTCCTGCCCTCGTCGCGGCCGGCGGCGCGCCGGTCACGACGGCCGCGGACGACGGCGATGACGAGGCAGGCCACCATGCCGAGGAGGAAGAGCGGCAGCGCGGCCACATAGCCGAGGAACAGCACCGTGTCCGCGGGGGTCGGGGTGCAGCCGAAGCCGAGACCCGTGCACTGCCCCGAGGCGTTGTAGTCCGGGAGCGTCAGGTGCAGCACGAGCACGAGGACGGCTGGGACGATCCAGAGCAGGCCGAGGGCGACGATGTACGGGCGAACGCTGCGTGGCTCCACACCCCCACCCTCGCCCATGACCGCCGGCCGCACATCGTCGCCCCTCCTCAGCGCCGCCGACTCCCGCCTGGCGTCGAGGACGCCGCACGTCCGCATCCGCTCCTACGGTGACGTCATGGCCACTCACTGGGCCTTCGGCTGCGTGGCCTGATGGTCACAGCTCCTTGCGAAATGCACGTCGGCCGCGTCCGCCGTGGGCACGCCCTCCCAGCGGAAGATCTCGCGATAGCCCTGCTTCTCGTAGAAGCCGGGAGCCTGGAACGTGAACGACGTGACGAAGACGTGGCTGCAGCCCCGCGCCGCGCCTCGGACTCGAAGTCGGCGAGCAGCCGCTCCCCCAGCCCGGTCCCGCGCACGTCCTCACGCACCCAGGTCACGCCGATGCCGGCCGCGACACCCCAGGTCCAGCCGCGGTCCGCGGTGCCCGGCGGGCAAATCCGTCCTCAACGCCCTCACGGCGTCGAGCCGGGCCCTGATGTCCCCGACCGGCACGTCGAGCACGACGGCGCGCCAGTCAGAGACGCGCGATGACCTCGTCGAGCATCGCCTCGGTGAGCTTGCCCGTGAAGGTGTTCTGCTGGCTCACGTGGTAGCTGCCGACGAGTCGCACCCGCCGCCCGGTGTCGGTCGCCAGCACCGCCTCGGCACCGTGGCCGAACCTCGGCTTGGGTCTCGGCACGTCCCACCCCCGGCGGCGGGCCGCCCCGAGCGCCGCGTCCCAGGCGATCGACCCGAGAGCGAGCATCGAGCGCAGCCGCGGCTCGGAGAGCTCGAGGTCCCGGTCGAGCCACGCCGCGCACGTCGACTTCTCCTCGGTCGTGGGCTTGTTGGCGGGCGGGGCGCACCGGACGGCGGCGACGATGCGCAGGCCCGTCAGCACGAGCCCGTCGCCCGAGGCCACCGACGTGGGCTGGCTCGCGTACCCACCTCGGTGGAGGGCGGCATACAACCAGTCGCCGGAGCGGTCGCCGGTGAACATCCGACCGGTCCGGTTGGTGCCGTTGGCCGCCGGGGCCAGGCCGACGACGAGCACCTCCGCGTCCGGGTCCCCGAAGGAGGGCCCGGGGCGCCCCCAGTACGGCTGGTCGGCGAACGCCGCGCGACGTCCCTCCGTCGCCACCGACTCGCGCCACGCGACGAGCCGCGGGCACGCGCGGCACACGCTGATGCGCGCATCGAGCTCGCGTATGCCGTCCGCACCCGTGGCGAGTCGGCGCACCTGCGCAGGGGTGGCCGCGACCGGTGTCTCGGACGTGGCCGGGTCACCCGGCCAGCCCGAGCCCGCGGGCACCGGCGACAGGAAGAGGCCGCCGGTGACGGGGTGCTGGGCCGGGTTCGGCAGGTCGGCGGGGCACATGGCCCCACGCTAGGCCGACCCGGCCCCGCCCGAAGGTTCTAGGACTTGGTCTTGATCGGTGTCCCGGCGGCGTCGAGCACCCACCACACGTCCTTGACCGCCTGCCCCGTCACGTCACCGGGCTTCGTGTCCTTGGCCCAGTAGTACAGCGGCCATCCACCCAGGGTGAGCTGCTTCTTGCCGTCCGGCGTGTCGATCGCCGCGACCGTGCCGGTGACCCCGGACGCCGTGGGCGCGGCCGCACCCATGAGGGCCGGTGGCCAGGCCGCCAGGCACTGACCCGTGCAGGCGCTCGTCGCGCCACCCTTCGTGTCCTTGTCGAACATGTAGAGCGTCATGCCCTTGCCGTCCGTCACGATCGTCCCGAGGGACGAGCTCGCCGTCTTGAGCTCGGCGACCTCGGCGCCGCCACCTCCGGCCGCAGTTCCGGCGGACGTGGAGGCCGACGGTGACGGGGCTGCCGGGCTGGCAGGGTCGGGAGTCGACGACCCACAGGCCGTCGTGAGCACCAGGACCGCGGCGGCGAGCGCCGTCGTGCTGATGGATCGGGTTCGCATCATGATGACCTCCTCGATCTCGACGCCCGGGTGGCGTCCATGTCGGATACGTCTCCCGGCGTGAGACGGTTCAGGGGTCGACAGAGTGAACCTGACGCGCCGCGCAGGCGTCTCTGGACGGTGGAGCACCAGTGAGGAGGTGGCTGCGGGATGCCGCTGGACGACGAGGCGGTGGCTGAGATCTACCGCGAGCACGGGCCGATGCTGCGGCGTGTCGTCTGGCGCGCGACGAGCGACGCCAACCGGGTCGAGGACATCGTCCAGGAGGTCATCCTGCGCGTGTGGAAGCAGGCACCCGAGGCCGACAACCTGCGCGCCTACCTCATCACGACCGCCCGCCACCTCATCGTCGACCAGCACCGTGCCGCCGGCCGGCGCCCCCAGCAGGCGCAGCTCGTCGACGTGGCCGAGGCGGACTCCGCCCTCGACCGCGCCCTCGACCAGGTGCTCGTCGAGGAAGCCCTCGGCCGCCTCCAGACCAACCACCGAGAGATCGTGCGCTACCTCTACTTCGAACGCCTGACCGTCGCCGAGACCTCCATCCGCGTCGGGGTGCCCGAGGGCACCGTGAAGTCGCGGGCCTACTACGCCGTGCGCAACCTGCGCGTCATCCTCGACGAGATGGGAGTGACGAGATGACCACCGGATCGGACGACCTGCACGTGCTGCTCGGCGCGTACGTGCTCGGTGGCCTGTCCGACGACGACCACCGCGCCTTCAGCGAGCACCTGCGCGCGTGCCGGCAGTGCCAGACCGAGCTCGGCCAGGTCTCCGGGATGCCGCGTCTGCTCGACCTCGCCGGCCCCGAGGGTGGTCCGCACCTCAGCGACACCCCCGTCGCCGTGCCCGCTCCCCTCATGACCGACCACGACGACGAGCACCTCGTCACCCTGCTCGGCGAGGTCGGCCGACGCCGCCGCCGGCGTCGCACGTGGATGTCCGTCGTGGCCGCCGCGGCCGCGGTCGTGCTCTTCGCCGCCGGCGCCTGGCTCGGTCCGCAGCTGCTGACACCGACCACACCGACACTGCCGACGACGCACGTCGCTGCGGCCGCCGTCGCGGGCAGCCAGGTCCGCATCGACATCGCCCTCGTGACGCGCGGCTGGGGCACCCAGCTCGACGTCAACTGCGAGGACATGCCGACCAACGGTGAGCTGGCCCTCTGGGTCATCGACCGGAGCGGCAAGGCGACGAGCGCCGCGTCGTGGCGGGCGACCCCCGCCGGTTACTCCCGCGTCACCGGCGCGACGGCCTTGCGACCCAATGAGATCCAAGCGCTCGAGGTGCGCACCGGCACCGGCAAGGTGCTCGCCGAGGCCCGCACCTGAGCCGGCCGGCCTGACGGGCCAGGGCACGCCTGAAGAGCACGCCTGAGGGCCCGGCTCGCGACTGATCAGGTCTGCGATCCCGGGCCCTGATGGCGGTTAACGTACCTCAACGGGCCAGCCGCCCAAGCGATTCGGGGTGTGGTGCGGGGCAGCCCCCCTGCCCCGCACCGTTTCCCCTGACACTCAGAGCCTCGCCTGAGGTGGTTGATACACCGCAGACGTCACAAGCCGGACGGCAGCCGCGTCGCCGGGTGGCGTGACCGATCGCCGACATCGGAGCGGTCCGAGTCGTCGACGCCCGGTGACGTCGCACCGGCCTGTCGGCATCGGGGTCCCACGGTGGATGAAACGGCTACCTCTGCGCGTCCGGGCTCTGGATTCCAACGGTTACCGAATAGGGCACAGAGGCGGCCTGAGGTCACCACGAACGGCTTCGTCGAGCGCTAGCCTGTTCCTCGACGGGGCACACGGGTGCACTCAGGGGCAGTCACTCAGGGGCACTCACTCAGGGGCCGGACAGGGCTCCGCACGGACGGAGGCACGGTTGGCGGCGCGGCTGCGGGACGTGGCGGAGCGTGCGGGAGTGTCGGTCAAGACCGCCTCCAACGTGCTCAACCACCACCCCCACGTGAAGGCCAGCACGCGCGAGCGCGTCGAGGCCGCCATGGCCGAGCTGCACTACCGCCCCAACCTGTCGGCGCGCAGCCTCAAGCACGGCCGCGCCGGGTTCCTCGCCCTCGCCGTGCCGGCGATGGACTCGCCCTACTTCGCCGAGCTCGCGGCGCGCATCACCGAGGAGGCGGCCGCCCTCGGCTTCATCGTCCTGCTCGACGTGACAGGAGGCGACGCCGACGCCGAGCGCGTCGTCCTCGAAGGCATGCGCTCGCACGTCATCGACGGCGTCATCTTCTCGCCGCTCGCCCTCTCCCCCGATGAGATCAGCCGGCGCGCTGACATCTTGCCCATGGTGCTGCTCGGCGAACGGACCGTCCCCCCGGGCTTCGACCACATCGCGGTCGACTCCGTCGCTGCCGCGAGAGCTGCCACGGAACACCTTGTGGCGCAAGGACGCCGGCGCATCGCAGCCGTTGGGCGCGAGACGATGAGGGGCACCGCCTCCGCTCGCCTGCGCGGCTACCGCCAGGCGCTCAAGGGCGCCGGCCTCCCCTACGACCCCGACCTGGTCATCGGCGTTCCCCACTTCGAGCGCGCCGACGGCCACGCCGCGATGCAACGGCTGCTCGCGCTGCCCGAGCCCCCCGACGCCGTCTTCTGCTTCAACGACCTCATGGCCATCGGCGCTCTGCGCGCCTGCGTCGAGGCCGGCGTGGACGTGCCGGGCGAGGTCGCCATCGTCGGGTTCGACGACATCGCCGAGACCCGCTACTCCAACCCGACGGTCACGACGATCTCGCCCGACCTCACCGGCCTGGCGCGAGCCGCGCTCGAGCTGCTGTCACGCCGCATCGACGGCGAGCGCGGTGACGCCGAGGAGGTCGAGGTGGCGTGGACGCTCGAGGCGCGCGAGACGACGCTCGGGGTCCCGGCCCGTCGGCACCGCCCGGCGGCGACCCCCGGCTGAGCCGGAGCGCTCAGTCGGCCGAGCTCGACGTCGCCGCAGCCGGGTCGGCCAGGGCGGCCGCGGGGGCGGCCGACGGAGGCTGGACCGGGAGCGTGACGCGGTAGGTCCGGGTGACGCTCGTGCCGACGCAGGGCGTGGAGGCCCTGGCGGCCGTGCCCGCCTTGCCCGTGGCGCCCGCGGCGCCCGCGCCGCTCGTCGTCGTGTAGCTCGCCGTGACGTCGGCCGTGACCACCTTCGCGGCAGAGAAGGCCGGCACGAGGAAGCGCACGGCGGTGTAGTCGTGGACGGATGCCGCGAGACGGTCCTGCCGGTAGAAGGAGGAGTAGCCGCCGGTGTTGACCGGGTAGCCGACGTCGGCACCGTCTGCCGTCACCGTCACGGCCACCGAGCAGACGGGGGCGTCCGTCGTCCACGGGATCCGCACCCACGACTGCTGTCCGGCCACGACGGCGCCGAGCGCCCGGGTGACGGGCCGCAGGCCCGTGGAGACGCTGGCGTCCACGAGGTCGCTCTCCGCCGCTCGAGGCGTGACCGGCGCGGCCGGTGCGCTGCTCACGGCCGCCGTTGCGCGTGGCGCCGGGGTGGGCGCCGGTTCCATCGACTGGGCCCCGAGGACGACGGCGCCGGCTCCCACCGCGACCAGGACGGCACGACCGAGCAGCGTGCGGCGCGCCTGGGCGGGGGCTGACATGGGCGGTCCTCCGGGGACGGTCGGTCACGTGACGGCGCCGGTACTGGCGCCGCTGCCCCAGTGTGTCGAGGTCGCCGCAAGGGCAGCCGCGATATGCAGCAGGAATGCCGCAAGGTCGGCGCAAGAGCAGCCGGGACCGGCGTCAGCCCCTAGGGCTCAGGCGCCGGATCCCGCTGCGCGCGCGGCCTGCTCGACGCGCTCGCGGTGGGCCGCCCAGTCGGCCGCGTCGTCGCTCGTCGACACCGGGTCGTCGCCGACGACGCCGTCGACCTGCTCCCGGAGGATGTCGGCGTGGCCGACGTGACGGTTGGTCTCGGTGAGGACGTGCACCATGAGGTTGAAGAGCATGACGTCCGGTCGCGGCCACCACGGCACGTGGCCGGGCGCGTCGATCGGCAGCGCCTCGATCGTCGCGTCGGCGTGGGCGCAGGCGCGGCGGTAGCGCTCGACGACCTCGGCCCGCGACTCGTCCACCCTGACCCACAGCTGGTCGCGGCTCACGAAACCCGGGTCGTCGAACTGCGGCAGCGGCTCGGGGAAGGGCCGGCCCACGATGCCGCCGAGGTAGCGCGCCTCGGACAGCGTGAGGTGCTTGACGAGGCCGAGCAGGTTGGTGCCGGTCGTCGTCAGGGGTCGGCGTGCGTCGTACTCCGAGACCCCGTCCAGCTTCTGCAGCAGGGACGCCCGGACCCATCGCAGGTTGTCGTGGAGGTACGCCTTGGCGAAGTCGTCGATCACGGGCCCAGCCTCGCACGCGGGCACCTCGCTCACCCGTCGTGCGGCGCGGTCACACGGACCGGAAGAACCGCAAGTAGAAGGCCCCGAACACGAGGACGATGCCCACGTTGACCATGAGCCGCGCCCACACGTGGTCCCGGAAGAAGAGGACGTCGACGGCCACGACGACGGCCACCATCACGAGCGCGTAGAGCACGCCGAGCACGGGTCGTCCCATACCCCCAGTCCTACTCCCGATCTCCGCCGGAAGCCATGAGGTATGCCGCGAGCTCGGCCGGGTGCGAGAGCGCGGCCAGGTGCCCGCCGGGCACGACGTCGAGGTCGAGTCCCAGCCGGTCGCGCGCCACGCGACGCTGGAGGTCGACCGGGAAGAAGCGGTCGTCGGCGCCGGCGACGACGCGGGTCGGGACGTCGGGCCAGGCCTCGATGGCGCAGGGGGTCTCGAAGGCACGCTCGGCCTCGGGACGCTGGTGCTCCTCGCCACTCGCCGCGACCGCCGGGTCGACGTCGTGGAGGAAGTACGTGTCGAGGTCGAACTCCTCGCTCCACCCACCGGCGCGGGCCGCCGCGACCCGGGCCTCCTCGCACCGCACGGCGTCCCACCACGCCCCGGCGGTCTCGCCCGGCAGCGGGACCATGGCGTTGAGCAGGACGATGCCGGCCACGGGCCGCCGCGCGGCGACCATCGGCACGGTGAAGCCGCCCATCGACTGCCCGACGACCACGACGTCGTCACGGCCGTCGACCGCAGAGGTCACGAGGGCGGCATACTCCGGCAGCCCAGCCTCCGGGTCGTCGGCGGGCAGCTCGACGGCGACGGCTTCGTGGCCGGCGTCCTCGAGGAGCGGCACGACCCGGTGCCAGTACCAGGCGGCGCCACCGGCACCGGGGACGAGCGCGAATGTGGTCACTGTCCACATGCTAGCCCTCGACGGCGCCCGTGGGGCCGTGCGATCGTGGCCCCATGGCTGACGACCCCTCGATCCAGGACCGCATCGGCTCGCTCATCGACGAGGAGCACCGGCTGCGCTCCGCCCTGCAGGCCGGCGACATCACCGTCGACGAGGAGCACGCCCGACTACGCAGCGTCGAGGTCGAGCTCGACCAGTGCTGGGACCTGCTGCGCCAGCGACGGGCGCGGCGCGAGTTCGGCCAGGACCCCGACGGCGCCGAGGTGCGCTCCGAGCGCACCGTCGAGGGCTACACCGGCTGACCGCCCCGAACACGCCTCAGATCGTGAGGCCGTGGCCGAAGGCGAAGAGCGGGTCGTCGTAGCCCGGCACGTCCTCGCCGTGCGCCCGCACCTGGTCCATCGACCGCGGGAGGTCGAAGGGCAGCCGCCCCTCGGGGGCGATGGTGCCGGTGACGGCGTCGAGGAGGGCGTCGTCGCTGCTGCCGTAGCTGCCGACGACGGCCGACGCGAAGCGCAGCAGCGGGGTGACGACGGCCGGCCGGTCGAGCACGACGTCGACGACGAGCGGGCAGACGGCGGCGATCCGCTCGAGCCGGGCGACGAGGCCGGGCGGGAAGTCGAGCGAGCCCTGGTGGAACCACGACTCGAGGAAGAGGTCCGACCGCGGGTCGAAGGGCGCGGTGAGCCGCACGACGGCGACGTCCGCATCCTCGGGCCGGTCGACGAGCTTGCCGTGCCGCACGACCGCCTCGGGCGAGACGCGCTCGGCGTAGATGCGCAGGCCCTGCTCGAGCGGGAGCCGATCGTCCTCGTTGTGCAGCACGGTCACCGAACGGGCCTGGGCGGCATACCCCTCCTCGCGGAAGTCACCCCGGCCCACGGTCGTGGCGGCGGCGTCCTCGTCGACGTAGGGGTCGTCGAACAGCCCGAGCCGGAACTTCACCGCGAGGATGCGGCGCGCCGACTCGTCGACGCGGGCCTCGGTGACCCGACCCTGGGCAACGAGGTCGAGGAGGATGTCGACGCACTCCTCGCCGCCGAACTGGTCGGCACCGGCCTCGAGGATCAGCTCCATGCGGCCGTGCGGGTCGAGGTGCTCGACGCCCCACGCGCGCGCCGGGAGCACCTGGTCGCCGACGTGGTTGTCGTTGACGAGCTCCCAGTCCGTGACGACGACGCCGTCGTAGCCGAGCTTGTCGCGGAGCAGGCCGGTGACGACCTGCTTGTTGTAGCCGAAGCCGATCGGCTCGATCTCGACGCCGTCGACGACGAGGTCGACCGGCATCCCGTAGTACGGCATGATCCCCGCGGTGCCGGCCGCGATGATCGGCGGGAACGGCTTGAGGTGGTCGGCGAAACGCCCACCGGGATAGACCTGCTCGCGGCCGTAGGGGAAGTGCGCGTCCTCGCCGTCCTTCTGCGGACCGCCGCCGGGGAAGTGCTTGCTCGTGCACGCGACACTGGCCGCGCCGAGCGAATCTCCCTGGAAACCCTTGAGATACGCCACTCCTAGCTCGGTCACGAGGTCGGGGTCCTGGCCGAAGGTGCCGGCCTGGCGCGCCCAGCGCGGCTCGGTCGCGAGGTCGAGCGTCGGGTGCAGGGCGGCCCGGATGCCGACGGCGGCGTACTCCTGGCGGGCGATGTCGGCGAAGCGCCGCACCGCGTCCGCGTCGCGCAGCGCCGCGAGCCCCAGCGGCTCGGGCCACTGCGAGAACGCGCCCGCGGAGAAGGAGACCCCGACGTTCTCGATGAACGCGTGCCGCGGGTCGGTCGACACCGTCACGGGTATGCCGTGTGGCGTGCGCTCGGCGAGCGACTGCAGCGCGTTGCTCCACCGGGCGGCCATCCGCGGGTCGTCGAGCGCGTGGATGTTGAAGTGGTTGAGGTGCTTGTCGAGCACGACGGTGCTCGTCGGGGACTTGCTGATGGTGCCCGGGTGCTCGAGCACCGTGCCGTCCGAACCGGCCTCGATGACGGTCTGGAACATCAGACCGACCTTCTCCTCGAGGGAGAGCCGGCCGAGCAGGTCCTCGACCCGCTCGTCGACGGTCAGGCGTGGGTCCTCGTAGGGATCCATCCGGCCGTTGCCGTTGAGGTCGCGGTAGGCGACGCCGTCCTCGGAGGTGGAGAGCTCGGGGCGCACGGGTGTGCCTTTCGTCGGTGAGGGAAGTTCCTACGCGGGTCAGGCGATCGGGCTCGCGCCGAACTCCTCGACGCCGATGACCGGGCGCAGGGCGCGCTCGACCGCCGTGGTGCTGAACGCGCGACGGAGGACGTCGTTGCCCAGCACGTTGCCCGCGGCGCCCATGACCATGGCCTGGTCGAGCGAGAGATAGCGGCGGGCGACGGTCCCCGACCGGACGGCCACGGCGTCGAAGAAGCCACCGCGGTCGTAGGAGTGGAAGTCGGCCTTGAGGTTGGCGAGGTTGGTGAACGCCTCGTCCGGCTCGTGCATCATCGCGAGGAACGCCGCGTGCGGCGTGACGACGCCGTCGCCGTAGGTCGGGCTCGGGTTCGTCGCCGCACGGCAGTCACCGAAGCCGGGGTCGTAGTTCGTGCTCTCCTGGTCGGACATGTAGCCCGTCGGGTTGAGCCCGAGCGCATCGACGCCGTACTCCCGGTAGCCGCCCTTGGGGTTGCTCGACGGGCTGAAGCCCCAGTAGCCGTAGCCGGCGTCGATGAGCCCGTGCTCCCGCTGCGCCCGGACGTGGAGCGGGTGGTTGCGACCCCACGAACGGGGCGCCCAGGCGGCCTCGTCGACGAAGACGTCGGGCATGAGCTCCTCGAACATCGAGCCGCCCCAGCCGGGCACGATGTGCATGCCGCGGTGGGTGTACGCACCCTCGTAGACGTCGAGGCCGTAGTACGTGCGGTTCTCGCCGACGGGCTGCATCTCGTGCCACGACCAGTCGCACGTCGCGGGGAAGGTGCGCCACATCGCGAAGTACTGCTTCGCCGGGACCTGGCCGGTGATGATGCCGAGGTAGCTCGTGATGCGGGTCTCCGACACCGTCGTGTCGTAGTGGTGCGTCGTGAGCCACACGGGGTCGCCGCCGATGTGGGTGCCCTGGTAGGTGCCGCCGGGGCGACCGTCCTCGTAGGGGTAGAAGCCGCCGTGGATGAGGCCTCCCGGTCGCACCTGGTGCGCGGGGTCGCTGTTGTCGTTGTAGAAGGAGTCCCAGCGCATCCGGTCGAAGATCCGCCTCGCCCACGGGGCGGCGGCCCGGTCGGAGCCGGCCACGACGAGCAGCGCTGCGCCGAGCCAGCCGTTGTCGACGCTGGAGCAGAAGGGGACGACCTTGTCGCCCGAGTCCGGCCATGTGTGCAGCGCCCTGGCGGTCGCCTCGTCGTACCAGTTGTAGTACATGCCGCTCGGCGTGTGGTGCTCCATCCGCTCCACCGTCTTGAGCGTGCGGATGAGGCGGGCCGACGCCTCGCCACGGGTGATGATGCCGAGCTCGCGGGCGACGACGGTCGACCAGAGGTAGCCACCGATGTTCGTCGGCGACGTGTAGCCCGAACGGTCGCCGTCGGCGAGCGACGCGGGGATGTTGTCGGCCGGCAGGCCGGTCCTCGGGTCGGTCATCGCGACGAGGCTGCGCCACGTGTCGGCGGCCCACGTGCGCACCGTGGCGCTCTCGAGGGAGCGGACGGCATTCGAGCCCGTCGACCGCAGGAAGGCGGGCGCCTGGCGCGCGCCGGTCGTCGACGCGGACGCCGTCGGAGCGAGCGCGAAGGCGGCGACGGAGGCCGCGCCCCCGACGAGCATCGAGCGACGGCTGGGGGTGTAGAGCTTCTTCTCGGACATGGTGCAGTGCTCCTGTTTCCGGGGTGGGAGGCCTACTTGAGGCCGGTGGTGGCGATGCCCTCGATGAAGCGCTTCTGGAAGATGAGGAAGACGACGAGGATCGGGATGATGACGACGGTGGCGCCGGCGAGCAGCAGTCCGTAGTTCGTGCTGTTCTGCCCCGTCGAGTAGAGGGCCAGGGCCACCGGGAGGGTGTACATGTCCTCGGACTGCGCCACGACGAGCGGCCACAGGAAGTTGTTCCAGCTGCCGAGGAAGGTGAGGATGCCCAGCGTCGCGAGGGCGGGGCCACAGAGCGGCAGGATGATCTTCCAGAAGATCCGCAGCTCGCCCGCGCCGTCGACGCGGCCCGCGTCGAGCAGGTCCCTCGGCAGCCCGAGGATGAACTGGCGCATGAGGAAGACGCCGAACGGGCTGACGAGGAACGGCAGGAAGAGGCCGGGCAGGGTGTTGACGAGTCCGGCGTTCGCGACGAGCACGAAGAGCGGCACGAAGGTCACGACGCCCGGGATCATGAGCGTGCCCATGACCGCGATGAAGATCGCCTTCTTGCCCCTGAAGTCGAGCATCGCCAAGGCGTAGCCGAGCATCGAGCAGAAGACGAGGTTGCCGGCCGTCACGACGACGGCGACGACGATCGAGTTCGTGAAGAACTGCCCGAAGTTCAGCTTGCTGAACAGCTGCGTGTAGTTGTCGAGCGAGGCGCTCTCGGGCAGCCACGTCGGCGGGATCTGGCGCAGCTCGCCCTCACCCTTGAAGCTGCCGAGCACCATCCAGACGAACGGTGCGATGACGGCGACGAGCGCGACGGTCAGCAGCACGTAGAGCCACCAGCGGCTGCCCTGGCTCGAGCCGACCATGCCGGACCCGGTCCTGCTCGCCTTCGCCTTCGGTGCCGGGGCCGGAGCGGTCGGCCCGGTCGGCCCGGTCGGCCCGGTCGGCCGCGGTGCGGTGTCGACGGACATGTCAGGTCCTCTCTCGGAGCAGGCGGAACTGCAGGGCCGTGACGATCGCGATGACGACGAAGATGATGTAGCTCATCGCCGACGCGAGACCGTAGTTGCCGAAGCCGAACTGCTGGTAGGTGTACATCGACAGCGAGATCGTGCTGTCCAGTGGGCCGCCCTTGGTCATGACGAACGGCTCCTCGAAGAACTGGAGGTAGCCGATGGCCGTCGTGACCATGACGAAGAGCAGGGTCGGTCGCAGCAGCGGCATCGTGACGTGGCGGAACCGCTTCCAGGCGTTGGCGCCGTCGATGGCGGCCGCCTCGTGCAGCTCGGCCGGCACGGCCTGCAGCCCCGCGAGGAAGATGATCATCGCCGTACCGAAGTTGCGCCACGAGGCCATCATGATGAGCGCCGGCATCGACCAGTTCGGGTCACCGAGCCAGTTGGGACCGGTGATGCCGAACCACCCGAGGGCGGTGTTGATGAGACCGCCCGGGTCCTGCAGGAGGAAGCGCCACACGACGGCCACCGCGACGATCGAGGTGATGACCGGCATGTAGAAGCCGAGGCGGAACACCGCGCGGAAGCGGGTGATCCCCTTGTCGAGCGCGACCGCAGCCGCGAGCGCCACGACGAGCGTCAGCGGCATACCGACGAGGACGAAGTACGCCGTGTTGCCGGCGGCCTTGCGGAAGGTCGGGTCCGACAAGGCCTTGGTGAAGTTGTCGAGGCCGACGATGTTGACGCTGAAGGGGTGTCGCAGGTCGCGGGCCTTGGTGTCCGTGATGCTCATGAAGAGCGACTGGACCACCGGCCAGGCGGTGAAGGCGAGGAAGAGCAGGCAGAAGGGGATCGCGAGGATCCAGGCCGCCCGCCCCTCCCGACGGCGGGCCGATCCGACCCGGCCGGGGGAGCCTCCGTCGCCCGCCCCCCGGGACGACCCGTTCGTGGGTCGTCCCGGAGCGGTGACCGGAGGTGGCGTCACGGGTCCGGCGGGGGACCCGGTCGTGCCGGTCTGGGCGGTCATCGGATCACATTCCCGTGCCGATGGACTCGGCCTGCTGCTGGGCCGTCTTGAGTCCGGTGGCCGGGTCCTCGCCGGTCTTGGTGATCTTCTCCATCTCGGTGTCGAGTCCCTTGACGGCCTGCTCCCACGTCGGGAACGACGGCGGCGCCTTGGCGGTCTCGAGCTGCTTGCCGAAGACGGCGAGCTTCTTGTCCGAGGCGAGCGCGGGGTCCTGCCAGGCGCTCTTGACCGACGGGAGGTCGGTCGAGATGGTGTACCACTTCGACTGGACCTTGGGGTCGGCGAGCCACTGGACGAACTTCCAGGCGGTGTCGCGGTTCTTCGTGTTCTTGAAGACGACGAAGTTCGAGCCACCGACGAACGACGACGACCCGGCCGAGCCGGCGGGGATCGGGGCGACGTTGTACTTGTCCTTGAAGCCGGCGCCGCCGACCTTCTCGACCGCGGACATCATCCACGGGCCGGAGATGAACATCGGGACCTTGCCGCTCGCGAAGTCGGGCTCGGTCGTCGGGGTCGCCGGGGCGCTCTTGTTGGAGATGCCGTCGGTGAAGTACGACTGGTAGTACTTCGCGGCCTTGACCATTTCGGGGCTGTCGAAGTTGTACGCCTTGCCGCCGTCCTTCGTGAGGTCGGCGCCGTCGCTCCAGGCGAACGGCATGAGGGTCTGCCACGAGCCCTCGCCACCGGCCTGGAGGCCGATGCCGTACTGCGCGCCGGCCTTGGTCTGCATGGCCTTGGCCATGTCCTTGAGGCCCTGCGCGTCGGTGGGCACGCTGTCGTAGCCGGCCTTCTTGGCGAGGTCGGTGCGGTAGAAGAGGACGCGGGTCTCGACGTACCAGGGGATGCCGTAGGACGTGCCGTTGACCTCGGTGGTCTTCTGCGCACCCTCGAAGAAGGCGGACGTGTCGATCTGCGCCGGCGTCGGGTCGATGGCGTCGCTGCTCGCGAACTCGCCCATCCACGTGGTGCCGACCATGGCGACGTCCGGCGTGTTGCCGGAGGCGATCGAGGCCGTGAACTTGTCGTGCGCGGCATCCCACGGGATGGCCGTGACCTGGACCTTGACGCCGGGGTTGGCGGCCTCGAAGTCCTTCGTCAGCTTGGGCAGGTTGTCCCCCTCGGCACCCATCGCCCAGACGGTGATCGTGCCGGTGGCCTTGCCGGTGCTGACCGCGGCGCCTGTCTGACCGGCGGTGGTGCCACCGTTCTCGGCGCTGCGACCGCAGGCGGTCACGGTGAGGGCCGCGGCAGTCATGCACGCGACCGTGATGGCTGTGGTGCGTCTCATCGGTGTCTCACTTTCTCGGGTGTCTCCGACATCGGTGTCGGGGTTTGGGGAGGAACGGACGGGGGCAGGGGGATGGCGGTGGAGATGCCTGGCGGGTCGCGCTCAGCGGGTGGGGCAGCCGCAGGACCCGCGGATGACCACTTCCGTCGGCAGGACCTGCGGCTCGAGCCGCGGCAGTGCGCCGGAGACCCGCTGGTGCAGGCGCTCGGCGGCGATGACGCCGAGCTCGTGGACGGGCTGGCGCACGGTGGTGAGCCCGGGGCGCACGTAGCGGGACGTCATGACGTCGTCCCAGCCGACGACGGCGATCTCGCCGGGGACGTCGCGGCCGGCGTCCTGGAGGTGGCTCATGATCGCGAGGGCGAGCTCGTCGTTGGCGCAGACGAGGGCGTCGGCCTCGAGCTCGCCGGCGAGGATGCGCTCGGCGACGGCCTCGCCCTCCCCCTCGCGGAACGGGACGCGGACGGGGGCTGCGGGCTGGAGGCCGCGCGCCCGGTGGGCGGCGACGAAGCCGGCGTGGCGCTCGGCGATGTCGGGTGCGCCCTCGGGGTCACCGACGAAGACGAGGCGCGTGCGGCCGTGGGCGAGCACGTGCTCGGTGAGCTGCTCGGCGCTGTGGGCGTTCTCGGCGCGGACGCTCTCGATGCCCTCCTGGGGCGTGCCCGCGATGATGACGACGGGCTTCTGGCCGTGCAGGGCCCGGGCGACGGCGGGCGGCATGGCGGCCGAGCCGAGCACGGCGATGGCGTCGACGCGGGTGGCGAGCTGGCGCACGGCGCGAGCGAGGTCGGCCTTGCCGTCGGTGAGCATCAGGGTGACGCTCTGGCCGAGCTCGGCGGCCCGCGACTCGAAGCCCATGAGCAGCTCGGAGTAGTAGGGACCGGTGAGCTCCGGCAGCACGAGACCGTGTGCCTCGTGGTGGCGCACGGCGAGGCTGCGGGCGGCGCCGAGAGGCACGTAGTTGAGCTGCTCGACGGCGTCGAGGACCTTCTGGGCCGTCGTCGACGACACGGTGCCGGCGCCCTGGAGGACGCGGGAGACGGTGGCGATCGAGACGCCGGCGCGCTCGGCGACGGAGTAGATGGTGGCGCCCGCCGAGGCCGCGCCGTCCGGGTGCTTGCGTGCTGTCGCCATGGGTCCCACCTCTCGCGTCTCGTCGTTGAGTGATGTGTCGCGACCAGGCCCCTGACCGGGTCTCCCCGGCTCTGTAAGCGCTTACATCTGCACCTCCATACTGCACAGGTCAGCGCGGGGGCGCAAGACCCGCCCCTCGCTGCGGGCAGCCGTGAGGGGCCGGGGGGCGTCGGTGACACCCCCTCCCGGCCCCTCGTCACGGGACGTCGCCGACGCCGATCGCGTATGCCGTCACGTCCCGTCGGAGCAGTCGCCCCGTCACCCTGTGGCCGAGTCGGGTTCGACTGTGGCACAGTCGAACTCGATGTCCTCGGTCACTCGTCGGACGTGATCCACCGCCCGTCGAGCATCACGACGCGGCCGCGCAGCTCGTTCTCCTCGCGCCAGGCCTGGATCCGGCTCGGGACGACCCGGAAGAAGAGGTACGAACCCGAGGTCTCCCGAGGGTCGAAACCGGTCCGCTGGGCGAAACGGTCGGCCTCCGCGGGCTCGAGCGCGGTGGTCGGGGCCACGTCGACGGACCCGTCGACCATGACGACGTCACGCGTCGTGCCGATCCCGATCCGCACCCCTGCGCCGGACGCCAGGACACGTCCCGCGACGTTGCGGGAGGCAACGCGGGCACCTCGGCGGGCGGACGGCATACGCCCTCGGTGCTGTCGGCGACGTCGTCTGCCGTCATCCCTGCATCACGCCGATCATGTTGCCATCGGCGTCGGACAGCACGGCCACGGTGCGACCGCCACCGACCGCGGTCGGCTGCTGGCTGACGGTCGCGCCGGCCGCGGTGAGGGCCGCGACCGTCGCCTCGAGGTCGTCGACCGACCAGAAGGGCGTCGCACCGGTGATGCCCTTGCGGTGGCCGCTCGGGTCGAGGGCGATCTCCTGGCCGTCGACGGAGTAGCCGACGTAGTACGACTCGTCGGTGTGCGGCTCCGTGCCGAGCAAGGTCGTGAAGACCTGCTTCGCGGCGGCGAGGTCGGCGACGGGGTAGATGAGGGTGTTCACGGCGGACATCTTGGCCTCCTGGTGGGTGATCGCGGTGGGGTGTCGAGCGGTGGTGTCACATCCGGTGGCGCCGGCTCGTCAGTGCTATGACGGATCACGACCGGAGGATGTGACGAGATGGACGACGAGACCCGCGAGCAGTGGCTCGCCCGCGACTTCGAGCAGCAGCGGCCTCGGCTGCGGGCCGTGGCATACCGCGTGCTCGGGTCGGCCGCGGACGCCGACGACGCCGTGCAGGAGGCGTGGCTGCGCCTCAGCCGCAGCGACACGACCGAGGTCACCAACCTCGCGGGCTGGCTGACGACCGTCGTCGGGCGGATCAGCCTCGACATGCTGCGGTCACGCAGCTCGCGCCGTGAGGACAGCTGGGACACCGGTCTCGCCGAGCTCGTCGCGAGTGGTGACGTGCGCACCGCGCCGACCCAGCCGACGCGCCCCGCCCCCGATCCGGCGAGCGAGGTCGAGCTCGCCGACAGCATCGGCCTGGCCCTGCTCGTCGTCCTCGACACCCTCGCCCCGGCCGAGCGGCTCGCCTTCGTGCTCCACGACCTCTTCGGGATGCCGTTCGAGCAGATCGCCGAGATCCTCGACCGCTCCCCCGCAGCGACCCGCCAGCTCGCGAGCCGCGCCCGTCGCCGGGTGCGCGCCGCCGACGCTGCCGAGTCCGGGCCGGCCCGCACCCGGCAGCGCGAGGTCGTCACCGCCTTCCTCGCCGCCGCACGGGGCGGCGACTTCTCGGCCCTGCTCGAGATGCTCGACCCCGACGTCGTGCTGAGCGCCGACGAGGCAGCGGTCGCGATGGGCTCGCCCGACGTGCTCCGCGGGCCCGAGGCCGTGGCCCAGCGGTTCAACGGCGGCGCCAGGTCGGCACGGCTCGCCGCCTTCGACGGCGGCATCGGCGCCGTGTGGACGCTGCGGGGCGAGGCCATGGTGGCCTTCCGCTTCACGGTGGACGACCGCGACCTCGTCACCGGCATCGAGATGGTCGCCGACCGGGCGCGGCTCGACGCGATGGAGATCTGGTTCCTGACGTCCTGACCGGCGCGCGAACCGTCCGGGACGCGGACTATCGTCGAGGACGTGGCTGAGGGGATGCGTGTAGCGGTCGTGCTCGGGTCAGGCGGGGCGCGCGGCTACGCCCACATCGGCGCGCTCGAGGTGCTCGCCGAGCGCGGCTTCGAGATCGTGACGATCGCGGGCACGTCGATGGGAGCGCTCGTCGGCGGGGTGGCGGCCGCAGGGAGGCTCGACGCGTACACCGAGTGGGCCCGGAGCCTGACCCAGCGCGAGGTGTGGCGGCTGCTCGACCTCAGCATCACCTCGCCGAACGGCGCGATCCGGGCCGAGCGGATCATCGCGAAGGTCGGGGAGATCCTCGACGGCGCGACGATCGAGAGCCTGCCGATCCCCTACACGGCTGTCGCGACCGACATCAACGCGCGCCGCGAGGTGTGGTTCCAGCGCGGGCCGGTCGAGCACGCGATCCGCGCCTCCATCGCGATCCCCGGCGTCATCACCCCCGCCGTCATCAACGGCCGGGTCCTCGTCGACGGGGGTCTCATCAACCCGATCCCCATCGAGCCGACCGCGGCGACCTCGGCGGACCTCACGATCGCCGTCTCCCTGTCGGGCATGCGGGCCACCGGCGGACCGACGACCCCCGTCAAGGAGTCGTCGGAGCCCGTGTCGCGCGAGGAGTGGACGACCCGCCTTCGGCGCAGTGCCGCCGAGGTGCTCGAGTCCGAGCGGGTCCGCGCGATCACGAGCCGCTTCGGCGGGCACGCCCGCGACCACGACCACGATGTCGAGCACGACCAGCCGATCCCGCCGGAGGCCGTCGCCCGGCTGCCGCAGACGCCGACCGATGCGCTCGTCGTCCGGTCGGCCGACGTCGGGCTCGTCGACCTGCTCAACATGTCGTTCGAGACGATGAGCGCCCTCATCTCGCGCTACCGGATGGCCAGCAACCCGCCCGACGTGCTCGTCACCGTGCCGTCCAACGCCGTGCGGACCCTCGACTTCCACCGGGCCGCGGAGATGATCGAGCTCGGTCGGCAGCTGACGACCGAGGCGCTCGACCACGCCGGCTACTGAGCGCCGACGGTTGTCGGTGGCCGGGCGGAGACTGGGCCGGTGGTGATCCTGCACGCCGACGCCGACGCGTTCTTCGCCGCTGTCGAGCAGCGCGACGACCCGGCACTGCGCGGGCGGCCGATGGTCGTGGCCCACGAGGTCGTCGCGTGCCCGTCCTACGAGGCACGAGCGCTCGGCATCCACGCCGGTATGCCGCTGCGGCAGGTCCAGCGCCGTTGGCCGCAGGTGCTCGTCACCGGCTACCGCGCGGAGGCCTACGAGGAGGCGTCCGTCCGGCTGTTCGAGGTGTTCCGCCGCTTCACGCCCCTCGTCGAGCCCGGATCGGTCGAGGAGGCCTTCCTCGACGTCACCGGGCGTGACCACGGCGATCCGCGCGGGATGGCGGTGGCCCTGCGCGCGGCCGCCCGTGCCGAGGTCGGGCTCCCGGTCTCGGTCGGAGTCGGACGCACCAAGCTCATGGCCAAGCTCGCGAGCCGGCGCGCCAAGCCCGATGGCCTCGTCGTCGTCGACGCCGAGCTCGAGGCGCGGGTCCGGCCTCGTCTGCGCCTCGACGAGCTCTGGGGGGTCGGTCCGACGACCTACGAGAAGCTCCACGCCGCAGGGCTGTTCGTCGTCGCCGACCTCCACGGCCTCGACGAGGACGACCTCAAGCGCCTCGTCACCACGGCGATGGCCCGGCGTCTCGTCTCCATCGCGCGCGGCACCGACGACGCGACGATCCGCCTGCCCGGGCCGCGCAGGTCAATCAGCGCGAGCCGGTCACTGCCCGCGACGCGGACCAGGTCCAAGGTCGTGGCGGTGCTCGACGGCTGCGTCGAGCGTGCCGTCGCGCGGGTGCTCTCGCTCGACGGGCCGGGGCGTCTCCCCCGTCGCCTCGAGGTCCTCGTCCGCTACGACGACGGCACCCAGGTGCTCGAGCGCGGCCCGCTCGACGCCCCGTCGCTCGACCCGACCGTCCTGCGGTCCGCGGCGGGAGACCTGCTCGAGCGCACGGCCTACGAGTGGGACGGGCGCGGCGTGACGATGGTCGGCGTGACGCTGCCACTTCCCGCGCCCGCTTGACCTCAAGGTGGCTCGAGGTCGCAGGATGACCGGGTGACCTCACCGACGACGACCGACGCGCTGACGACGACCGAGGCGACGGCATACCTCCGGCGCATCGGCGCGGCCGCTCCCGAGTCCCCCACCCTGGCGGCGCTCGCGTCGCTGCACCGCGCGCACCTGCTGGCCGTGCCGTTCGAGAGCCTCGACATCTCGCTCGGCCGGCCGATCCGCCTCGACCGCGCGTCGCTGCTGGCCAAGGTCGTCGGCGCCCGGCGCGGCGGTTACTGCTACGAGCTCAACGGCCTCTTCGCCCTGCTGCTGCGCAGCCTCGGGTATGCCGTCGACCTCGTCTCCGCGCGCGTGGCCACGGCGGACGGCGGGCTCACCGACGAGTTCGACCACCTGGCACTCGTCGTGTCGGGTGGCCGTCTCGAGGAGCCCGTGCTCGCGGACGTCGGGTTCGGCGAGGGGTTCGTCGAGCCGCTCCCGTTGCGCAACGGCTTCGAGCGACGCGAACGCGGCCACCTCGTGGGACTCGTGCGGCGCGACGACACGTGGGTCTCTCGCGAGCGCCACGACGGCGAGGACTGGCGCGACTGCTTCGTCTTCTCGACGGTGCCCCACCCGCTGACCGACTTCGCGGCGCGCAACGAGTGGCAGCAGACCTCGCCCGACAGCCACTTCACCCGGTCGCGCCTCGCATCGGTGCTGACCCCGACAGGACGGGTCACCCTGAGCGGCGACCGGCTCATCACGACGACGCAGGGCCGACGCGAGGAGACCGCGCTCGCCGACGAGGACGCCGTGCGCGCCGCCCTCGCCGACCGCTTCGGCATCGTCCTCGATCAACGGACGTCGGCGGGTCCACCTCTATAGACTCACGCCATTCGGCCACCGAGAGGGCGACATGAGCCAGGACCCCACACCCGATTCCGATCCTGACGCCTCAGGGAGCCGGCGCCTGATGCTCCTGCTGGCCATGGCGATGTTCGTCCTCGTGGTCGACACCTCCTTGATGAACGTGTCGATCTCGGCCGTCATCACCGACCTCGACACGACGGCCAGCGGGGTGCAGTCGGCCATCGCGCTCGAGGCGCTCGTCTCGGCCGCCTTCATCCTCATCAACAGCAAGGTCGGCGACCTCATCGGCCGCAAGCGGGCCTACGTCCTGGGCCTGCTTGGGTACGCCGTCGGCGCGCTCGCGATGACGCTCGCGCAGAGCCTCACGGCGATCATCATCTTCTGGGCGATCATCGGAGGCCTGGGAGCCTCGTTGCTCCTGCCGGCGATGCAGTCACTGATCCACGGCAACTTCGCCGGCGCGGCCCAGAAGCAGGCCTACGCGCTCGTCGGCGCCTCGGCCGCCATCGCAGCCGCGATCGGCCCGCTGCTCGGCGGGTTCGTCACGACGTACCTGTCGTGGCGGGTCGGTTTCGCCCTCGAGGTCCTCATCATCGTCGTCGTGCTGAGCCAGATCCGCCTGGTCCGGGACGTCGAGTACACCGGCTCGCGCCAGATCGACGTGGTCGGCGCGATCCTGTCCGCCCTCGGCATGGGCGGGGTGGTGCTGGGCATCCTCGTCTGGCAGGAGGGGGGTCAGTACGTCGGCCTGCTCCTCGTCGTCGGGGCGACGGCGCTCGTGCTCCTGGCCCGGTGGCTCCGCCGCCGCAAGCGCGCTGGGCAGGTCACCCTGCTCGATCCGGACCTGTTCCGGCACCCGAACTTCACGGCCGGCGTCTCGGGCCAGCTGCTGCAGCAGGTCACTCTGGGCGGCGCCATGATCGCCCTGCCGCTCTACTTCCAGATGACCCTCGAGTACAACGCCCTCCAGTCCGGCCTGTCGCTGGCTCCGCTGTCGCTGACGATGTTCGGGGCAGCCCTCGTGGCCGGACGGCGGGCCGGCAACCGGCGACCCGCCTCGATCATCCGCACCGGCTTCGTCCTCACGAGTCTGGGTGTCGCGATCATCCTCCCGCTCGTGCCCCGCGCCGACAGCGCGTGGTACTTCGTGGTCCCGCTCGCGATCACCGGTTGCGGCCTCGGCCTCCTGGTCTCGCAGCTGAACAACTACACCCTCGCCCCCGTGGAAGAGGAGCGCGTCAGCGAGGCCGCCGGCGTCAACTCCGCGGCCGGGTCCTTCGGGCTCTCCTTCGGTCTCGCCATGGCGGGCGGCCTCATGCTCGCTGCGCTGTCGGTCGGCTTCACCCAGATGGCGCAGAACAGCGCCGTCATCCCGGCCGCGCAGCAGCAGCAGATCGCCCAGGCCCTCGAGCACGACGCCGAGATCATGAGCAACACCCAGCTGGAGCAGCAGATCTCTGGCCAGCCGGCCGAGGTCGAGGCCGAGGTGCTGGCCATCAACGACGCAGCCCGCAACCGCTCGCTCCAGATCGCCCTGCTGGTCCCTCTCCTCGCCGGTCTGCTGGGATTGCTCAACTCGTTCCGCATGCTGCGCCTCCCCGACCAGAAGCCGTCGGCATCCCTCGACGGACTCGACTTCGGCTGACGGTCGCGGGCCCGCCTCAGCCCCAGGCGTCCGGGGCCGGACGGCAGAGGCAGAACGGGTGGCCGGCCGGGTCGGCGTAGACGCGGAACCCGCGATCCGGCGCCGGCTGCGGCGGCTCGACAGGATCGAGTGCCGTGCCACCGAGGGCGAGCACCCGCTCGTGGGCGACAGCGATGTCGGCGACGACGAAGTCGAGGTGCGCCTGCTGCTGGCCACGGGGCCAGTCAGGGGACTGGTGCCCGGGTGCGAGCTGGGTCGCGATGCGGGGGCCGTCCCACAGCACGTTGAACCAGTCGCCCTCGGCGTCGGCCTCCACGCGGCCGCCCAGCAGCTCGGCGTAGAACTGCGCCACCCCTGCCGCGTCGGCGCAGTCGAGCGCGACGCAGTCCCAGCCGATCGTCGATCCAGTGCTCTTCTTCTCTGAGGTCATGCCCACCACCCAACCACCGCCTGACGAGAGTGCGTCAGACCGACGGAGCGGGGATCTACGGAGCGGGGATCTACGGAGCGGGGATCTACGGAGCGGGGATCAACGGAGCGGGGATCAACGGAGCGGGGATCAACGGAGCGGGGATCAACGGAGCGGGGATCAACGGAGCGGGGATCAACGGAGCGGGGATCAACGGAGCGGGGATCAACGGAGCGGGGATCAACGGAGCGGGATGGTCCAGGGCCCGACCGGCGGCACCCCGCGCGTGGCGGCGCACGACATCGCGGGGTCTGAGAGCGGCCGTGCGCCGGAGGCCGGCCGCACCTGGACATCGCCCCCGCCTTTCGCTCGCCACCTGGTCCCGCCGAGCAGGGATCATCGCTACCGGAATGGACCCGGGACCATCCCGTGCACGCGCCCCGGCCCGCGACGCGTCAGGGTCGTCGATGCTGGCGAGGTGGGTGCCAGATGGCCTCGTCCGGCGTGACGACCGCGCTCAGTCCGAGCTGGTGGACGATCGTGTGGTGCCGCCCGCAGAGGAGGGCGCCGTTGGAGAGGTCGGTCGCACCACCGTGCAGCCAGTGCACGACGTGGTGCGCCTCGCACCACTGCGGCGGGACGGTGCAGCCCGGGTAGCTGCAGCCGTGGTCCCTCTGGGCCAGCGCCAACCGCTGGGAGGGCGTGAAGTAGCGGTCCTCGCGGCCGATGTCGAGCGCCTCGGACCGACCACCGAGCACCACCGGGATGACCTCCGCCTCGCAGGCCACTCGGCGCACCGTGCTTGCGGACAGAACCTCGTCGTTGTCGGCCAGCCCGGCACCCCGCAGCCGGTCGAGCAACGCCTCCAGCGACATCGTGACCACGAGCTTCGTCCTCGGCGTTCGGGTGACGCCTTGGGGCGCCGCGACCGCGCGTCCGATCAGCTCGAGCAGGGCGTCGGCACGGCGCGTCGCCGCCGACCGGGGATCGACGGACCCGCGCTGGACTCTCGCGCCGTCGCCGTCGCCGTCGCCGTCGCCGTCGCCGTCGCCGTCGCTGTCGCCGGCGGCAGACGCGCCGCTGCCAGGCTGTTCGAGCCAACGACTCCAGTCCAGATCAGGGCGCGGCCGCGCCAAGCCGTCGATCGCGGCGTCGACGATCGCCGACCCCTCGGGGTCGAGCCTCCAGAGGTACTCCGTCATCCCGGCGCACCGGCCGATCTTCGTCAGCGAGCGTGCCGCGCGGAGGCGCTGGTCGTCGTCCTCGACGACCGACGGGGCGCGCAGGCTCGCCCGGCCGTGCGCTGCCAGTCGCCGCAGCTCCTTGAGGCCGAGCGCCGGCGCACCCTCGACCATCGCGTCGACGACGCTGTCGACCTGGGCTGCATCGGCGAACCGGATGACGTCGTCACGGAAGCGCACGATGACCGCAGCCTTGTCGACCGAGAGCGAGCCGTCGCGGACGCCTCCTGACAGCGCACCCCACCGGGGCTCGTTCATGGCCGCGCCCACGGCGGTCAGGGCGGCTGACGCACCTGCAGCCAGGCCCGGAGCGTGACCCGCGACCCAGTCGTTGCGGGAGAGCCCGGAACGGTCGGGAAGTCCTCGCGCGCTCACCTCGGCGGCCAACACGGCCGACAGGTTGTGCGCCATCTCGCGAACCGCCTGAGCCTGCTCGATCGCGTCACCGAGCCCCGTCTCGGCCATCGCCCAGAGCGGCGTGGTGCGTGCGACGAGCCGGAGCTCCGCAGCCATGGACGCCAGTCGTGCCGCGAGCCCCGGGAGGTCGGTCAGCCCCATGACCTCCGCGACAGCTGAATTCCGCTCGCCCACGGGACCCGGCTGCCGATCGGGGTGGGCGACACCCTCATGGCGCGCGCCACCCCCGGGACGCTCCTTGGTCGCTGCGATCATGATTCGATCATACGTTCGAACACCGACAGCGCCCCTCGGCTGTCCACAGGCCCACACACGCCCAGACCCGCAGGCCGTCGACGAGCCGTCGCGAGCCGTCCACGCGAATCGGTCGGCGCCGGGCTCGATCCCTCAGCGGGTCGGCTTCGGCCAGACGAGCGTCGTCGAGGTGATGGGTCGCACCGTCGTGCCGGGTCCGGAGCCGCCCACGGTCACAGTGTGCGTGCCAGGGGGAAGGTCGTCGAAGGTCGCGACGCCATGGCCCTTCCGCAGGGTCGGCTCGACGCTCGCGAGCACCGTGCCCTCCTCGCTCGTGATGGTGACGGTCACGGCCTTGCGCGGCGGGTCGGCCCCGGGGTCGTCCGCCTCGAGGTCGAAGGCCACCTTGAGGGCCTGGCCCTGCGTCACGAGGTCGGGCACGACGGCACGCACGTTCGTGTCGGTGATCTCGCGACGACGGACCGGCTTGGCGGTGAGGATCTCCTGCACCTGGTCGAGGACGAGCTGGTTGCACTGGAGGTTGGTGTGCTGGTCGGGCACCCGCACGGCCAGGTTCGTGTCGAGCGCCTCGCCGAGACCGACGGCCCCGGTCAGGGGCACCGTTCCGTCACCGAAGTCGTTGTCGGTGCCGAAGTCCTGGTAGGCCGTGGCCGTGCCACCCGACAGCTGGACCGTGGTCGCGGTCGGCTGCCGGATGCCGACGATCATGTGCGAGGAGGTCCGGCTCCCCGGGCGGCCGGACTCGGCGGCCTGGAGATCGGTGTGGAAGGCCATCGCGTCGGCGACCATCGCGGTGCTGACGTTGGGCACCGGCACCTCGGTCGTCTTCGCGTAACCCCCCGCGTTGCCGATGCAGGCGAACTCCGGCAGCAGCTGGAAGAGCGAGGGCATGCTGCGCGAGAAGTCCGTGAGGTCGATCGACAACGGACCGATGCCCTTCTTGACACCGTTGACGAGCTGCGTGAGCGCGTCGGTCGCACCGCGCCACGGGGTGCCGAGGGTGATGAGCTTGCGGGTCACCTCGGCGCCGCCGCACTTCTCGATGTACCAGCGGGCGACGAGGCCACCCATGGAGTGGCAGACGAAGACGACCTTCGCGTCGGCATACGCCCCACCCTGCGACCGCAGCTGCTCGAGCGCCGGCTCGACGACGGTCTTCAGGCGAGCGCCGTTGTAGCGGTTGGAGAGGCGCCAGTCGTACGCGTACGTGATGAGCGTCGCCGGCTTGCCGCCGGTGCCCCGCTGGTAGCCCTGCTTCTCGAGGGCGGTGACGAGCACGTCGTAGCCGCGGATCGGCGTCCAGATGCCCGGCAGGACGTGGACGTCGGGCATGAGCGCGACGGGCTCGACGCCGTCGCCCGGGTGGTCGTCACCGATCCCCTCCGGCAGGACCTTCTTGAGGATCGACCGGCCGCCGGTCAGCAGCTTCCAGACGGCGCCGGCGCTCGGAGCCCAGATGAGGTTCTCACTCGCCGGTGAGCCGTCGTCACCCCGGACCCCGAGCGTGCTGCCGGTGATCCCCGGAAGCACCACGACCAGGTCGTTGCTCGTCATGCGGACCCACCACCCATCCCTGCGTCGATGAACTGCGCCGGTGAACTGCGTCGATGAACTGCGTCGGACACTCCCGACCAACCAACGGTGGCACCAGCGGGCCCCGCTGATACGCGAAACGGCCAAGCCCACGACGGCATCGGGTATGGATGCGGCACAGTGGTTCCGGAACCCGCCGGACGACAGAGAGGCCTTCCGTGGACATCACCGACGTCATCCTCCGCCAGCACGACGAGCAGCGACGGATGTTCGCCATGCTCGAGGAGTGGCCGCGCGACGACCACGAGGGCCTCGCCGCCGTCTGGAAGCGGCTCGAGATCCTCCTCGAGACGCACGCCGAGGCCGAGGAGCTCTACTTCTACCCGGAGCTGCTGCGCATCGGCACGGGCGGCGCCGACGCCGAGTCCGTCGACGAGGAGGTCGAGGACGCCGTCAAGGACCACAACGACATCCGCAAGTCCGTGCGCAAGGTCGGGCGCTGCCGCACCGGGTCCGACGCGTGGTGGACGGCGGTCGTCGACGCCAACGTCCACAACAGCGACCACATGGGCGAGGAGGAGCGCCAGGACCTCGCCGACTTCCGCCAGCGCGCGAGCCTCGAGCTGCGCCACGAGATCGCGGTCCAGTTCCTGCGCTACGAGGCGGTCCGCTGGGCCGAGGGGATCACCCCGAAGGACAAGGATCCCGAGCGCTACGTCGCGGCCAAGAAGACCACCAAGGCGTCTGCCACGGCGAAGAAGGCCGCCCGCGACGCAAAGAAGGCGGCCACGACCGACCCCGCGAGGACGGCACGGTCCACGAAGGCCTCGCCCGAGGCCGTCGAGGGCTGACCCCCGCAACCGAGCATCTGCCCCACCAAGGCTCCCGGTTTCGCGCGCTCATGCGTTGAGCGCGCGAAACGGGCTTCGGGCGCGTGAACTCTCGCGCGCCCGAAGGTCACATCGCGCGCTCGGAGGACGAGCGCGCGAAATGTGGTCCGTCACGGGGTGGTGGGGTGCCGGCGCTGACGGGGACCGGTCCGCGCGAGGCGGAGGGCGACGAGGACGAGCACGCCGGCGACCAGCCCCCAGAAGGCGGCGCCCACTCCGGCGATCGTGATGCCCGACGCGGCCACGACGAGGGTGACAGCGCCGGCCTCGCGGGTCGAGGCGTCGGTCAGCGCGGCCGCCGCAGCACTCGCGAAGGTGCCGAGCAGGGCGAGGCCGGCGATGGTCTCGATGAGGCCGGCGGGCGCCGAACGCGCTGCCGCCGTGACGATCCCGGCGAGCGGGCCGAAGGCGAGGTAGGTGACGCCGCACGCGACACCCGCGACCCAGCGCCGGCTGCGGTCCGGGTGGGCCTCGGGACCGGCGGCGAGCGCCGCGGAGATCGCGGCGAGGTTGATCGCGTGCGCGCCGCCGACGGCGCCGAGCGCGCTCGCACCACCGGTGTAGAGCAGCGGACCGCGGATGCCGGGCCGGTAGCCGAAGGACGCGAGCACGGCCATGCCGGGGATGTTCTGGCTCGTCATCGTGACGATGAAGAGCGGGATCGCCACGGCGAGAAGGGTCGTCGCGTCCCAGGTAGGTAGGACGAGGACGACGGACGGCGCCGCCGCCCCGAGATCGAGCCGCCCGAAGACCCCCTGCGCCGCCATGACGACGAGGGCCGCCCCGAGCGCGCCGATGACCGCCCACCGCCGCGCGACCGCGACGAGGACGAGCCACGTCACCATGACCGGCGCGATCGCGGCCGGCGACGCGACGACCGCCCGGAACGGGGCGACGCAGAGCGTCAGCAGCACCCCCGCGAGCATGGCGCTCGCGAGCGGTTTGGGGATCGCCTCGACGAGCCGCTCGAGCGGTCGCACGAGACCGCACAGTGCGAGCAACAGTCCACAGACGACGAAAGCGCCCACGGCAGAGGCGAATCCACCGGCCGGCACCGTCGCCGCGGCGAGCAGCGCCGCACCCGGCGTCGACCAGGCCATGGTGACCGGCATCCGCAGGCGCCACGAGAAGAGCACGCAGCCGAGCCCCATCGTCACGCAGAGCACGAGCAGGCCCGAGGCCGCCTGCTCCGGGTCGGCGCCGACGGCCCGCAGCCCCGTCAGCACGACGGCGAACGAGCTCGTGAAGCCGACGAGCCCGCAGACGACACCGGCCAGCACCGCGTGCGCCGTCGAGCCGGGCGAGCCGGACGGCCCGGACGGGCCGGACGGACCGGACGGACCGGACGGGCGGGTGTGCGACGTCACCGGCGGATCAGGACAGGTGGGCGCTCGCGGCGAGCGCACGGCATACGCGGTCGTATGCGGTGGGGCTGCCGGCGGCAACGAGCCCCGGGGGCGCGATGTCGCGGGGTGAGTACGCGACGCCCGCGGTCGTGCCGAGCAGGCCGCCGGCCTCGGAGAGCAGGAGCGAGCCGGGCACGTGGTCCCACGGCGCGGCCTTGGCGTAGACGATGTAGTCGGCCGCGCCCTCGACGAGCTTGGGGTAGTCGATGCCGCACGACACCCACGTCAGGGTCATCGGCTCGAGGCCGCCGAGCGACTGGCCGATCCACGCTCGGCGGGAGGTGCGGCCGCGCAGGGCGCCCTCCGGCCGCTCGGGGACCGTCAGGCGACGCGACCCCTCGTCGTCGTGGCGCCACGTGCCGGCCCCGCGCTCGGCGACGAAGCCGAGCTCGTGCTGCGGCTGCCAGATCCACGCCCGGACGGCCTCGCCGGCGACCGTCTCGGCGACCATGACGGCATGGTCCTTGGAGCCGTGGACGAAGTTCTTCGTGCCGTCGACGGGGTCGACGGTGAACGCGTGGTCCGCGGCGGCATACCGCTCCATGAGCGCGGGGTCGCCCGCGAACGTCTCCTCCCCGAGCACGACGGCGTCGGGGTAGGCGCCGACGAGGGCTGCCGTGATGAGCACCTCGGCCTCGCGGTCGGCGTCGGTGACGAGGTCGCCGGGTCGCTTCTCGTGGATCTCGCCGGCGGCGAGCGCCCGGAACCGCGGGTTGATGACCTCCTCGGCCACGTCCTTGAGCAGGCTCAGCACCTCGTCGGTCTCCACGCCCCCAACCTAGCGAGCGACGGTCGGCCTCAGCGGAGCGGTCTCAGGTGCTCAGGAACGTCGAGCCACCAGACGAGGGTGGCGCGAGCCTGCTCGGCCATCGCCAGCGGGTCGGGCCCCGGCTCGGGCAGGGCGTGCACGAGGGCCGAGACGAGGTCCTGCCGCCCTCGCATGCCGAGGGCGTAGACGAGGCCGCGGAGCAGCTGGACCTCGGGCTCGTCCCGGCCGGTGGCGACGATCTCGGCGATCCGACGGGCGACGGTCTCCTCGCGCTCGTCGCGACGCCGACCCCGCGGCTCCATCGTGTTGCCGACGACGTAGCCCGCCTCCTTGGCGACGTCGGGCGCCGAGGACGGCGACAGCGCGACGCGCTCGAAGAGGTCGAGGTCCTCGGCCTGGGCCATCCACGTCAGCACGGTCATGCTCTCGTGCGCCGCCACGGTGTCGTGGCGCCCGAGGGCGTCGGCGAAGGCCGCGGCGTGGACCCGGCCGATGATCCGGCTCTGCGGCGACAGCATGAGGATGCCGAGGGCGTAGGAGCGGTCCTCCTCGTTCGTCTCGCCGAGCGCCGTCTGCAGCAGGTCGCCGAGGATCGGCTCGTGGGCGGTCGCATGCCCCTCGGCTGCCTCGAGCTCGCCCCGGATGCGCAGGTGCGCCTCACGGATCGCCTGGGCGGTGATGGCTCGACCGTTGCGGATGATCGAGGCGGCGGCCCGACGGTCCTCGGCCGTGAGCCCCGTCGCGACGCGGTGGCCGTCGGGACCCAGCGTGCGCACGAGGTTGGCGGCGCCGCGGTGCACGAGATAGGGGTGCGAGGGGTCGCGCAGGTGGTCGACCGCGAGCCGGACCGCCTCGAGCCGGGTCTCGGGGTCGAGACCGGTGCCGCGCACGAGCGTCGTCAGCACGCTGAGACAGGCGCGCAGCGAGCTGGAGTTGGTGGGCTCGCGCAGCTGGCCGACGAGGACGGCGTAGCCCCGCGGGGCTTCCATGAAGCGCAGCAGGCTCAGGGTGTCGACGTAGAACTGCGCGTCGGGACGGCCCACGACCTCCGCCGCCAGCGAGGCGACGACGCCGGCGCTGCGGGGGTGCCCGGCCAGGCGCGCGATGGCCTCGGCCCGCTGCACGTAGTCGAGGTCGAGCCCGAGGCTGACCTCCTGGAGGAGGCGCCGGATCAGCCCCTCCCAGTCGCCGGCTCGCACCATCGCGTGCGGCATCCGACCCAGGTGGTCCGAGAGCCGGTCCCAGTCGCCGCCGCTCATCCGCTCGTCGGCGAGCGCCCGCTCGAGCAGGACCAGGGTGGCGTCGACGTCGGGCGGGGTCGGCGGAGGGAGCGTGGCGGCCGGGCGTACGGGCTGGTGCGAGCGCGAGAAGAGGTCGACGGCGGCGAGGAGCTGGCCGTCGCGCAGGCCGAGCACCGTCTCGTAGCGGCGCACGAGCGACCGGGTCACCTCGACGCGGCCGTTCTCCCAGCGCCCGACCTGGGCCCGGTGCACCGGCTCGGCCCGACCCGCCCCCTGGGCGAAACCCGCAGCGCTGCGCAGGGCGGGGTCGGCGGCCTGCAGTCGGGCGTTGCGCAGCACCCACTGCACCTGTTCGTTCAACACGGCGACGCCCAGACGTGGCGCCCTGTTGCGCGTGGCGCCCACGTGCGCAACGAGGACCCGTCACGGCCCTCGACCTTCGTATCGTGACGTCTGGCACCGGTGGGCCGGGGCGGGAGTCGAGGCCAGGGGGAGACTCCCGCCCCACCACCGGCCTGTCGTCGCATGAGCGCCGGGCGTCGCCCGCCCCGCTCGGCCCCTGTCTCCACGGCAACCCTTTCTCGCGTCGCGAGCCGGTCGGCTCCCCCGCATCCTCCCCCGAGGTGCGTTGTCACGGGCTCCTCGCAACGCGTGTTCGTCCGGGCGGCCCATTGGGTACGGTAAGTCTCGGTACGCAGCCTGTGGAGGGGAAGCGGGCCAAAGGACCGGGAGCCAGCACGCTGGCTCCCGGTCCTTCTTTCTTGCGCGCTCGAATCGCGGGTGACGAGGGCGTATGCCGGCTGGCAGGCTGACGCCGTGACCGACGCCTCCCAGCCGCCCGCCGCGACCTCGCCCGAGACCTCGTCCGTGACCTCCCCCGTGACCTCGCCCGTGACCCCGCCCGTGACCCTGCTGACCGACGGCGTCGTGACCCTGCGCGCCCACTCGGTCGACGACGCCGACGCGATCGTCGAGCAGAGCAGCGACCCCGAGAGCCTGCGGTGGACGACCGTCCCGAGGCCCTACGCGCGCGAGGACGCACTCGGCTGGGTCGAGCACAACCTCAGTGCCTGGGGCGAGCCCCGGGGCACGCGGTCCTGGGCCATCGAGTGGACGGACGCGACGGGCACCCCCCGCTACGCCGGGACCATCGACCTGCGCCCCGGCGCGGCGCCGTCGGCCGGCGAGCTCGGCTTCGGGCTGCACCCGGACGCCCGCGGCCACGGCCTCATGTCACGCGCCGTCCGGCTCGTCGTCGCGCACGCCTTCGCGACGCCCGTCTGGGGCGCACCGGTGACCCGTGTCCACTGGCGCGCCGTCGTCGGCAACTGGGGCTCGCGGCGGACCGCGTGGTCCACGGGCTTCACCTTCCACGGCACGATTCCGGGCAGCCACCCCGACCCCGAGGGGGGCACGGAGGCGCTCGACACGTGGACCGCCAGCATCACCCCTGGCGTTCCGCTCGAGCCGCAGGCGCCGTGGTTCGCCGCGGTGCCGATCGACGGCGAGCGTGTCCGGCTGCGGTCGTGGCGGGCCGAGGACGTCGACGCGATCGAGCCGCGCGACGACCCCGGGCACTGGATGCCGTCGCGGTCGATCCTGCGACCCGAGACCTTCCCGGCGTGGCTGCGCACCCGGCAGGAGCGGATGTCCGAGGGCACGGCGGTCGACTGGTGCGTCGCCGACCTCGGCACCGACCGCGCCCTGGGCAGCGTCACCGTCTTCAGCCGCGGCGGGGCCATCACCGACACGGCCGAGCTCGGCTACCAGTTCTTCCCGAGCGCCCGCGGCCGTGGCGCCGCCAAGGAGGCGGCCCGGCTCGCCGTCGACCACGCGCTGGCCCCGACGAGCGAGGGCGGACTCGGCGTGCGGCGCCTCGTCGCCGAGACGGCCGCCGACAACGAGGCGAGCAACGGCGTGCTGCGGTCCGTCGGCTTCGTGGAGTTCGGTCGCGAGCACGCGGTCGACCGCGTGGCGGACGGCGGCTGGGGCGACGGCCTGCACTGGGAGCTGCTGCCGCCCGGCTCGACCGACTGAGGCCACGCGCTGGACCGAGGTGCTCACCCTGGACACGGGCGCCCCTGTCGGCGGCCGTTCGGGTATGCCACCGTTGACGAAGCGCCGCCGGCCAGCCACCGGGCGGCGCGCCTGACGGAAGGACACGCGATGAGACTCGGGCACGAGCAGGAGCTCGACGCACCGCGGACCGTGGTCTGGACGAACTTCATGGACCTGCGCCGGATCGGCCGCTGCTTCCCGGGTGCCGAGGTCACCGAGGTCGACGGCGACGACTTCGTCGGCGAGATCACGGCCAAGCTCGGGCCGCTCTCGATGTACTTCGACGGCACCGGCTCGATGGTCGAGCGCGACGAGAAGGCCGGACGAGCCCGCCTCACGGCCACCGGCCAGGAGCGTCACGGCCTCGGCAAGGCGACCATCGACATCACACTGACGCTGCACCAGGTGTTGGGCGACGACACCCGCACCCGCGCGCACCTCGTGACCGACCTCGTCTTCCTCGGCTTCCCGATGGACTTCGGCACCGGCCTCGTCCAGCGCGCCTCCGACCCGCTCATCGAGCGCTTTCTCACGTGCATGTCGGTGTCGGGGCCGGTCCCCGACGCCGACGCGGACGACGACAGCCCGCTCGACCTCGTCCGCTCGGCGACCGACCTGTTCGGCTCCTTCCGGCGCGACCGCCGCGAGCGCAAGCGGCGATGAGGGTCGCCGTCGTCGGCGCGAGCGGCTACGTCGGGTCCCGGCTCGTCCCCGAGCTGCTCCGCCGCGGCCACGACGTCGTGGCCACCCACCACCGGAGTCCGGCGACGGCATACCCCTGGTCTGGCGACGTCGAGTGGCGGCGGGTCGACGTGCACGACGAGGACCGCGTCCTCGAGGCGCTCGAGGGCGTCGACGCCGTGTGCTACCTCGTGCACGGCCTCGACGCGGACGACTTCATGCAGCGCGACCGCCAGGCAGCCGACAACGTCGCGTATGCCGCTGGCGTCGTCGGCGCGAGCCGCCTCGTCTACTTCTCCGGCATCGTGCCCGACCTGCCMGACGACGAGCTCTCGGACCACCTGCTCTCGCGGCTCGAGGTCGAGGAGATCCTCGCGACGGCCGACTGTCCCGTGCTGACCCTGCGCGCGTCGATGGTCGTCGGGGCCGGGTCGACGAGCTTCGAGGTGATGCGCCAGATGTCGACCCGGCTCGGGGTCGTGCAGACCGTGCCGGCATGGATGGGCAGCTCGGTCATCCAGCCCGTGGCGGTCGCGGACGCCGTGTGGTTCCTCGCCGAGGCGCTCGAGCGGCCCGACGTGACGGGACACCTCGACGTCGTCGGCCCAGACCGGCTCAGCTACGTCTCGCTCCTGCGGACGTATGCCGCCCGCGCCCGACTGCTGCGCGTGCAGGTCCCCGTGTGGCTCGCGCCCGTCGAGGCGGTCGCCCGCGTGGCCGGCGCCCTCGTCGACGTGCCGAACGGGACGGTGGAGTCGCTCATCCCGAGCCTCGGGCACGACATGGTCGGTGAGCGCGACGCCGCCGACGTGTTCGGCGAGCCGCCCGGTGGACGGCTCGGCGTCTCCGACGCGGTGACCCGGTCGCTCGCGACGACGCGGGCCGGAGACGGGGCCCCCGACGGGGCCGCGGTCGACGGCGACCCCCAGGCGCCGTCGGCCGGTGACCCGACGTGGTCCCGCCACCGGTCGGTCCTCGACTGGGCGTGGTCGACCGCCCGCGGGCGCTAACGGGCGATGTAGCCCCCGTCGATGTAGAGCTCGAGGCCGGTGACGAAGGCCGCGTCGTCGCTGACGAGGTAGGCCACGCCGGCCGCGATCTCGTCGGGCCGACCGAGTCGACCCATCGGGGTCAGGTCGATCATCGCCTGCTCGAACGGGGTGCCCCGCGCGCCGTCGAGGATCGGGGTGTCGATGAAGCCGGGGTGGATCGAGTTGACCCGCACGCCCTCCGTGGCCCAGTGCAGGGCGACGTTCTTCGTCAGCGTCCGGACAGCGCCCTTGGCCGCGTGGTAGGCGGGAGAGGTGCCGAAGCCGCCGCTCGTGCCGAAGATCGAGCTGATGTTGACGACCGCTCCGTGGCCCGAGGCCTTGAGGTGCGCGGCGGCGGTCTTCATGCCGAGGAAGACCCCGGTCTGGTCGATGGCGATGGTGCGCTCCCAGTCGGCGAGGCTCGTCTCCTCGATGGGGGCGAGGTCACCCAGCCCGGCGTTGTTGACGAGGATGTCGAGCGACCCGAACGCCTCGACCGCCCGGGCGACGGCGGCCTCCCAGTCGGCCTCGCTCGTGACGTCGTGCCGGAGGAACTCGACCCGGGCACCGGACGCCGTGAGCTCCTCGGTCGTCGTGGCCCCGAGCGCCTCGTTGACGTCGGTCAGCAGGACCGCTGCGCCCTCGTCGGCGAGCCGCCGCGCCGTGGCCTTGCCGATGCCGCTCGCCGCGCCCGTCACCAGTGCCACGCGTCCGTCGAGTCGCTTCATGGTGATCACTCCAGTTCAGTGGTGGGGCAGGCTCTCCGCCTGCCCCTCCAGTCTCTGCCGGTGGCGCGGGGGACGCAGTTCCCCACGTCACAGATGCGCCGACGTGACCGACGAGACACCCACACAGATACCGGCACTGGGCTCGCCCTCGAGAACAGGCGCTGACCCCGTTCGCCTCAGTGGGGGAGGGAGCACCTGCCGAACCCGGGTTTCAGCAGTAGGTGACGCTGCCGGTGCCGCCCCAGGAGCACGTGTCGATCGCTGTGCCGGCCGAGTTCCGCACGGTGGCCTTGTCACCGGTGTTGTTCCAGACATAAGACGCGCGGCCCCAGTATCGGTGGGCGCTCGTGTTGGTGCCCTTGCCAGTGTGGATGTACACGCTGGCGCCAGGCGCCAGCTTGAAGTCGCTGGCGAACTTGTAGGTGTAGCCCGTGTTGTCCCGGAGCGTCCAGTACTTCAGGTTGATGCTGACGCTGCGCGTGTTGGTGAGCCGGACGTTCTCGGCATTGAGGCTCGTGTTCGAGCGAGTGTCACTACCGGGCGAGTTGTAGTACACCCGGGAGATCTGGATGGCGGGCGTGGCCGCCTGTACCGGTGCCGCTGTCGTGGTGGCGACCGCGAGGGTGGCGCCCGCCACCGCTAGGACGATGCCCATCTTCTTGCGCACGTGTTCTCCGTAGGTTCCGTATCGGGGTGCCCAAGCCGGCGGCTTCGATGCCCTACCCGATAAGCAGAGTCTATCAGCAACCTATACGGCCACTAACCGGCTCCTAAAGACTGCCTTTGTGGCCCTGGTGCTACTGTTTGCTGCATGGCGCGCCCGTACGGAGACCCGGTGGAGATCGTGACCGCACCCATTCCCGCGCAGTCACCATTCATCCCCACCGACGCGAAGATCGTCGTCGGGGCGGTGGCCCCGGCCTCGCCCGGGCCTATCCCCGTCGTGCTGCTGCCGGGTTTCGAGTACCGCCTTCGCGAATGGCGGAACCCTGAGACTCACGAGATCCATTGGCTGCTCGAACGGAGAAAGTCTGCGCAGCAGGGCGACGACGACGAGTAGCCGCAGGAAGGCTAGGCGGACGCGGTCTTCGACGCGCACCCATCGTGGAGCGTGCGGACTTTTCGGACTCTTCGGACATGGCCCTCGCCGCGCCGGCAGTCAGGGTCGATCGGGGTCGATTTCGGGGTCGACCCCGGTTGCGGGAAACGGGCGCCGGGTATGACTGTGGATGCAGTGAGCCGACGAGGGTCGGACCAGTGCGAGATGAGGAGACACCGTGTCATTCGGTGAGCAGCTGAAGAACAAGGCGGACGAGGTCCACCTGCAGGAGAAGGCCAAGGACTTCGGCGACGCAGTCGTCGAGATGGCCAAGGCCGCGATGTCGGTTGCCGCGAGCTACGCGCACGACAACCGGGGAAAGGTCGACGGGGCCCTCGACAAGGCCGAGGCCAAGATCGACGAGAAGACCAGCGGCAAGCACGCCGACACCGTGACCAAGGTCCGCGCCTCGGTCGACAAGGGCATCGACAAGCTCGTCGAGCACCACGACAAGGCGGCCCCTCCCACCCCCGCCGCCTCTGCCGTGCCCGACGACAAGCACAGCGCCTTCGACGAGGACACCCCCGCCGGCAACCCCACCTGAGCCGGCACCTCCCAGGAGCCGTATGCCGCCGAACCCCCTCGGCGGCATACGGCTTCGTCGTGTGCGGGTGCCCTCCGGGGGGTCAGCGGTAGTCGACGGCGATGTCGCCGGACCCGGTCCGGATCCGCAGGGTGGACGTGCTGTCCGGGTTGGTCGGGACGCTCACCTCCGCGTCGCCGGACCCCGTCTCGGTGTCCACCGCATAGACGGTGTGCTGCGGCAGGCGCACCGAGACCTCGCCCGAGCCTGTCCTGACCGACACCGGCGAGACCGCGGTCGCGAGCTCGACGTCGATGTCGCCGCTGCCCGCCTCGGCCGTGACCTGGTCGGCACTCAGGTTTGCCGTCGCGATGTCCCCGGAGCCCGCCTTGAGCGTGACGTCGCCGAGGGAACCGGTCAGCGTGATGTCGCCGGACCCGGTGTCGACCGTGACGTCGGCAGCGTCAGGGACGATGACGACGTAGTCCACCGAGCACCAGGCGACGAAGCCGTGGCACTCCGCGTCGACCGTGAGCGTCGACCCGGTCCACTCCTCTCGCGGCGTCGGCTCGCTCGATCCCGGACCCCACGACACGTGCCGGCTGACCTGCACCGTGCCCACCCTGCCGCCGCCCTGGACCTCGACGTCGCCCGCCCCACCCTTGATCGTCAGGGCGCCGGCGGGCCGCTCGTAGGTCTGGTGCTGGTCTGCGCTGCGCCAGAGACCGCCGGTGGCCGCGCCCCACGTCGTGGCACCGGCGGCGCTCGCGAGGACGAGGGTCGCCCCGAGCCCGGCGAGGAGCCACCAGGGGCGTGCCGTCGGGGTGGCGGGTGCGTCACCGCTGCCGTGCGACCCGGCGGGCGGACCGACGGACGGTTCGGTCGTCAGGGTCGGGCGCAGCCAGGAGTCGCCGTAGGGCTCGGCGCCGCGCAGCGAGTCGCCGTGCACACGGTCGTCGGGGACGGACGTCGGCTGGCTCGTCGGCCGGTTCGGCGGCGGGTTCGTCGGTTCGTGCATGGACATGGTGGATCCCCTATTCCGAGAGGTACTGGAGCACGGCCAGGACGCGGCGGTGGTCGCCCGCCGTCGTCGGCATGTCGAGCTTGGTGAAGATGGCGTTGACGTGCTTGGCGATCGCGCTCTCGCTCACCTGCAGGGCGCGGGCGATGCCGGTGTTGGAGCGGCCCTCGGCCATGAGCGAGAGCGTCTCGCGCTCCCGGTCGGTGAGTCGCTGCAGGGGACTCTTGTCGCGTCGTAGCAGCAGCTGGGCGACGACCTCGGGGTCGAGCGCGGTGCCGCCGTCCGCGACGCGGCGCAGCGAGTCGACGAACTCGTCGACGTCGGCGACGCGGTCCTTGAGGAGGTAGCCGACGGCGGAGGTGGTGCTGGCGAGGAGGTCGGCGGCATACCGCTCCTCGACGTACTGACTGAGGATGAGCAGCGCGACCTCCGGCCACTCCGCTCGGATGACGAGCGCTGCGCGCAGCCCCTCGTCGGTGTGGCTCGGCGGCATCCGCACGTCGAGCAGGGCGAGGTCGGGTCGGTGCCGCTCGACGGCGGCGAGGGCCGCCTCGGCGTCACCGACGGCCTCGACGACCTCGATGCCGTTGGCGGCGAGCAGCCGGATCAGCCCATCCCGCAGCAGGATCGAGTCCTCGGCGATCACGACCCGCATGGCATCTCCGCCCTGAGCACGGTGGGACCGCCGACCGGACTTGTGACGGTGAGGATGCCGTCGACTGACGCGACCCGGTGGGACAGCCCCGTGAGCCCGGAGCCCGCGCCGGTGGCGGCGCCACCCTGGCCGTCGTCGCCGACCTCGACGACGAGACGGTGGGCGTCCGACGTGACCCGGACCGTGGCCCGCGTGGCACCGGAGTGCTTCGCCACGTTGGTCAGGGCCTCCGACACGACGAAGTAGGCGACGGCCTCGAGGGTGCGCGGCGGACGCTGGGCCAGGAGCACGTGCAGGCTCGTCGGCACCGGCGCGCGGGCGACGATCCCCGACAGGGCCGCGTCGAGCCCTCGCTCGTCGAGCACCGCGGGGTGCAGGCCGCGGACGAAGCCGCGCAGCTCGGCCAGCGCCTGCTTCGCCTCGTCGTGCGCCTCCTCGATGGCCCGTCGTGTCTCGGGCGGCGCGTCGGGCGCCAGCGCCGAACGGGCCATCCCGAGGTTGAGGGCGAGCGAGGTGAGGCGCTGCTGGGCGCCGTCGTGGAGGTCGCGCTCGATCCGGCGGCGCTCGGCGTCGGCGGCGTCGATGACCCCGGCACGCGTCTGCTCGAGCGCGGTGACCCGCGGCGAGAGCTGCTCGCCCCGCGTCTCGCCGAGCATCGGCCGGAGGATCGCGAGGTCGAGCGCGCCGAGCCGGCGGGCCGCGTGCGGGGCGAGGACGAGGAGACCGAAGCCGACGGCGGTCGAGACCCAGATGCGGCCGACCCCCTGGAGGAGGCCACCGGAGAGAGCGAGCACCTCCGGGCTGATCCGGGCCCAGAGCGGCGACGTCACGAGGACGAGGCCGCCGCCCCAGCAGGACGCGACGACCGCGGCCGAGGCCGCGAGCAGCGTGGGACCGACGAACGCGTGGTACGCCAGCTGCCGCCACGTCGACGCACGCCCCAGCCGGGCCAGCCAGCCGCGCCATCCCGGTTCGACGGGGTCGGCCGGCGCGTGGACGACGACACCGAGCAGCGCCGCGGCCCGCGCGCGGTGCCAGCGGCTCAGCCCCTCCGACACGAGCAGGAGGAGCGCGACGAACGCGACGCCGACGACGACGACGAGCAGTCCCGTCGCGAGGCCCGCGAGCGTCCACACCACCGGAGCCGCCAGGGCACCGACGACCCCGCCGAGCACGACGTATGCCGTGTGGCGGGGTGCGAGGCGCCGCTCGACGCGGGCACGGATCGTGGTCACGCGACCACGGTAGGGGTCGGCGGGCGCGACGGACCATGACGTTGGTGACCGACCTGGGGTGGAGAAAAGTGCAGGGCGGTCCGGTGTCGTCGGGGCTGCCACGGGGAAGCGGTGTCCACCATGCTGGGAGTGAGGCCGGGTCCGCCCGACGTCCACCCACCCTCGGAGGCCACCATGACGCAGCAACCCGACCAGCCGATCCCCCCGCCACCGCGCGAGATCCCGGCCGGCTGGTATCCCGACCCGGAGGGCAAGCCCCAGTCGCGCTACTGGGACGGCGACTCGTGGACCGACCAGCTCGGCCCGCTGCTGCCGCCCGCCCCGGCTCAGCCCGTCCAGGCCGCACCGTCCCTCGCGGCGGCCTTCGCGCCCGTGGCGCTCGACGCTGAGGGCCTGCCCGTCAGCGACCGGTCGCGGCTCGCGGCGGCGCTGCTCTGCTTCTTCGTCGGCGTCCTCGGCGTGCACCGCTTCTACGTCGGCAAGGTCGGCACCGGCATCCTCCAGCTCGTCACCTTCGGTGGGCTCGGCATCTGGGCGCTCATCGACCTCATCCTCATCCTCGTGGGGACCTTCCGCGACAAGCAGGAGCGGCTGCTCGTCAACTGGTGACCGCGCGGCATCTCACCAATGCGCTTCTGCGTCAATCGAATTGAAGGCAACCGCTCAGCGCCCGTTTTGCCCGCGTCAGCCCGGGTTTGGTCTAGGTAGATCGACTCAACCCTGCTGTCCGGCGTATCTTCCGGCGGTCCTGCTCCTTCTGAGGTCTCGACAGTTCGACCACAAGGAGCAACCACCATGTCGCAGTTCGTCCTCGACCGTCCCGGAGAGCCCGGGGCCCACCGATCCATATCGTCCGGCCGCCTCGGATCCCTCCGAGGGACCGTCACCGGCGCAGCCACCACGGCCGTGGACCGCCTCCAGGCGTTCCTCGTGGCCTACAGCCTCCAGGCCCTGCGGATCAGCCTCGGGCTGGTCTTCCTCGGCTTCGGCGTCATCAAGTTCGTCCCGGGGCTCAGCCCGGCCGAGGCCATCGCCTCGGCGACGATCGACCGGCTGACGTTCGGCCTCGTCTCCGGCCACACCGCGGTGCTGCTCACCGCCGTGACCGAGACCGTCATCGGGCTGACGCTCGTCACCGGCAAGTTCCTGCGCGTCGGCATCGTCGTCCTCGGCGGAGCCCTCATCGGGATCATGTCGCCGCTCGCCCTCTTCACGGCCGAGCTCTTCCCGCACGGCCCGACGCTCATGGGCCAGTACGTCCTCAAGGACATCGTCCTGGCCGCCTCGGCCCTCGTCGTCGCCGCCTACGCCCTCGGGGCCCGGTTGCACGCCGGCACGGACGACTGACCGAACCGCAATCACGCAGCCGCCGCTGGGTGCACCCTGATGGTGATGGGGTGCACCCAGCGGCCGAGTGAAGGAGCCCACCGATGACCGCACTGACCACGAACCCCCCGCCGGCCCTCGGCGCACCCCGACCCCACCTCGTCGACGTCCCGACGGACCACCGGCTGCAGGTGCGCGGTCGCCGCCGCGACACGCACCGCTTCCCGGCCGCGACCTACCTGTGCCGCAGCGTCGCCCGTGAGGAGCGTGCCGTCGCCCAGCAGGCACTCGAGGCGACGGACCGGTCCGCGTCGCGCCGGATCGGTGGCCTCGGTGGCGTCGTCGCCCTGCTCTTCACCGCCGCCCTCGTGGTGCTCGCGACCGGTCGTGCCGACACGCGGTCCGGCGCCCTGGCGCTCGTCGCCCTCGGCGGACTCCTCGTCGCCGCCATCGTGGCCCTCGTCGCGGTGCTGCGCAGCCACGAGCGCGAGCACGACGTCCTCGCCGAGCGGGTGCGGATGTACGACGCCCGCCTGCTGGAGCTGCGACCCCGACGCTGACCGTGGGGACGGACGGTCGACATACTGACGGCATGACCGAACACGTGACCATCACGACCGACGCCGGCGAGATGCCCGCGCACCTCTGGCTCCCGCCGACCGGGCAGGGCCCGGGCATCGTCGTGCTGCAGGAGATCTTCGGCGTCAGCGACTACATCCAGCGCCGGGCCGCCCAGCTCGCCGAGCAGGGCTACGTCGTCGTGGCACCCGAGATCTTCTGGCGCCTCGGCGTCACCTCGCCCGTCGAGGGCGAGGACGCGCTGCAGCAGGGCATGGGTCTCGTTCAGCGCCTCGACTGGCCGGCGGCCGTCTCCGACGCCGCCGCCACCGTCGAGTGGCTGCGCGACCGTGACGAGATCACGGCCGGTGTCGGCGCGGTCGGCTTCTGCTTCGGCGGCGGGCTCGGCTTCAACGTCGCCGGCCACCTCGAGTCCGACGGCTCGGTTCCGCTCGACGCGCTCGTCAGCTACTACGGCTCGGCCCTGCCGGGACTGCACGACGTCGTGACCGTGACCGCGCCGAGCCTGCACCACTTCGGCCTCGCCGACTCGTTCATCGACACCGAGACGGTGCGCCGGATCGAGGCGTCCCTGACCGAGCAGCCCGCCACCGTCTTCGAGACGTATGCCGGCGCCGACCACGCGTTCGACAACGACGACATGCCGTGGCACGACCCGGCGTCCTCGGCCCTCGCGTGGGCGACGACGAGCGAGTTCCTCCGCGAACGGCTGCCCGTCGACTGAGCGTCTCCCTCCCTCCCGGAGACGTCCTCGTCGAGCCGTGTCGAGGCCGCGCGGCGCCGATCGACGTGGGGGTGAGCCGGCAGCGAGCCGGGACCAGCCACACCATCGACCCCAGGAGCACCTCCCATGACGCAGTTCCTTCTCTCCGTCCACCACCGCGAGGGCGACGCCATGCCCTCCGAGGACGAGATCCAGCACATGTACGCCTCCGTCGACGCCTTCAACCGGAAGCTCCAGGAGACCGGGGCGTGGGTCCACGCCGGCGGGCTCACCGACGTGAGCCAGGCCAACGTCGTCGACGCGTCGGCCGGGGCGGGGTCGGTCACCGACGGGCCGTTCAGCGAGGCCCGCGAGTGGCTCGGTGGCTTCTGGATCGTCGAGGCCGCCGACCTCGACACCGCGCTGGCCCTGGCCCAGGAGGGCTCGGCCGCGTGTCATGGTCCGGTGGAGGTCCGGGCCCTGCAGGGCGAGTGACCTCAAACCGCCCCGATGCGGACGACCCCGGGCACTGGGTGCCGCCGGGGCCGTTTGCGCGTGTTGGTGGCGGTCCGGCACGGGATCTCCCGGGCAGACGTCCGCACACCGGGTGGGCAGGTGCCGGAGCGGGTATGGCCCCGTGGGCTGTTGCTGCAGCCCTGCCCGTGACCGTCGAGGAGTACCCGTGAAGCTGCACCCGGTCGAGGCGGTGGCTCCCGGCCTCGCCGCGCGCATCGCGGGCGCCGAGCGCGGAGACGCCCGACGGTTCGCCTTCCGCGTCGCTCGCCTCGCGTGCGCGGTCGCCGGGGTGCACGACCGCAACGCGCTCGAGGTCGCCCGCGGGGGTCTCGAGCACTACCCAGAGGTCGAGGACCTCGTGGCGCTCTGGGACCTGGAGCGCGACCTCGACTCCGCGTGCGAGGCCCACCTCGGCACGCACCCCGACACGTGCAACCTCGACCAGCTCCGGCTGCACGACGAGTGCGTCGAGGCCCGTGCCGTCGCTGCCGTCATCGCCGCCCTCAAGCCCGACGCGCTCGTCGCCGCCCGGCAGGCCACCCACGAGGCATTCGCCGCCGGGTGCGAGGCCGCTGCCCTCGAAGCCCTCGCCGACCAGCTCCTCGTCAACTGACCCAACTCTCACTCGAGTGAGCGCCCCGCCCCACTCGAGTGAGCGCCCCGCCCCACGGGGGCACCACGGGGGCACCACGGGGGCAGGGTCAGGCGTGCCGACGACCCAGCCGTCGCGCCCACCGATAGGCGGGCTCGCGCACGGCGACGACCCAGGCCGGCGGGGAGGTGCCGGCGAGCTCGTTGACGATCGGGTCGAACCGCATGGCGGCGTCAGCCTGCTCGAGGAGCAGCTGCAGGAGCCCCACCGCGCGCCAGGGGCCACCGTCGAGCGATGCTGCCAGCTCGTACTCCCGCGGCACGACCTCGTCACCTCTGGGTCTCGCGAGCAGGGCGAGCGAGTGCTCCCCGGCCCTCGTCGGCAGCAGCGTCGTCAGCGACCGGCTCGCGGCCCACCGGACCGGGCGCAGGACGTAGCGGCTGACCCGGCCCGTCCCCGTCGTGGCGAGGAGGAGGTCGGCGGCCCCACCGGACGTGCCGGCCGCCGGCAGACGCACGGCGAGGCCACCGACGTCCCAGCAACCGGGCCTGGTGCTCATGGCGCGCGAGACGCGGACCGTGCACGGGTGCACACCACGGTCGACGAGCAGCGGGACCCCTAGGTGCGCGGCCGGCGCGTCGATGCGCAGCTCGGCGCCCCAGGTCCTCCCGACGGCATGGAGCGGCTTGCGTCCGGAGGCCCATGCGACGAGCCCGAGTCCCGCAGCGAGCACGACGCCGGCAGCGCGCTCGGGAGGGGTGGGCACGCGGGGCGGAGCGGGTCTCGCGATGGAGGTGGAGGTCACGAGGTCCACGTACCCAGCCGGAGGCGCCTGCGCCGTCCCTGGGGCGGAGCGCTCACTCGAGTGGGACGGGGCGCTCAGTCGAGTGGGGGTCGCGTCGTGTGGGAGGACAAGGCGGGTGGGAGGTCGGCGGCGTCGGCGGTGGGCCAGTCCGCCGGATCGGCGCCGAGAGCGGCCAGCTCGGCCACCTGCTCCCGGCACCACGTCGACACCTCGCGCCCGCCGGACAGGACGTCGGCGGCGAACTCGCGCCACGGCACCCACTCGGCCGCCTCCACCTCGCCGGGGTCGGGGCCTGGCTGAGGTGCGACCCCGCTGACCCGGCCGACGAGGACCGGGCACAGCTCCCACTCGACGACTCCGTCCATCTCGGCGCGGTAGGAGAAGCGGGGCAGCACGAGTCGGAGGTCGTGCACGTCGAGGCCGAGCTCGTCGCGCGCACGCCGGCCGACGGCGTCCTCGACCGGCTCACCGGGCGCCGGGTGACCGCACGCAGAGTTGGTCCAGACGCCCGGGAAGGTCGCCTTGGCGAGAGCGCGCTGCGTCACGAGGAGCGAGCCGGCGTCGTCGAGGAGGTAGACGGAGAAGGCGAGGTGGAGCGGGGTGTCGGCGTGGTGGACCGTCGCCTTGGGCGCCGTGCCGATCGCCTCACCGTCCGGGGAGACGAGGACGACGAGCTCCTCGTCGGCGTCCGGCGTCACGACAGTCACCGGCCGGGCCTCGCGAGCTCGTTGACCGCGCCGCGGAAGACCGGGGGCAGCGTCGCGGCGGCGGGGACGAGCAGCCGCCGGGTCCAGGCCGGTCGCGTGACCTGGACGAGCGCGTGGGTGAGCAGGGTGTAGCGCCGGGTGGCCGCACGCCACGACCGCTCGTAGGACTGCGGGTCGTCGGCGACGACCGCTGCGACCGCCGCCCGCGCGTGGGCGAGGCCGAGCGAGATGCCTTCTCCCGTCAGGGCGTCGACGTAGCCGCTCGCGTCTCCGGCGAGCAGGACGCGCCCCTCGACGCGGTGCGTCGTGCGCTGGCGCAGCGGCCCCGCCCCGCGCACCGACGTCACGACCGGCGCCCCGTCGAGGCGCGCGCGCAGCTCCGGGAACTCGGCGAGGCTCTCGGACAGGGGGTTTCGCTGCTTGCTGAGCACGGCCACCCCGACGAGGTCGTCGGCGACGGGCGTCACGTACGCCTCCCCGTGCGCGCCCCAGTGCACCTCGACGTGGTCTCCCCACGGGCGTATGCCGTAGTGCTGGCGCAGCCCGTAGCGGCGGAGCGGGCGCGTGTCGGCGGTCCGAGCGACGCCTCCGCTCCCGCTGGGGAGGCGGCGGAAGGTGGTGTGGTCGCGGTCGAGCCCGAGGGAGCGGCGGGTCGGCGAGTGCAGCCCGTCGGCGGCGATGACCCACGGCGCGGTGAGTGTCGGCCCCTCACCCCCCGAGTCGTCGGTGCGCACCGTCACGGCGGTGTCGTCCTGCGTCACCTCGGTGGCGCCGAACGGGAGCACCTCGACGCCGGCGGCGGCGACGGCCTCGCTCAGGGCGGCGTGCAGGGTGGTGCGCCGGATGCCGCGGCCGGGACCGGCCGTGAAGTCCGCCTCGGCGACCCGGCCCCGGGCGACGTAGCGGATGCCGCGGAGGTCGTGTCCGTCCGGGTCGACCCCCAGGCCGGCGAGCGCCTGGAGACCGCCGGGCATCAGACCCTCGCCGCAGGCCTTGTCGATGGAGCCGGCCCGCGGCTCGAGGACGACGGGAGACAGACCGGAGCGGACGGCATACAACGCCGTGGCGAGACCGACCGGTCCGCCGCCGATGACGATGACGTCGACACTCACGTGGCGGCCCCGCTGGGGGCGTCTGCGGGAGAGGCGATCTCGCGGAGGGCGGCGTTCTCGACGCGGATGCGGACGGTGAGCAGCGCTGCATTCGCGACGGTGAAGACGAGCGCCGTCACCCAGGCGGTGTGCACGAGCGGCAGGGCGAAGCCCTCGACGACGACGGCGACGTAGTTCGGGTGCGGGATGACGCCGTAGGGGCCGCGGCGGACGAGCGGGAGGCCGGGCACGACGATGACCCGGGTGTTCCACTGGTTGCCGAGGGTCGTGATGCACCACCAGCGCAGGGCCTGGCTGGCCACGACGAGCGCGAGCATGACCCAGGCGAGGGCCGGGACGAACGGGCGGTCGGCGAGCCACACCTCCGCGACGGCGCCGACGAGCAGCCCCGTGTGGAGCACGACCATGACGGGGTAGTGCGACTGCCCCCGCTCGACGCCGCCACGCGAGAACGCCCACGCCGCATGGCGTTTCGACACGACGAGCTCGGCGAGACGCTCGACCCCGACGAGCAGGACGAGGCCGGTGAAGAGCCACTGGGAGGTCATCGGCGCCTCCTGTCAGTCGGCCGCGCGGAGCAGGACGAGCTCGAGGCAGAAGCCGGGGCCCATCGCCATGAGCACGCCCCACGAGCCGGGCTCGGGGGTGTGGTCGGCGAGGGTGTCGGCGAGCACGTGGAGCACGGACGCGGAGCTGAGGTTGCCGATGCGGTCGAGCGAGCTCCACGTGACGCCGAGCGCCTCGCGGTCCACCTCGAGGGCCTCCTGCATCGCCTCGAGGACCTTGGGGCCGCCGGGGTGGGCGACCCACCAGCCGATGTCGGCGCGGGTCAGGCCCTCGCCCGCGAGGAAACGGTCGACGTCGTCGCGGACGTTCTCGCGCACGAGGTCGGGGACCTCGGCGCCGAGGACGATACGCAACCCCGTCGCGCCGACGTCCCAGCCCATGGCGCGCTCGGTCCCGGGGTACAGGCGACTGCGGGTGGCGACGACGCGCGGCTGGCCGGGCGCGAGCGCGGCGGCGCGGTCGGCCCCCACCATGACGACCGCGGCGGCCCCGTCGCCGAAGAGGCCGCTGGCGACGAGGTTCGCGGTCGACCGGTCGTCGCGCTGGACCGTGAGGCTGCACAGCTCGACCGAGAGGAGCACCGCGACGTCGGCGGGGTGGCCGAGGAGGTAGTCGTGGACGCGGGCCACACCGGCGGCACCGGCGACGCACCCGAGACCGACGAGCGGGACGCGCTTCACGTCGTCGCGCAGCCCGATCTCGGCGGCGACCCGGGCCTCGATCGACGGGACGGCGAGGCCGGTGATCGTCGTCGACATGATGAGATCGACGTCCCGCGGGGTGAGACCGCACGCCGCGAGCGCCTTGGTGACGGCGTGCGAGCCGAGCTCGGTGGCGACCCGGATGAACTCGTCGTTGGCCGCCCCGAAGTCCGCGAGCTGCCAGTAGCGCTCGAGTGGCAGGGCGAGGTGACGCTGGCTCACCCCGGCGTTGGCGTGGAACCGCTCGAGGAGCGCTCGGTCGGACCCCGTCGATCCGAGCACGTCGGCGAAGGCCTCCGTGACCTCGGCCTGCGCGTAGCTGTGCTCGGGCAGGACGCCGCGGACGGCCGCTAGGTGGCTCACCCGGCCAGCCTAGGCGTCGCCGACGCACCCGGGGGGCGACGTTGGACAGCGGCCGTCGGGGCGCTCGGCCCCGTGGACACCTAGGCTCGGCGCGTGGCGGTGCGGCGGACGGTGCGAGGACTGGCGCTGGCCTGCCATCCGGGCCCGACCGTGGCCGTCACCGTGCTCACGGCGCTGCTCGCCTGGTCGGCCGGGCACACGCTGGCTCGTGGCGTCCTCGTGACCGCGGCCGTGCTCACCGGCCAACTGTCGATCGGGTGGTCCAACGACCTCGTCGACGCGCGCCGGGACCGCGCCGTGGGGCGCACCGACAAGCCCCTGGCCGCCGGCGCCGTGACCGAGCGGGTCGTCCGGGCCGCCTGCGCGGCCGCCCTGGCCGCGTGCGTCGTGCTGTCGCTCGCGTGCGGCTGGGCCTCGGGCCTCGTCCACCTGCTCCTCGGCGTCGCGTCCGGCTGGGCCTACAACCTGTGGTTCAAGCGCACCGCGCTCTCCCCGCTGCCGTATGCCGTCGCGTTCGCCGCGCTGCCGGCCGTCGTCACGCTCGCCCTCCCCCACCCCGTCTGGCCGCCGGCGTGGGTGCTCGTGACCGGGGCCCTGCTCGGGGTGGGCGCCCACCTGCTCAACGCCCTGCCCGACCTCGCCGACGACGAGGCGACCGGGGTGCGCGGGCTGCCGCACCGGCTCGGGTCTCGGGTCGTGCGGTGGCTCGCACCCGCGGTGCTGCTCGCGGGGTCGGTCGTGGCGGCATACGGCCCCGGTCTCGACGCCACGGGGCTGGGACTGCTCGCGGCGTGCGTGGCCCTCGCTGTCGTGGCCGTCGTGGGGCGCGGGCGGCTGCCGTTCGTCGCGGCGGTGCTCATCGCCCTCGCGAACGTCGTCAGCCTCGTCGCGCGCAGCTGACCCTCGTCACGCTCAGTCGGTCGGAGTGATCCGGACGACGACGCGCGTGCTGTTGCCGCGACGCACGACCCACTCGATGGCCATGAAGATGCGGAACTCGACGCCGTACTTGCGGCTGAGCCGGCGGTTGACGGCCTCGGAGGCGGCGGAGTCGCGGATGATCTCGGCGCGGCCCTCGACGACGGGCGCGTCGGGTTTGACGTTGCCCCGACGGTCGCACGGCTGCAGCGTGACGCGTGGGTCGTGGCGCAGGCGCTTGAGCTTGCCGGCACCCTCGGGGGTGCTGACGATCGCGGCGCCGGCGTCGGGCAGCACCCACACGGGGGTCGGGACCGGCTCGCCGTTGCGGCGGTAGGTCGTCAGCAGCACGAAGCGTTCGCCACCGAGGTTGTGGAGTGTGGGCGCCTGGGTCATGGGCACGACGTACCCGCTCCGGGCGCGCCGCGAGCAGGGTGCCCCCGTCGGCACCCTGTGCATTGGGTCACCCCGTGACTCACGGCCGGTTCGTCCGGCTCCCGCGGAACTGAGTCACCCCCTGACCCAATGCACAGCGCGTGGTCCGTCCCGTGGTCGCACCTCGTGGCTACGATCGGCGGGTGAGCGCCAAGCCCGTCGTCGTCGAAGCGCCCAGTCCGTCGAGCCCGTCGGGCGTGCGGGAGGTCCGCGTCTCGAGCCCCGACCGGGTGCTGTGGCCGGCGTCCGGGATGGCGGACGGCCAGCCGGTGACGAAGCTCGACATGGCGCACTACCTCGTCGCCGTCGCCGACCCGATGCTCCGAGCGCTCGGCGACCGGCCGGTGACGCTCCAGCGCTTCCCGGAGGGCATCGAGGGCGAGGAGTTCTTCTCCAAGAACCCGCCCAAGGGCGTGCCCGACGGCACGCGCACCGTCATGTGCACCTATCCGTCGGGCCGCAAGCACCCGCAGCTCGTCATCGACGAGATCGCCGACGCCGTGTGGGCCGCGCAGATGAACACCATCACCTTCCACCCGTGGCCGGTCCGCACGGCCGACGTCGACAAGCCCGACGAGCTGCGCATCGACCTCGACCCGCAGCCGGGGCGCGGCTTCAAGGACGCCGTCGAGGCCGCCGTCGCGCTGCGCGAGGTGATGGCCGAGATCGGGCTGACCGCATGGGCCAAGACGTCCGGCAACCGCGGCGTGCACGTCTACGCGCGGGTCGCGCCGACCCACGAGTTCCTCGACGTGCGCCACGGCGTCATCGGCATCGCGCGCGAGCTCGAGCGGCGACTCCCCGACCTCGTGACGACCTCGTGGTGGAAGGAGGAGCGCGGCGAGAAGATCTTCGTCGACTTCAACCAAGCCTGCCGCGACCGCACCATCGCCTCGGCCTACTCCCCCCGGCCGCTCCCGGGTGCGCCGGTCTCGACGCCGGTGACGTGGGACGAGCTCGGGTCCGTCGACCCCAAGGAGCTGACGGTGCGCACCGTGCCGCAGCTCATCGCCGACCGCGGCGACGCCTGGGCCGGCATCGACGACGAGGTGGGTGACGTCGCGGCCGCGATCGCCCTGTGGGACAAGGACGTCAGTGATCGCGGGCTCGGCGAGCTGAACTTCCCGCCCGACTACCCGAAGATGCCCGGCGAGCCGCCGCGCGTCCAGCCGAGCAAGCGCCGGCAGGACAAGGCGGATACGGAGTACATGGCTCCCAAGGCGGAGCGTGACGCCGATCTCCGCACGACGTGGGGCATGCCGGTCGTCCCTCCCGTGTCCCCGATGCTCGCCAAGCCGGTCAAGGACTTCACGGCCGTGAAGGTCGACGTGCTCTACGAGCCGAAGTGGGACGGCTTCCGGTCGATCATCTTCCGCTCCGGCGACCTCGTCGAGATCGGGTCGCGCAACGAGAAACCGATGACACGCTACTTCCCCGACGTCGTCGAGGCGGTGCTCGCCAACTTCCCCGACAAGTGCGTCATCGACGGCGAGATCGTCCTCGTCTCGCCCGAGTCCGGCGACCGGCTCGACTTCGACCTGCTCCAGCAGCGCATCCACCCGACGGCCTCACGCGTCAAGAAGCTCGCCGCCGAGACCCCGGCGTCCTTCATCGCCTTCGACCTCCTCGCACTCGGTGAGGAGTCCTACCTCGACAAGCCGTTCGCCGAGCGCCGGGCCGCGCTCGAGAAGGCCCTCGCCACGGCCGAGGCTCCGGTCCACCTGACCGCCGCGACCGCCGACCGCGACGTCGCCAGGGGCTGGTTCACCCAGTTCGAGGGCGCCGGGCTCGACGGGGTCATCGCCAAGCCGGTCGACATCGCCTACGAGCCCGACAAGCGCCTCATGTTCAAGATCAAGCACGAGCGCACCGCCGACTGCGTCGTCGCCGGCTACCGGGTCCACAAGAGCGGGCCCGACGCCATCGGCTCGCTCCTGCTCGGGCTCTACGGCGAGGACGGGCAGCTCGCCTCGGTCGGTGTCATCGGCGCCTTCCCCATGGCCCGCCGCAAGGAGATCTTCGAGGAGCTCCAGCCGCTCGTCGCCGAGTGGGACGAGCACCCCTGGAACTGGGCTGCTCCCGCGGAGGACACCGGCGGCGTACGCACTCCGCGGTCGTCGGAGCACTCCCGCTGGAACAACCAGAAGGACCTCTCCTTCGTGCCGCTGCGGCCCGAGCGGGTGGTCGAGGTGCGCTACGACCACATGGAGGGCACGCGCTTCCGGCACACGGCACAGTTCGTCCGGTGGCGTGAGGATCGCACCCCCGAGTCGTGCACCTTCGACCAGCTCGACGAGCCCGTCAGCTACGACCTCTCCGACGTCCTCTCCGCCGGATCCGACTGAGCGACAGCGCGTCTCGGCCGAGTCAGGTGCCGCGTCAGTGCCGCTTCGGTGCCGCGTCAGTGGCGGGGCTGGCGAGGTCGGCGGTCGTGGTGTCGGTCGGCGGCCTCGCGCAGCTGGGACACGACCTTCGTCTCGGCGTCGTTGAGCGCGGCCTTGGTGTCGGTGAGGTGGGAGACGCCGATCACCGTCGGCAGACCGCTGATGCAGACCTCGACGGAGGTGTGCATGCCCGGTTGGCCACGGTCCTTGACCCGCAGCCCGATGTGGACCATCGACGGGTCGAAGCGCTCCAGCTGGGTGAACAGCTGGCTCAGCGCGTGCTCGATGAAGGGAAGGTCGTCCTCGTGGTACCCGTCCTCGAGACGGACCCGATCCATGAAGAGGCTGGACGTGCTCATGCCGAGCTCCTTTGCCGCGTGGGCGCCGGTGTCGACGTCCACCTCGATTCTATCGAGCCGCCTTGGCGTCCAACCGTTCCGGACGTATGAAGGTGGTCACCCGCGGGTCGCTGACGGTTCCCCGCATCGGCAGTAGCGTTCGAGGATGCAGTTCACCCAGGAGGTCGTCGTCCAGGTGCCGCGGGCGCGGTTCATCGAGCTCTTCGACGACCCGGACAACCTGCCGAAGTGGCAGGAGGGCCTCGTCTCGTTCGAGCCGATCCACGGCGAGCCGGGTCACCCGGGGGCCCAGTCGCGGCTGACCTTCCGGCGTGGGCGCGGCACCCTCGAGATGGTCGAGACCGTGACGCGCCGGGACCTGCCGTATGCGTTCGAGGGCACCTACGACGCCAAGGGCGTCCACTCGACGACGCGCAACGAGTTTCACGAGGCCGGCCCTGATGCCACGCGCTGGGTGACCCACAACGACTTCGAGTTCCACGGCGTCATGAAGGTCGTCGGCCTCGTGCTCGCCAAGAGCTTCCCGAAGCAGAGCCTGTCGATGATGGAGGCCTTCAAGACCTTCGCCGAGTCGCAGCCGCGCTAGCGGCCACGACCCGGCCCAGGTCGTCTCAGGGCAACGGGCTCAGAGCAGGTCGGTGAGCTCCGTCCGAGCGGCCTCGCGCACGGCCGTGAGGGCGTCGATGGCGGTGCGCGCACCGCGAGCTGCGGCCGCGAGGTCCTGACACTCGGCCACGGAGTGGAGCGACAGGGCCAGGCGCACGACCGGCACCTTGCTCGGCGCCATCGACAGCGACGAGACCCCGAGGCCGACGAGGACGAGGGCGAGCAGGGGGTCACCGGCTGACTCGCCGCAGACCCCGATGGGGCGGCCGGCTCGGGCGGCCCCCTCGCACGCGAGCCCGACGACGTCGAGGACGCCCGGCTGCCACGGGTCGAGCAGGTCGGACAGCGCGCCCTGCATGCGGTCGGCGGCCATCGTGTACTGAGCGAGGTCGTTGGTGCCGAGCGAGCCGAAGTCGACCTCGCCGAGCACGTCGTGGGCCCGCAGCGCTGCGCCGGGCACCTCGATCATGACGCCGGCCTTGGGCAGCCCGTTCTCGCGGACGCGGCGCGCGAACCACGCGGCCTCCTCCGCCGTTGCGACCATCGGGGCCATGACGCGCACGTCGGCCCCGGTCTCGCGGGCGGCGATGGCGAGCGCCTCGAGCTGGGCGTCGAGCAGGTCGGGCCGCTCGGCCGAGAGCCGCAGGCCGCGACGCCCGAGCGCGGGGTTCTCTTCCGGCCCGAGGTCGGCGAACTTGAGCGGCTTGTCGGCGCCGGCGTCGAGGGTGCGCACGACGACGCGTCGGCCTTCGAACGGCGCGAAGACGCCGCGGTAGATCTCGGTCTGCTCCTCGACCGTCGGTGCCTTCGTCGCCGAGAGGTAGACGAACTCGGTACGGAAGAGCCCGACCCCCTCGAGGTCCTGGGCGCCGGCCGCGACGGCGTCCTCGACGCCGCCGATGTTCGCGAGCAGCGCGACCTCGGCGCCGTCGGACGTGCGACCAGGACCGGAGAGGTGCGACAACGCCTCGGCGCGACGCGCAGCCCGCTCCCGCTGGGCGGTGACGAGCTCCATGTCGGGGTCGATCGTCACCTCACCGGTGTCGCCGTCGAGCGCGACGGGCGTGCCCGCGGCGATCTCGGTGGCCCCGGCGAGCTGGACGACGGCGGGGATGCCCATCTGCGCGGCGAGGATTGCCGTGTGGCTCGTCCGGCCGCCGGCCTCGGTGATGATCCCGACGACGAGTCGACGGTCGAGCGTCGCCGTCTCGGCGGGCGCGAGGTCCTCGGCGACGATGACGCTGGGCTCGGTGAAGGAGGGTACGCCGGGGGCGGGGACCCCGAGCACCGCGGCGACCGCGCGCGACCCGACGTCCCGCAGGTCGGCGACCCGCTCGGCGAAGTAGCCGCCGAGCGCCTCGAACTGGGCGGCATACGTCTCGACGGCGTTCTCGATGGAGTGCGCCCGGCCGTGCCCGGCGGCGAGCTCCTTGGCCGCGGCCTTGACGAGGCCCTTGTCGCGGGCGATGAGGGCGGTCGCCTTGAGGATCTGCTGGGCCGTGTCGTCGACCCGGGTCGCCCGCTCCTCGAGCGAGACGGCGACCGACTCGAAGGCCGCGCGTACGTCGGCGAGCGCCGCCTCCTCGTCGTCGACCGCGGTCTCGTCGGCCGGCGGCCGGACCGGTGGTGCGACCTGCACCACCGGCCCGTACGCCGTGCCCGGGCTGACACCGATGCCGTGCCTGGTCTCCGAAGAGGGCTCCGAACGGGTCTCCGACTCGGCCATCCTCGTTACTCCGCGTCGAGGTCGCGCGAGAGGAGGTCGACGAGCGAGTCCAGCGTCTCGTCGGCGCCGTCGCCCTCAGCCGTCAGGACGACCTCCTCGCCGTGCCTGGCCCCGAGGGCCATGACGCCGAGGATGCTCGTCGCGTCGACGGGGTCCTCGCCGGGCTTGGCGATCTCGACGTCGAGCCCGGACGCGCTCGCGGCCTCGACGAAGAGAGCGGCCGGGCGGGCGTGGAGGCCCACCGAGGAGGCGATGGTGACGGTGCGGGTTGCCATGGACGTGCTCCTTCTATGGATTCAGAGTGGTCGTGCTGTCGATGTGGATCAGACGGCGATCGAGCTCACGCCCTGATCAGACCGTAGCGCTCGCCTCGACCTCTGCAAGGTGGGTGTCACGCGACTTGAGGGCGACGACGATCGACGCCATGACGAGGACGCCGATCACGAGCGCCAGCAGGAAGAGCAGGAAGTTGCCGATGAGCGGCAGCACCCAGATGCCTCCGTGCGGGGCTCGCAGCGTCGACCCGAAGACCATGACCAGCGCTCCCGTGATCGCCGAGCCGACGACCGAGCCGGCGATGACGCGGATCGGGTCGACGGCGGCGAAGGGGATCGCGCCCTCGGAGATGAACGACGCTCCCAGCAACCAGGCCGCCTTGCCGTTCTCGAGCTCCGGCTCCGAGAAGAGCTTCGGACGCACCGTCGTGGCGAGCGCCATCGCGAGCGGCGCGACCATGCCGGCCGCCATGACGGCCGCCATGATCTTCAGCTGCGGCGCGTCGGTGGCGGCACCTGCGGCTGCGAGACCGGTCGTGGCGAACGCGTAGGCGACCTTGTTGACGGGCCCACCGAGGTCGAAGCCCATCATCGCGCCGAGGATGACACCGAGGATGATCGCGCTCGCGCCCGACATGCCCGTCAACCACGTGTTGAGCGCGTCGGTCAGGCCCTTGATCGGGCGGCCGAGCACGGTGATGAAGAGTCCGATCGTGATGAAGGACGACAGGAGCGGGATGACGACGACGGGCATGATGCCTCGCACGCCCTTGGCGACGTTCCAGTTCGAGACCCACCGGGCGACGAGACCGCCGAGCACACCGGTGACGAGACCACCGATGAATCCGGCACCCATGGTCGAGGCCACGGCGCCACCGACGATGCCCGGGACCAGACCGGGCCGGTCGGCGATGGCGAAGGCGATGAAGCCCGAGAGGATCGGCACGAGGAAGCCGAAGGCCGCGTTGCCGATGACGAAGAGCAGGGCAGCCCAGGACGTCAGGCTCAACGCGCTGAAGGTCTGCGCGATGTTGTACTGGTCGGTCGAGGTGAGGTTGTACTTCACGATCTCGATCGGGCCCTGCTCACCGATCGCGACCTGGGCGAGCATGAACGACAGGGCGATGAGGATGCCGCCGGCCGCGACGAACGGGATCATGTAGGAGACACCCGTCATCAGCCACTGGCGGATCATCGTGCCCGTGCTCGAGCCGCTCTCGACCTTCGAGACGAGCCCACCGGACGGACCTGCGGCGGCTGCGGCGGCGACGGCGGTCTCGCGCTTGCTCGGGTCGGCGTCCCACTCGGTGACGAGCTGCTCGGCCTGGGAGACGAGGGCCGGGCCGTCGGAGATGCCCTTCTTGACGCCCACGTCGACGAGCGGTTTTCCGGCGAAGCGGCCGGCATCCTTGACGGGCAGGTCGTGCGCGAAGATCACGGCGTCGGCGGCGGCGATCTCGGCCGCGCTGAGCGGCTTGGAGCCCGCCGAGCCCTGGGTCTCGACCTTCATCGTGTGGCCGGCGGCCTTGGCGGCGTTCTCGAGGCCCTCGGCCGCCATGTAGGTGTGGGCGATGCCGGTCGGGCACGAGGTGACCCCGACGAGGTTGAGCGCGCGCTTGGCCGCCGGCGCTGCGGCGCCGGTGGTGTCCGTGCGGGCAGCACCGGCACCGGCACCGGCTCCGGCGGCCGCGGCCGCCATGACGGGCTGGTCGAGCTCGACCTCGGCACTGACGATGCGGACGACCTCGGCCTCGGTCGTCGCGGCTGCGAGCGCGGCCTTGAAGTCCTTCTTCATGAGGGCGCGGGCGAGCTTGGGCAGCATCTGCATGTGCGCGTCGCCGCCGGCCTCAGGCGCGGCGATGAGGAACACGAGCGTCGCAGGACCGTCCTTGGCGCCCCAGTCGATGCCGTCCGTGCGGCCGAAGACGAGCGACGGCTCGGTGATGGCGGCGCTGCGCGCGTGCGGGATGCCGATGCCGCCGGGAAGCCCGGTCGCCATCGTCTCCTCGCGCTTGCGCACGTCGCTGAGGAAGGTGTCGAGGTCGGTGCACCTGCCGGACGCGACGAGGCGCTCGCCGAGCTTCCGGGTCGCCTCGTGGCGGTCGGCACCGGTGAGGTCGAGGACGACCTGGTCTTCGGTGATGAGGGACATGCGTTTTCCTTTCGGAGGATGAGGCGATCAGGTGTTCGGCATCAGTGGTCGTGCCGTGTCAGGAGAGGACACGGCCGAAGTCGGGCTCGCGCGTCAGCTCGGCGCGTATGCCGTCGAGGTCCTCGGGCTTGGGCACCCGGCTTCCGGGGAGGGTGACCGCCGCGGCACCCCACGTCACGCCCGTCAGGAGCGCGTCGGCCGGGTCCTGACCGGTCGACAGGCCGTGGAGCATGCCGGCCAGCATGCAGTCGCCGGCGCCCACCGTGGACAAGGGTGCCGTGATCGACGCGTGGCCGTGGGCGCAGTCGTCGGCCGTCACGAGCAGGGCCCCGTCACCGCCGAGGCTGACGGCCACGACGTCGATGCCGCCGGCGACGAGCTCTCGGGCCGCGTCCCGGACGTGGCCCAGGGTGGGCAGGTCGTGGTCGACGAGCTCGGCGAGCTCCTCGTGGTTGGGCTTGATGAGGTGCGGCTTCGCGGCCACGGCCGCGGCGAACGGTGCGCCTGACGAGTCGATGGCGATCCGCCCGCCGCGCTCGCGCACGCGCCTGACGAGGCCGGCGTAGAGGTCGGTCGAGGCGCCGGGCGGGAGGCTGCCGCAGCCGACGACCCACTGCGCGCCGGTGGCGCGATCGAGGGTGGTGGCCAGCAGCGCTTCCACCTCGGCGGCGGACAGGTCGGGGCCGGGCTCGTTGAGCTTCGTCGTCGTGCCGTCCGGCTCGAGGACGCTGATGTTCATCCGGACCGAGCCACCGACCGGCACGGACGCGTAGGCGACACCGGCGCTGTCGAGCAGCTGCTCGAGCAGGTGGCCCTCGGGCCCGCCGCTCGGGATGACCGCGACGGTCGAGCTGCCCTGCGCGGCGAGGACGCGGGAGACGTTGACGCCCTTGCCACCCGGGTCGATCCGGCTGCTCGTGGCGCGGTGCACCTCGCCGGGACGGAGCACGTCGATGAGGACGGCCCGGTCGATGCTCGGGTTGGGCGTGAACGTGACGATCATGCGGTCACCACTTCCGGTCCGGCCGCTCGGATCTCGGCGGCGACGTCGTCGTCGAGGTCGGTGTCGCTGATGACGACGTCGACGTCGGCGAGCTGGGCAAATCGGTGGAGGTGGTCGTCGCCGGCCTTGCTCGAGTCGGCGAGGACCACGCACTTGCGGGCGGCGGTGACCATGGCGCGTTTGACGAGGGCCTCGGACTGGTCGGGCGTCGTGAGGCCCCGGACGACGGACAGGCCGTTGGTGCCGATGACGGCGACGTCGACGACGACGTCGGCCAGGGCGCCCGTGGCCCAGTCGCCGACGGCGGCGCCGGTCGTGCCGCGGACGCGTCCACCGAGGAGGTACAGCGTGATGCCGGGGTGGGTCGAGAGGACCGTCGCCGCGGCGAGGCTGTTGGTGAGGACCGTGAGGTCGAGGTCGGGCGGGAGCATCTCGGCGACGGCCAGGGTGGTCGAGCCGCCGTCGAGGATGATGCTGCCGCCGCTGGGCAGCTCGTCGAGCGCACGGGCTGCGATGCGACGCTTGACGTCGGCGAGGCGGCCGGACCGCGTGGCCAAGGTCGGCTCGACCTCGAGGCGCTCGACGGGGATCGCGCCACCGTGGACCCGGCGCAGGGAGCCGCGGCGTTCGAGGGCGGTGAGGTCGCGGCGCACGGTCTCGGCGGCGACACCCAGCGAGTCGGCGAGGGCGGTGACCTCGACCCGGCCGGCGCGACGCGCCTCAGCGATGATCCGCTGCTGCCGCTCCGCTGCGTACATCGGACTCCTTCGTCCTGTGTGGTTCCCATCGTGCCCTCTGGGGCTCGTCCCACAAGGAAACCACCGGTGCGGCGTGAAGTAAATAGATTCGGGCACCCGTTTCTGTGGTTTCCAGACGGTGATGTCGGCGAAACGGGCAATGCGGGCGGCCGGCCCGACGCCCGAGCCACCTCGTGGGCAGACGCTCCCCCGAGACGCGGCGGACGGCATACGCTGCCGCTCGACGGCCAGTCACCGAGCAGATCGAGGACGATCCATGCAGAGCAGCACGTTCACGCTGACCACGCCCGACGGCACCGACGTCTTCGTCAACCGGTGGCTCCCCGACGGCGACGTGAGGGCGGTCGTCCAGATCGCGCACGGCCTCGCCGAGCACTCGAGCCGCTACGCCCGCTTCGCCCAGCGCCTCACCGACCACGGGCATGCCGTCTACGGCTCCGACCACCGCGGGCACGGCAAGACGTCGAGCCCACGCGGCTCCTTCGCCGAGCGGGACGGCTGGCAGACGGTCATCGACGACCTGCACGCCGTCACCGACAAGGCCCGCGAGGAACAGCCGGGACGGCCCGTCGTCCTCGTCGGCCACAGCATGGGCTCGTTCATCTCGAGGGGGTATGCCGCCCAGTACGGTCCCGAGCTCGCCGGCCTCGTGCTGACGGGCACCGCCGGGGGCGCCGGCGCCATCGGCAAGGTCGGCGTCTTCCTCGCCTCGACCCAGGCCCGGCTCCGCGGGCACGAGCACGCGAGCGGCCTGATGAACACGCTGAGCTTCGGGCAGTACAACTCGGCGTTCAAGCCGACCCGCACCGACTTCGACTGGCTCTCGAGGGACCCGGCCGAGGTCGACAAGTACGTCAACGACCCCGACTGCGGATTCGTCTTCAGCGCAGGCGGATTCGCCGACCTGCTGCGCGGGCTCGGGTCGGTCAACACCGACCGTGTGGCCTCGCGCATCCCCAAGGACCTGCCGGTCCACCTCGCCTCGGGCGACCAGGACCCGGTCGGCGCCAACGGCAAGGGCGTGCAGCAGGTCGCCGACCAGCTGCGACGGCTCGGGGTGCAGGACGTCACGGTGAAGCTGTGGCCGCAGGCCCGCCACGAGATCCTCAACGAGACGAACCGCGACGAGGTCGAGGTCGAGATCGTCGACTGGATCGACGCGCACCTCGCCGCTCAGGGCTGACCCACACCGCACGCGCACGTCAGCGCCCACTCGACCACGAGCGGCGAGTGGGCGCTGCCGTGCCGGAGGTCAGCCGCCCCGGGGCAGGTCCGAGCGCGGGCCGACCGGCCCGGTCGCCGGCGAGAGGCGGCGTGTGCCCGCGAGCGTCTGGAGGCTGCGCGTGTAGGTGGGCACGATCGTCGGGACGACGCGCGGGTCGGGCTGGGCGCTCGTCGGCACCGGGGTGTGGTGGTAGTCGGCCTGCACGCGCTCGGGCGTCACGTCGATGACGACGTAGCCGTGGCTGACCCCGTCGATGTAGCGCAGCCACGGGTTGAGCTGCTGCGCCGCGCCGATGGCCTGCCGGGTCACGGCGACGACGACCTCGGGCGGCTGTCCGGCGAGCTGCGGCGTGCGCCCGAGCACCTCGAAGAAGCCGTCGCTCGTCACCGACGGGCAGACGAACTCGACCCCCGCGGAGGCGTAGGCCGTCTGGCCGGGTGACGACGTGACGGGCAGGTCGCACGAGAACGACGCGTGGATGTCGCCGGTCAGCACGACCGCGTCGCCGGCGGCCGGGGGCTGCGCGGCGAGGTGGTCGAGCAGGCTCCTGCGGTCGGCGGTGTAGCCGTCCCACTGGTCGGCGTTGACGAAGGTCAGACCGGGGGCGCCGAGCGCGGCACCCGGGTAGAGGACCGGCGCGACCATGACCTGGTTGCCGAGCAGGTGCCACTGGCGCCCCTGCTCGGCGAGGCCGTCCTTGAGCCAGCTCAGCTGCTCCGGTTCGGGCAGGTGCCGGGCCGCCGAGGCGATGGCCCCGTCGATCGCCGGGCTGACCCCGATCGGGACGAACCCGTCGAACGGCACGTCGGGCACGGTCACCTGGGCGCTGCGGTTCTGCCTCGTCTCGAGGATCGACAGGTCGCCGAGGGCTCCGAACGTGAACCGCTTGAAGAAGCGCGTGCCCCGGTGCAGCACGGACTGGTCGGGCATCCGGAACGGCATCCACTCGAGGTAGGCCTGCATGGCCCGGGCCCGGCGCGCGAGGTAGTCGCCCTCGCCCGCCTGGTGGTTCTGGGCGCCGCCGGCCCACGCGTTGTTGGCGACCTCGTGGTCGTCGAAGATCGTGATCCACGGCAGCTTCTGGTGCGCGGCCTGCGCGTCGGGGTCGGCCTTGTGCAGCGCGTGGCGCAGCCGGTACCCGGTCAGGTCGATGGTCTCGGTCGCGGGCTGGCCGTCGCGGACGCCGACGAGCGCGGCGGGGCCGTAGCGGTCGGCGCCGTTGCCGTACTCGTAGATGTAGTCGCCGACGTGGAGCACGAAGTCGAGGTCGTCGCGGGCGGCGATGGCGCGGTAGGCCGTGAAGAAGCCGCCCGTGTAGTTGCTGCAGCTGACGAGGGCCATCCGCAGCGCGTGGGTCTCGCCCGAAATGTCGCCGKCGGTCTGGGTGCGCCCGACGTCGCTGAACTCACCGAGCGACTGGAAGCGGTAGAAGTAGCGCGTGTAGGGGTCGAGCCCGGTGACGTCGACCTTGACCGTGTGGTCGCTGTCGGGCGAGGTCATGACGGTGCCGTGGGCGGCGATCCGCGTGAAGCGCTGGTCGCGGGCGACCTGCCAGCGCACCGGGATCGACCGGCCCAGGCCGCTGCCCGGAGTGGCGACGGGCTCTCCGGGGCGGGCCGGTGGCGTGGCGCGGGTCCAGATGATGACGGAGTCGGCGGTGGGGTCACCGCTGGCGACCCCGTAGCCGAAGATGCCCCGACTCGCCGGCGCCGCAGCGGCGGCCGGGTCGAAGACGCGGGGGACGGCGAGGGCGGCGGTGGCCGCGGCCACACCCTTGAGGAGGGTGCGCCGGTCGAGGGACGGCATTGTCATGCTCCGGAGGCTAAGCCCGCCCGGTGACCGACAGGGGCGTACGCGTCGACCGGCATCGGGCGAGCGCGTGACCGATGGTGGTCGGCGACGGCATACGGCTTCGGTTGGCCGCTGGCGCGTGAGGTGACGGGGCGGGTCCGGCGACGTAGCGTCGGCACATGAGCACCTACCTGCGGGTCCGGTCATGACCCGCCCGGTCCGCGTCATCGTCGGCGTCCTCGTGCTGCTCGTCGGAGCGCTGTGGACGCTGCAGGGTCTCGGCTACGTCGGCGGCAGCGCGATGTCGGGCAACACGCTGTGGGCCGTCATCGGTCCGATCGTCGCCGTCGCGGGTCTCGGGCTCGCACTGTCGCGACCTCGCCGCCGCCCCTGACCGAGGCGGCAGGAGCGCTGCGGCGAGGTCAGCCGGTCAGCTGACCCGGGTGGGGCCGGTCGGGCGGACGGCGTCGTCGGCCACCGGCGGCGGGAGCGTCGGGGGTGGCGGCGGTCCCGGCAGTCCCTGGGGCACCTCGGCACCACCCTCGTCGAGCTGGAACGGCGGGTAGACGTCCGTCATGAGCGCGGCGTAGGCGATGACGCGGTAGACCCACCGGTTGAGGCCGGCGACGAGGTCGAAGAGCGCTCGCGGGTAGTGGCCGGCGAAGAGGAGCGACAGCCCCGCGACGAGGACGAGCAGTCCGAGCAGGCCTCCGCTCAGGATGTTGAGGCGACCGTTCCCGTCGGTGTCCCTCGCCCAGGTCCACGCCCACGAGCCGCCACCGACGAGCAGGCCGACGATGAGGTAGTGCGGGATCGCGAGCAGCCACCACTTGACGAGGACGAGACCCCGCGAGAGCCGCCCCGGGTAGGCGATGTCGAGCCGCGCCGGATAGTCGGGCTCGTCGTCGAGGCTGAACGGCGGGTAGCGGTCGGTGCCGAGGCCGCCGCTGCTCGCGTAGTAGGACACGCGCCAGGTCCACCGGAGCACCCCGAGGTTGAAGTCGAAGAGCCCGCGGGGGTAGCGCCCGGTGACGAGGATCGCGAAGAACGCGAAGACACTGACGACCGAGAACGCGATCCACAGGAAGCCGAGCACGATGACGTGCGGTATCGCGAGGAACCACTTGACGAGCCACAGCCACCGCGAGAGCGGCTCGTCGAGGCGCGCGTCGAGCGCGACCGGACTCACGGCTCGGGGGTGCGTCGGCAGCGACGCCGGTGCGGCGACGGGAGACGCCTCGACGGTCGGGGCGGGCAGGCCGCCGTCCGGCGGCGCGATGCCGCCGGCCTGGGGCGGCCTGGTGCCGTTCGCGCCGCGGACGATCAGGGCCACGGCGATCCCCGTCAGGACGAGACCGATCCCGAGCATGACGAGAGCGAGGGGCAGGAGGAAGCCGGCCCGCACCCCGACGGTCGCGGCGACGGCGACCCCGGCGCTCCCGTCGGCGTTCATGATGACGGCGGCCCACTGGCCCCCGGTGACGCGCCAGGACGCTGCTGCTGGCCGGCACCGGTGGCCGAGGTGGTCCAGAAGGTCTGCGTCGTCGGGGCGGCCACGGTCGAGGCGCCCGGAGTCGCCCGCAGCACAGCGGCGCTCGCGCTCCCGTCGCGGGCCCGCGCGATGCCGACGACCTGCTCGTGGGCGACGCCCTGGAGGTATGCCGTGAGGTCGCCGGACGGTGCCACGCCGAGGAACACGTCGGTCCCGGACGCGAGCGGACGTGCCGTGAGCCGGAGGTCGAGGTCGAGCCGGTCGAGCACCCAGGCGGGCACGTCGGGACCCGTCTCGACGACGATGTCCTCGGCCGTGATGGCCGGCGACTGGCTCGTGAGGGCAGGGAGCGTCAGGGAGAGGTAGCCCGCGTCGTCCCGCCCCACGGCATACGTGATGGCGAGGCCGGCGCCGCCGAGGAGCAGACCCAGCCCGGGCAGGATGAGCAGGCAGCCGATGACGAGGGCCGCGATGTGGCGCCCAGCGGGATGGAACCCACCCGTCGTGCCGGGAGGGGCCATGGGGTTGGAGGGGTTGGAGGGGTTGGAGGGGTTGGGACTGGTGGCGGTCACGACGATCACATCCTCGGGAAGCGGCCCGTGACGAGCCGCACGATGGCCTCGACGATCCCGACGACGCTGCCGACGACGCCGATCGCGAGCAGCACGCGCGCGACGACCTCCCAGCCGGTGCCGATGACGTCGAGCGGGAAGACCTGCCACATCTGCACCAGGGCGATGAGGCCGAAGCCGATGGAGATGATGTCGCCGAAGGCCCGCGGTCGTGGCTCGTCGACGACGACGTTGACGAGGTCGGCGATGGCTCTCGCGATGATCGAGGCGTTGACCGCGCCGATGACGAGGACGGTGCGCGGGGTGAGGAACGGCACGACCTCCCAGCCGGGCCAGACGTTGATGAGCAGGAGCATGACGAGGCTCGTGAGGAGCGACCCGGCGTAGCCCGCACGCCGCCCTCGCTGGGGTACGGGCGCTCGGGGGTCGAGCTCGTGGCCGCTCCGGTGGTCGCGAGAGTCGGAGGGCAGGTGTTCGGTCGGCGTGGTCATGACGCGCTCCCCGCCAACGTGGAGTCCGCATGGGTGCCGAGGACGTCCTGGACGTCGAGGGGCAGCGCGGTCCGGAGCGCGGCCGCGAGGCCACCGGGCACGATCTCRCGCAGCTCGTAGCGAGCCCGCACGAGGGGTGCGGGCACCGTCAGCACCCGGGTGAGGTCGATGGGCGTGCCGCTGACGACGGCTTCGCACTCGCCCGCGACGACGGCCGACCGGATCGTCGCCTCGAGGTCGCGCACCTGGCCCCCGCCGTAGCCCATGGCCGGCAGGACGCCCCGCGCGTTCGGGTACTTCGCGTAGGTCGCGGCGATGGACCCCACGGCATACGGGGTCGGGTCGACGATCAGGGCGGCACCGGCCGCGCGCGCGCCGACGACGCCGGCGCCGTAGGTCATCGAGCCGTGCGTCAGGGTCGGTCCGTCCTCGACGACGATGACGCGGCGGCCGTGGACGGCGGCGGGATCGTCGACGGTGACCGGGCTGTCGGCGCGCAGCACCGTGGCACGGGGGTTGAGGGCGCGCACCGATGCCTCGACCGCCTCGATGTCGGCGGTGCGTGCCGAGTCGCACTTCGCGATGACGACGACGTCGGCCATCCGGACGTTGGCCTCGCCCGGGTGGTAGGCCGCCTCGTCGCCGGGTCGCAGCGGGTCGGCGAGGACGACGTGGAGGTCGGGGACGTAGAAGGGGAGGTCGTTGTTGCCGCCGTCCCAGAGGATGACGTCGGCCTCCTGCTCGGCCTCGCGCAGGATCCGCTCGTAGTCGACACCGGCGTAGACGACGACGCCCGCGTCGAGGTGCGGCTCGTACTCCTCACGCTCTTCGATCGTGCAGTCGTGGCGGTCGAGGTCGGCGTAGGTCGCGAAGCGCTGGCACGCCTGGGCGGCGAGGTCGCCGTAGGGCATCGGGTGCCGGACCGCGACGACGCGCTGGCCGAGGTCGAGGAGCAACCGGGCGAGGTAGCGCGTCGTCTGGCTCTTGCCGACGCCCGTGCGCACGGCGGTCACGGCCACCACGGGCTTCGTGCTGCGTAGCATCGTGCGCCGCGCGCTGTGGAGACGGAAGTCGGCGCCGGCAGCGATGCAGCGTGATGCGAGGTGCATGACCTGTTCGTGCCGCACGTCGGAGTAGGCGAAGACGACGACGTCGACGTGCTCCCGCTCGACGAGGTCGGGCAGCTCGGACTCCGCGACGATCGGAATGCCTTGCGGATAGAGCGATCCCGCGAGCTCGGGCGGATAGCGGCGGCCGTCGATGTCGGGGATCTGCGTCGCGGTGAAGGCGACGACCTCGGAGGCAGGGTCGTCGCGGAAGACGACGTTGAAGTCGTGGAAGTCCCGGCCGGCAGCGCCGAGGATGACGACGCGAGTCCGGGCTGCACGGTGAGTGTCGGTGCTGGGGCTGGTGGTGCTCATGGCCATCTCCACGGCTGGGTCACCGACGTGACCGACACACCTCACCACGGGTAGTCCTGGCTGCGGGACCCGCCTCTCCGAGTGTCCCACCGGGGCGTCGTGGCGGCGATGGTCCGAGAGCGGGATCACCCCGGTTTCGAGTCACATTCGGCCACCACCGAAGCGGTCCGGTGCCACGATCGAAGGGTGAGCGACACGGCGGCACGAACCGGGACCACGCACGAGCACGTCTCCTTGGCGCAGAGCTGGATCGCCAACAACTACAGCCCATTACCCGTCGTCATCGCGTCTGCCGAAGGCGCCTGGGTCACCGACGTCGACGGTCGCCGCTACCTCGACGCGCTGGCCGGCTACTCGGCCCTCAACTTCGGTCACCTCCACCCGACGCTCGTCGCCGCGGCCCGGTCGCAGCTCGACCGGCTGACGCTGACGAGCCGCGCCTTCCACAGCGACCGGCTCGGACCCTTCTGCCGGGACCTCGCGACCCTCGCCGGCAAGGAGCTCGTGCTGCCGATGAACACCGGCGCCGAGGCCGTCGAGACGGCGATCAAGACGGCGCGACGGTGGGGCTACGAGGTCAAGGGCGTGCCGGACGGACGGGCCCGGATCGTCGTCATGGCCGGCAACTTCCACGGCCGCACGACGACGATCGTCAGCTTCTCCGACGACCCGCTCGCGCACGACCACTACGGCCCCTACACACCCGGCTTCGACATGGTGCCCTTCGGCGACCTCGCGGCGGTCGAGGCCGCGATCACCGACGAGACCGTCGCCGTGCTCCTCGAGCCGATCCAGGGCGAGGGCGGCGTCATCCTCCCGCCCGACGGGTGGCTGCGCGACGTGCGCCGGCTGACCCGGGACCGGAACGTGCTCATGGTCGCCGACGAGATCCAGTCGGGGCTCGGTCGCACCGGCACGACCTTCGCCTGCGACGTCGAGGGCGTCGTGCCCGACATCTACGTCCTCGGCAAGGCGCTCGGGGGCGGCATCGTCCCGGTGTCGGCCGTCGTCGCGGACCGTGACGTGCTCGGCGTCTTCACGCCCGGCAGCCACGGGTCGACCTTCGGCGGCAACCCGCTCGGGGCGGCGGTCGGGCAGGCGGTCGTCGGACTGCTCTCGACCGGCGAGTTCCAGCAGCGGGCGCGGCACCTCGGCGCGCTGCTCGACGACGGGCTGCGCGACCTGATCGGGCACGGCGTCGACGCGGTGCGCTGCCGCGGCCTCTGGGCCGGCGTCGACCTCGACCCGGGCCTCATGACCGGGCGCGAGGCGTCGCACCGACTTCTCGAGCACGGCGTCCTCGTCAAGGACACGCACGGCTCGACGGTGCGCATCGCTCCCCCGCTCGTCGTCGGCGAGATGGAGCTCGAGATCCTCCTCGACGCCTTCCGGGCGATCCTGCGTTGAGGGTCGATCCTGCATCCGTCTTGCCACCCGCGTTCCAGCACCGAGAGCTCCACCGTCCCTGAGGAGGGGTCATGGCACAGAAGAAGTGGTCGGACCTGACGAGCGGCCAGCAGCGGGCGATCCTCGTCGCGGGCTGCGTTCAGCTGTCGCTGGCGGCGACGGCCTGGGCCGACCTGGCCCGACGGCCGGCGAGCGAGATCGTGGGGAGCAAGGGAAAGTGGGCCGCGATCATCGCGATCAACTTCGTCGGACCGCTCGCCTACTTCGCGCGGGGACGGCGGGTGGTCGCCACGGAGGCGTCGGCCGCCTGATTCGCGATCGCACGCGCACGGAGACCGCGGCCTACGCCATGGCCGCGCGCTCGGCGCGGTCGCGGATGCCGCGGAGCATCTTCTGGCTCATGAGGGAGCTCGCGGCCGAGACCGGCTCGACGCGGAGCGGCGACCAGCGGTGGGTGTAGGCGAAGCGCTCGCGGGTGATGAGCCGTGTCGCGCGGTGCGGGTGCCGGCGCAGGACGAACGACCACGTGAAGTCGTACGGCGCGGCCTCCGGGTCGCCGGTCACGTCCGGCGCGGCGTGCAGCACGAGTGAGCGCCCGGGTTCGACCGAGGCGACGGCCAGAGCGACCTGCGGGTGGAGGCGCACGAGGTCACCGACGGCGAGCTGCTGCCATTCGGGGACGATGGTGTCGGCGCTGTGCAGTCGGCAGCCGGCGAGGTTCTCGAGCCGGTCGTAGCTGTAGAAGCCGCCCCGGTCGGCGCCGAGCTGCACGACCCACGGCCAGACGTCCTCGGGCGGCGCCTCGATGGTGATGGCGCGCGTCGCGACGAGGCCGGCGACCGGGAGGATCTCGTCGCCCGGAAGGTGCTCGCGCGTCTCCTCGGTCGTCGCACCCCAGTGCAACGCAGACCAGCGCAGCGTCACCACGGACAGGACCGCGGCGCCGGCGACCAACGGTGCGACGAGGCGCCTCATGATCTCCACGGTAGTCCGGAAACCGTTGGCGCGCGGCGAGATCCGCGTCACCGTCGAGTCGGGCGCCGAGGCGGTTCCGACACGAAACACCCCGGAAAGTGTTGGAGCCCGGCTCGCGTTCGCGAGTCCGGGCTACCAGTGACGGTTCACGTACCACAACGGGCCAACCGTCGAAGTCTTGGTCTTCCTGGGAACGAGTGTCCCGCCCCAGGGCGACCGCGACAGAGTGACACGCCGGTGTCGGCGCAGTTCGTGGAAATGACGCAAGATGGCACAAACAGACCAGAAGTGACTAGTCCCCCAGGCCTTCTCAGCTGATCGGCGACCCCGTCGCGAGACCGGTGAGAGCGCCGTCGGGGACGACGCGGACGCAGCCCCACTCGAGGCCGAGCCGGTCCATGACGGCCTGGCTCGTGACGTGACGCAGGCGGCCGCCGTCGACGAGCCACACCGGGTCGGCGGACCGCTCGCGCAGCAGGGTCCGGTCGAGCGGCATCTGGCGCAGACCGGTGAGCGACCCCTGCGGGATCTCGCGGACCTTGCCCCAGTCGAGGCCGAGACCCTCGAAGACCTCGGGCGACGGGATCCAGAAGGCCTTGCCGCCGTAGACGACGTGGATCGGGTCGGTGCCGCGCTCGCGGACGAGCGTGCCGTTGCCGGGGTGGGTCGCGACGTGGGCCATCGACCCGGGCTTGGCCGACACGACGGCGTCCCAGCGCAGCCCGCACGCGTCGAACTCCGCGGGCGACGGCACCCAGAACTGGCCCCCGCCGCGGATCATCATGATGCGCGGGTCGGTCGAGTCGTGGATGACGCGGCCGTCGGCGAGGTAGCCCGGCACCTTGCGGGTGTAGCTCTCGACGAAGAGCCCGCGCCACGTCTTGCCGTTGCTGCCGGTGATGGCGCGCTCGGCCGGGTCGTCGACGGTGGTGAGCTTGAGCCGGACCTCCTGGCCCGGGTTGTTGTTGTCGTAGACGAGGACGTAGGTGTAGCGGCTGTCCTGCTCCCAGCCGTACGCGACGACCTGGTGGTCGTTGCCGAGCTCGGTGACCGAGCGGGCCTGGGTGAGGCCGAGCAGGACCGGCTGGCCGGAGTTGAGACGCGCCCTGAGCTTGGGCAGCTCGTCCTCGCGGGTCATCCGGGCGACGCCCTTGCCGCGCAGCCAGGTCGGGTGGTCGAGGCTCGTCGCGTACTGGACGAACTTCAGACCGTTGTCGACGAAGGTGTCCATGAGCCGGGCGTAGATGTAGTCGGCGACGAGCGAGCCGTCCTGCGGCAGAGTGCCGTTCGTCGACATGGCGAGGCCGGCGTACCAGTAGTCCATGGCGGCGGCCGCCATGCCGCCGCAGCGGCCGCGGGTCGTGATGTCGACCCCGACGGCCGGGATCCGGAGGACGTGGTTGGTGAAGCCGTTGCTGAAGGCGAAGCCGTTCTCGGCGGGCGTGAAGCTGATGCGCATGGTCGTGTGTCTCTCCCCGAAGGTTTGTTGGTCGGGGAGAAGAGACACGGGCACCCCTGTCGATACTGGGCACCGGTACTCATACCGGTCTCGTCAGGGCACTCCGGACAGGTCCCACGTCGTGCCGTCGGTCGTGTCGATGAGAGCGGCCCGGTCGCACCGGAGCGTCAGGGGCAGCCGGTCGGACACCGCGTCGACGACGACCTGCAGCCGCGCCCCGGGCACCCCGGTCGTGGCCGAGACGTGCGGCATCCAGTGACCGGGCTCGTAGTGGCGGTGCATCGTCGCGCCGGTGGCCCGGAGCGCCTCGACCGCGCGGGCCTGCCGGGTGGCGAGAGYGACCGAGGCCGAGCCGGCGAGCGCCACGCGTCCGCGCGGGAAGACGACCGTGCCCTGCACCGAGACCTCGACGGGGCCGCCGTCGCCCAGCCCGGCCACGGCGGCGCGGGCCGCCTCCTCGTCCCAGGCCAGCAGGACGGCATACGACAGGTGGGGCACGTGGTGGCCGTGGGTGTGGGAGAGCAGCGTCGGGACGCCGTCCTCCTCGAGCCGCTCCCAGAGTGCGCGGACGGCGCGGTCGGACCTGCGGTCGAGCAGCAGGCAGAGCGCGAGCGCCATGGCCCATTGTGCGCACGCCGCCCGGCGACGGGGCGCCGTCGGCACGTATCACCGGCCCGGCTCGACCGTCAGCTCAGAAGGGGCACCGTCGAGGCGCCCGGTACGAGGAGGGCGAGCCCGATGCCCGAGCACATGGACCACCACATGACCTCGCAGCCACCGGACCGGACCCGGTGGCGCCGGACCGCGATGCTCACGCTCGCCGCGGTGACGGTGGTCCCGTGGTCGATCACCGCGTGTTCGACGGCACAGCCGGGTGCGACGCCGCCCCTGACGACCGTGACGGTCACGCGCACCCCCAAGCCGCTCCCCACGTCGCTCCCCACGTCGGCTCCCGTCCCGACGCCCACCCCGACCTCCAGCCCGGCGCCCGTGCCGGGGGCGACGTCCGTCCCGGTCGAGCTCGAGGGCACGTGGCGCAGCCTCGACCAGGGATCGGCCGAGGTGCTCTACACCTTCCGGCCCGACGGCCGGTTCGAGCGGGCGGAGGTCATGATGCAGTCGCGCTCGAGCGGCACCTTCGAGTTCGACATCGGCACGAAGGGCGTCGTCGACGTGACCGGCTCGACGCTGACGCTGACCCCGCAGGGCGGCGTGCAGACCCTCCACGATCCCGACTCGCCGTCCGGCAGCTACGACGGGCGCCCGCTCGACGACCTGTCGAAGGAGACGTACAGGTGGTCGCGGGAGGGAGAGAACCTCGTCCTCGTCGGCAGGTTCGGAGCGGTGACCTACGAGCCGATGACGCAGGAGGCACCCCGGTGAACGTCCCCGACTCACCGGCCGAACGCGCCGTCGGCCGTCTGGACGGGTGGGCGGCGCGGATCCGCTCGAACCCGGCGCAGGTCGCCGTCTCGGTCCTCGTCGCGGCGCTGCTCGCCGGTGGCACGTGGCTGGCTGCCCAGGCGGGCGGCGACTGGCTGCAGTCGACCCGGCTCGAGACCCGCTCGATGGCCCTGACCGTCGAGGAGGTGCGTCACCTCTACCAGGACCAAGCTCCGGTCGCGCTCGACCTCGCGCTGCTCGAGGTGCGGGCCGATGCCTTCCAGGACGCGTCCGACGCGGTCACCTCGCGGGGTCTCGCGACGCCCGGCAGCCGGCTCGCTGCCGCGGAGGCGGCGACGCTGCGCAAGACCGCCGGCGAGCTCCGAGCCGGGCTGCAGCAGGCGGGCAGCTCCCTGCTGTCCGCGGACTACGAGCGGGGCGACCACGGGTATGCCGTGAGCTCGCGTCTCGCGGACGCGCTCACCCTGACGGGGGCCGACCCTCAGGGCGTCAAGGACGCCGTCGCCGACGGTGACGCGCAAGCGGCGTGGGCGTTGCGGCTCGCTGCGATGTCGGTCGTCGCCGCGGCCGCGTTCGTCGTCGTCCGCACGGCGGGCCACCGTCACCGGGCGCAGGCGGCGACGGGCCCGCACGCCCAGGGCACGCCTGAGGGCGACGACGACGTCGGGCTCGTGCCCCAGCCGTGGCAGGAGCGGACCCGGGCCCAGCGCCTGGCCGCCGCCGTCGCTCTCGTCGCGTGGCTGCTGCTGCCGGTCCTCACCGCGGCCCAGCTCGTGCTCTCGAGCGGGTCTGCGCGCGACGACGCCGAGTCGTCACGACGGGCGACGACGATCACGGGCTCGCTGCTCGCGAGCCAGCTCTACAGCTCGTTCGCGCTCCGGAGCCAGCAGGAGCAGGTCCAGCTCGGGATGCTCTCTCTCGCAAGGCAGTTCGTTGCCGTCGGAGACGACGTGCCCGGCCAGCCCGAGCTCGCGAAGGCCGACGCCGCCGCGGCGTCGACGTGGGCGCAGGTCGCGGGCGCGATGACGGCGCCGCCCACCGAGTCCGACGGGGTCCCGGCCGACGTCGTCGCGATGGTGACGTCCGAGCCGGCGGACTACGACCGACTCCTCGCCGCCCAGCACGAGGCGGTCGACTCCTCGCAGCGACGCGGCGACGCGGCCAACCTCATGACCCTCGGCCTCCTCCTCGCCGCGTTCACGGCGACGGCCGCAGCGTTGGCGCGGCGACCGGGACGGGGCGGCACGACCGCGACGACGACCGCGGCGCTCATGGCGGCGACAGCCCTCGCCATCGGCGTCGTCGCGGTGGTCCGGTCGCTCGCCTGAGGACGTCGCCGGGCACGTCCTCGACACGGGCTGGGGCCGGCGACACGGCATACGCTGACGGCGTGAGCCCCATGCCGAGCGACCTCGACGTCGTCAACGCCAACCGCTACGTGTCGCTGACGACGTTCCGCCGGACGGGCGTTCCGGTGAGCTCGCCCGTGTGGGTCGCCCGCGACGCCGGCAAGCTCGTCGTCATCACCGTCGACCCGAGCGGCAAGCTCAAGCGGCTCGCGCACACCGCCCGGGTGGAGCTGCGTCCGTGCGACATCCGCGGGCGCGTGCCCGAGGGGGCGCCGACGTATGCCGGCACGGCCGTCGTCGACCGCAGCCCGGAGGGCGTCGCCGCGGTCAAAYGCGCCATGGGCCGCAAGTACGTCATGGCGCGGCTCGGCGACGCCCTGGCAGCGGTCACCGACCGGGTACGGCCGCGTGGCCCGCGCGCCGGCATCCGCATCACGCTCGGCTGAGCCGTCGCAACCCTGTACAGATCGTTTCCGCGCGCCGCTGACCTGCGGTTATGTTGTCGATCATGAGTCCCACGGCAGGAGCCCGGCTGGTCCAGCGCCAGCTCGGCGTCATGCTGCGCAGCAAGGTCGCGGGCGATGATGCGCCCGACCGCGCGCAACGGATCTGGGGTGCCCAGGGCGAGCGGTGGTTCACGCCCGAGGACCCGGTGTGGCGAGTGCACGCGGACGCCTCGATGTTCCCGGCGGGCGTGACGTCGCTGCTGCTGCAGATGCTCCACCCGATGGCGATGGCCGGGGTGGCCGGCCACAGCGGCTACAAGAGCGATCCGTGGGGGCGCCTCCAGCGCACGAGCCACTACCTCGCGACGACGACCTTCGGCACGATCGAGCACGCCGAGGAGGCCATCGCCATGGTCCGCTCGATCCACGAGCGGGTGCGCGGCAAGGACCACCTCGGGCGCCCCTACCGCGCTGACGACCCGCACCTGCTCATGTGGGTGCACGCGGCCGAGATCGACTCGTTCCTCCGCGGCTACCAGACCTTCGGGGACACCCCCCTGACCGATGACGAGGCCGACGTCTACGTCGCTCAGGCCGGCATCCCGGCCGGACGGCTCGGTGTCATCGACCCGCCCACCTCGGTCGCCGAGCTGCGGGCCGTCCTCGCGTCCTACCGTCCCGAGCTCGAGACGTCGCCCGCCGCCCGCGAGGCCGCGCGCTTCCTCCTGCTCGACCCGCCGCTGCCCTTCTACGCCCGACCTGGCTACGGGACCCTCGCCTCCGGAGGCGTGTCCCTGCTGCCCGGGTGGGCGCGCGAGATGCTCGGCATCCCGCTGCCCGGCGTCGTCTCGACGCTCGTGGCGCGGCCGCTCGGGCACCTCGGCACGGCCGCGGTGCGCTGGGGCATGGCCGGGCTCGCCGAGCGGCGCCCGTCCGACACCCCACCCGACACCCCGTCGGGCTCCCCCAGACCCCCCGACGAGACGGATGACCTCGTCGGGGCCCAGGCCGCCAGCTGAGCGGCCACCTTTGACCGGGCCGGGTTGCACTCAAGAAGCGGGTGCACCCGGCCCGGCGCTCCCTCCCGACGGCGAGCCGCCGTCGTCGCCCCGATGGCGTACGCCGTGGGCTGCGTCATCGGGTGGCCCGACGCCGCGCGCGCTGCCGCACGAGCGGGCCCCGGTCAGTAGGCTGCGGATGTGCCCAGACTCGTGCTCACCGTCATCGGCGACGACCGCGCCGGCCTCGTCAGTGCCCTCGCGGACGTCGTCACCGCGCACGACGGCAACTGGGAGGACAGCCAGCTCGCGGAGCTCGCCGGCAAGTTCGCCGGCATCGTCGTCGTGGGTGTGCCCGGTGAACGGGTGGACGCGCTGACGGCCGCGCTGGGCGAGCTCGACGGGCTGCTCGAGGTGGCCGCCCATCCGGGCGCCGAGGCCTCGGGCGTTGCTGATGACGCCGACGCGCAGCGGCTGACGATCGACCTGCTCGGCAACGACAGCCCGGGCATCGTGCGCGAGGTGTCGTCGGTGCTGAACCGGCACGAGCTGTCGATCGAGACGCTGACGACCGGGACGCGCGAGGCGCCGATGGCCGGCGGGCTGCTCTTCGAGGCGCACGTCGTCGTGCGGGTGCCGGGCGGGTCGGACTCGGCCGCACTGCGGGCGGACCTCGAGCGACTCGCCACCGAGCTGCTCGTCGACATCGCCGTCGCCTGACGGCGGCCTGCGGCCCTGGCCGCCGCGGCTGTGCATTGGGTCATCAGGTGACTCAGCGCGTCGTGGCGGCTGCCTGGGGATGACGATGGGGCCCGCCTCGCGATGCGAGCTCGGGCCCCGTGACGGTTCACGTACCACAACGGGCCAACCGCCGAAGTCTGCGTCGTCGGTGGACGACTCCCTCCAGTGGAGACCCGCGCACGCGCCCGAAAGTCCGAATTCGTGAGACCTTGCGAGACTCTTGCGCGGCTCTTGCGGTGGCGCACGGTCGGGGCGCGGAGGCTTCGGTGCGGCATACGGCCAGGACGGCATACGGGCTCGGAGCGCGGCTCCTCTTGTGCGCAGGGGGGACCACGAGCAGTCTGAGGACATGGACGCTGCAGCCGACGTCGCGATCTCCCACGCCCCGACGGGGCCGACCGGGCACGTGAAGGCGGTCCCCATCGCGGACTACGGGTTCCTGTCCGACGGTGAGGTGACGGCCCTCGTGGCACCGGGCGGTGACGTCGACTGGATGTGCGTGCCGCGCCTCGACTCCCCGAGCGTCTTCGGGGCGGTGCTCGGGCGGCACTCGGGGCGCTTCCGGCTCGGGCCTTCCGACGTCAGCGTGCCGACGGCGCGGCGCTACCTGCCGGGCACGATGGTGCTCGAGACGAGCTGGGGCACCCCGACGGGCTGGATCATCGTCCGCGACGTGCTGCTCATCGGGCCGTGGCGCCACGACGAGGACGTGTCGCCGAAGCACCGGCGCACGCCGATGGACTACGACGCGGAGCACACGCTGCTGCGGACGATCCGCTGCGTGTCGGGCGAGGTGCAGACGGTGATGGAGTGCGAGCCGGTGCTCGACTACGGGCGCCAGCCGGTGACGTGGGACTACACCGACCTGGGCTACCACCAGGGCCGCGCGACCGGCGCGGGGTCGGATGTGGTGCTCACGCTGACGACGGACCTGCGGCTCGGCTTCGAGGGCGGGCAGGCTGCTGCGAGAACCCTGCTCAGGGAGGGCGATGTCCGTTACATCGCACTCTCGTGGGGTGAGAAGGCGCCGCCGACCGACTTCGGGCAGGCGTACCAGCGACTCGTGTGGACGGCCCACCACTGGCAGCACTGGCTCGCCCGCGGTCGCTTCCCCGACCACCCGTGGCGCAGCTACCTCCAGCGAAGTGCCCTGACGCTCAAGGGACTGACGTATGCGCCGACGGGCGCCATCGCCGCCGCGTCGACGACGTCGCTGCCGGAGACCATCGGCGGAGAGCGCAACTACGACTACCGCTACACGTGGATCCGTGATGCGACGTTCGCGCTGTGGGGGATGTACTCGCTCGGGTTCGACTGGGAGGCCGTGGACTTCTTCTCGTTCATCGCCGACATGGCCGAGCGCGACGAGGACCTGCAGATCATGTACGGCATCGGCGGGGAGCGCGAGCTGCCAGAGTTCGAGCTCGACCACCTATCGGGGTATGCCGGGTCGCGGCCCGTGCGCATCGGCAACGCCGCGCACTCCCAGGTGCAGCACGACGTCTGGGGCGCGCTCCTCGACTCGGTCTACCTTCACTCCAAGGTCGCCGACCACCTCGACGGGCGCATCTGGCCGATCCTTGGCAAGCAGGTCCGGTCGGCGCTCAAGCACTGGCAGGAGCCGGACGCCGGCATCTGGGAGGTGCGCGGCGAGCTCAAACACTTCACATCGTCGAAGATCATGTGCTGGGTCGCGGTCGACCGCGGGGCGAAGCTCGCGTCGATGATCGGCGAGGACTCGCAGGCGGCGGAGTGGGAGCTGGCCGCCGAGGAGATCAAGGCCGACATCCTCGAGCACGGCGTCGACGAGCGTGGCGTGTTGACGCAGTACTACGGGTCGGACGCCCTCGATGCCTCCCTGCTGCTGGCGCCGCTCGTCCGCTTCCTGGAGCCGGACCACCCGGTGATCCGGGCGACGGTCCTCGCGATCGCGGACGAGCTGACGGTCGACGGGCTGGTGCTGCGCTATCGCGTCGACGAGACCGACGACGGCTTCTCCGGCGAGGAGGGGACCTTCACGATCTGCTCGTTCTGGCTCGTGTCTGCGCTGTCGGAGATCGGCGAGCACAAGCGGGCGCACGAGCTGTGCGCGAAGCTGCTCTCCTTTGCCGGGCCCCTCGAGCTGTATGCGGAGGAGATCGACACCCACACGGGGCGCCACCTCGGCAACTTCCCCCAGGCGTTCACCCACCTGGCCCTCATCAACGCGGTCATGCACGTCATCGCCACCGAGACGGGCGGCGACCTGCCTCCCCGCTGACGCCCCGCACCGCGCTTCGTCGCCATACCGAGAACCGATCGGGCCCTCCGGGTCGACAGTAGAGATGTGTCACCGCTCGTCGCTCCCGACGACCAGAGCCTCCTCGAGGCGCTGGCCTCCGGGGACGTCGGCGCCCTCGAGAGGCTCTACGAGCGTCACGCACCGTGGCTCTCGGTCCGGCTGATGCGACGCTGCAACGACCGTGAGGTCGTGGCCGACGTGCTCCAGGACACCTTCGTCGCCGTGTGGCAGGGGGCCCGGCGCTACCAGGGGACGGGCGAGGTCGGCGCGTGGATGTGGGGGATCGCGATCAGACGGCTCGTCAGCCGGCTCCGGTCGCGCCGGGACGTCGTGCTCCTGCGCGACCCGAGGGCCTCCGGCACTGCCTCGCCCACCGCCGAGGACGAGCTGCTCCTCGGCGTGGAGTACGGCGATCTCGGTCGGGCGATGGCCGCCCTGTCCCCCGAGCTGCGGGCCGTCATGCAGGCGACGGTGCTCGACGGCCTCACCACCCGCGAGGCCGCGCGCCTGCTGGGCATCCCCCAGAACACCGTCAAGACGCGGGCCCACCGCGCACGGGCGCGCCTGCGGGCGAGCCTCTTGGAAGGAGCCTCCTCATGAGTACGCGCCACGTGCGGCCGGACGACCTGCACGCGTGGGTCCACGGCGAGGCCGACGCCGTCACGTCGATGTCGCTCGAGCAGCACCTCGTGCGGTGCCCGCAGTGCCAGGCGAGCGTCGCCGCCGAGCTGCCCCCGATGGCGTATGCCGTCAGCTCCCTTCCCGACGTGACCCCCCTCTCGGGCGCGGCAGGTCACGGGCAGCCTGAGCCACCAGCGCTTTCAGACGTGCCGGACGCGCCGGACTTGCCGGACCTGCCCGACCTTCCTGACCTGGCGGCCGTCTGGGGCGCCGTGCGCGACGAGATCGAGGTGCCGCGTGTGTCGGTGCTGGAGCGGCTCCTCGCGCGGCTCGGCCTGCCGCCCGGCGACGCGATGCTCGTGGCCGCGGCGCCGGCGCTGCGCGGGTCGTGGATCTGCGCGGTCGCCCTCGCCGTCGCCTTCGCGGTCGGCGGGGCCGTGGCGGCGCGCAACGGCAGCGTCATGATCTTCCTCGTCGTGGCGCCGCTCGTGCCGGTGCTCGCCGTGGCGGCGGCCTTCGGCCCGGAGGGCGGGCCGGCGCTCGAGCAGGAGAGCTCGGCGCCGTACCCGCTCGCTCGCCTGCTCCTGCTCCGGACCGCCGCCGTGCTCCTCGCGGCGCTCCCCGTGGTGCTCGTCGGCCAGTTCGTCTTCCCCGAGTCGGCGGCGTGGGTGTGGCTCCTCCCGGCGCTGGGCTTCACCGCGGCGGTGCTCGCCCTCTCGACGTGGTTCGGGCCGTGGCGCCCGGCGAGCGCCATCACCGTCGTCTGGGTCATTGCCACCGGCGCGGCCTCCCGCCTCGACACGATCTGGGCCGTCTTCGCGCCGCAGTACCTCGTCCTCTACGTCCTCATGCTCCTCATCGGGCCGCCCGTCCTCGTCCTTCGAGCCCGGCGACTCGGCACGATCGGAAGGATCGCGTCATGACCGCAACCAGCTCGACCCCGGTCTCCCTGCGCGGTGTCACCAAGCGCTACCGCTCACTCGCGGCCCTCGACGACGTCGACCTCGACCTCGGACCCGGCATCACCGGACTGCTCGGTCCGAACGGCGCCGGCAAGACGACGATGCTCCGCGTCATGGCGACGGTGCTGCGCCCCGACGCCGGCGAGGTGCGGCTCCTCGGCCGCGACCCGAGCCAGCCGGATGCCCGCACCGAGGTCAGGCGGCGTCTCGGCTACCAACCGCAGGAGCTCGGCTTCCCGCGCGGGTTCTCCACCTTCGCCTTCGTCAACTACATGGCAGTCCTCAAGGAGTGGGCCGACCGTGGGACTCGCACCACCGAGGTGAGACGAGTGCTCGACCTCGTCGGCCTCGGCGACGTCGCGGCCAAGCGGATCAGTCGGCTCTCGGGTGGGCAGCGGCGCCGGGTCGCCCTGGCCCAGGCCCTGCTCGGCACACCGGAGCTGCTGGTCCTCGACGAGCCGACGACCGGGCTCGACCCCGAGCAGCGCGCGTCCTTGCGTGGAGTGCTCGCCGACATCGCCGCGACGTCGACGATGGTCATCTCGACGCACCAGACCGAGGACGTCGCTGCGCTGTGCCGCCGGGTCGTCGTGCTCGATGCCGGGCGGGTGCACTTCGACGGCACGGTGCCCGAGCTCGTGTCGCTCGCGGCCGGACGTGTCTGGATGGCCGCTGCGCCGGATGCCGCGGCGCAGGCGTCGTGGCGCACCGCGTCCGGGCGCTATCGCAACGTCGGGGAGTCGGTGCCGAGGGGCGCCGAGCTTGTCGAGCCCAGCCTCGAGGACGCCTACCTGCTGCTGCGGGGCGCCACCAGCCCCGCGTCCGCTGACGCCACGACCTCGGCGGAGGTGGCGTGATGACCACCACCCCGCAGGACGCCCTTGCCGTGACGACCGCCCTCGCCCCGCGCGGCGGCTACCGGAGCCCGTTCGCCGCGCTCGCCCGCATCGAGGCGTGGCGCTTCGCCCGACACCCGATGTTCCTCGTGGGCACGGCGCTCGGTGTCGTCTTCACGGTCATGGCCCTCAACGAGCAGGCACACCAGGTCACCAGCGACTCGCTCAGCCTGCCCGTCGTCGCCCTGACGGTGGGGGTTTCCTCGATGATCACCGCTTACCACCTGACGCGGTCCTTCCACGGGGCCGGCGAGCTGCTCGAGGCGTCGCCCACCTCCGTCACCGCCCGGACGGCCGCGCTCTGCCTGATGGCTGGTGTCCCTGCGCTCGTCGCCTCGGCATGGCTCGTCCTCTACTACGCCATCGGCCCGTCGGCGTTGGGCGCGCCGGAGTGGATGTACGGCCCCTTGTCGCACGCGGCGGTCGCGGCGGTCCTCGTCGAGAACTCGGTCGCGACGGCCGTCGGCGGCACCCTGCTCGGCATCGCGGCCGGGCGGTGGTGGCGGTTCCGTGGCGCCTCGGCAGTCCTCGTGCTGGCGGTGGTCGTCTGGACGATCGGCGTCCTCGGCGCCTTCAGCACCACCGAGGGGGCACCGCCTGCGTGGTTCCACTGGGTCCGCCTCTTCGCGCCGGTCGGCTACTTCTCGTCGGCATCGGCGGACTACGTCACGGTCACCAGCCTCACCGGGTCGCCGGCGTGGTACCTCGTCTGGGTCATCACTCTCTGCGGCCTCGCAGCCCTCGCCGCACTGCTGTGGCGGTCGGAGGGTCAGACCCGGCGGCGGCTCGTCCGGATCGGGGCGGTGACCCTCGTGCTGTCGGTGATCGCCTATGGTCTCGCCTCCGCCACCGGCCTCAGCCAGCCGGTGCGCTCCTACCCCGACGGCCACAGCGTGGTCGTGACGCGATGATCCACTCGCGCGTCCTCGGGCCGGCCGCGGGCATCCCATGGCGGCCCGTGGCGGCCCTGACCTCAGTGGGACTGCTGCTTCTGGGGGTCGCAGCGACGTGGACCACCAGCGCCGTAGCGGGCACGGCGCTGGTGGTGGGCGTGGCCGCCCTCGCCGCGGCGACGGCATACGTTCTCGACGAGGCGGCTGCCGAGGCAGTGGGGGCCGCGCCCACGTCCCTGCGGAGGCGCAGCCGATCCCGACTCGTCGTCGCCGGTGGCGTGCTCGGCGCGGGGTCGGTGGGGGTCGCCGCCCTGGCAGTCAGGAGCGGGTTGAGCGCTCGGTTCGGGGTCATGGTATGGCTGACCGGCTGCGTGCTCGTCGCCGTCGCCGCGGCCGCTGCCCTGCGTCGGAACGTGGCCGAGCCCGGGGACGCGGTCGGCGGCGCGCTGCTGACGGTGGTCATCGCGCTGGCCGTCGTGAACCCGCTCTCGCGCTGGGTCGACGTCTTCCCGAGTGAACCGGACGCACGGTGGGCAAGCTCGTTCGTGCTCTGGGGTGGCGTGGGCGCCATCTGCCTGGCGGTGCTGACGCGCGCGACCCGGGACCCGCTCGACTGACGAGTGGCGGTGCTGCTGGTCGATTCGCCGGTGGCGATGGGCCGGCGAGCCGTAGCGTGCACCCAGGGGCCGAGGCGACCGGAAGGCGCACCATGATGCAGTTCGAGGTCGACCCGCGCCGGATGGCCCTGCTCAACATCGACGTGCAGAACGTCTTCGTCGAGATGGCGCGGGATGCGCCTGCCGTGGTCGATCGCATCAACCGCCTGGCGGAGGTATGCCGTGTGGCCGGCATCCCGGTCATCCACGTGCGGCACGCGGTGCCTGCGGGAGCCGATCTCGGGATCCTCGGGGAGATGTTCCCGCCGGTGCGGGAGGGGATGCTCGACCGCACGTCCCACACCGCCGCGTTCCACGAGTCGCTGGTCATGGACCCGTCCGACCACGTGCTCGAGAAGCCGCACTTCGGGGCCTTCCACGACACCGACCTGCTGGTGCGGCTCGAGCTGCTCGGCGTCGACACGATCATCATCACCGGGATCGAGACGAACGTCTGCTGCGAGACGACGGCGCGCGAGGCGATGGTCCGCGACGTGCGCGCGTTCTTCATGAGCGACGCCACGACCACCGGCGGGGTGCCGGGGATGGAGGTCGCCGAGGTGCAGCGCGCCTCGCTGGCCACGGTCGGCACCTTCTTCGCCCAGGTCGCCACGACCCACGAGATGATCGACTGGATCGGTGCTGCGTCTGAGTCCACCGAGCGATGAGCGGTCGACTCGTCAGTGGGTGGGTGACGGGCGCCGAGGCGAAGGGTGGAGACTGGGGGTTCGGCGACTGCACCACGAAGGAAGCGGATGACTGCCCATGTCTGACCAGGAGACGTTCGTGACTCCGAAGTTCGCCCAGCCATACTGGGCGAAGCATGCCTACGAGGTGCTCGTGGAGACCGCGGGTCGCTACAACGCCGTCATCACCTACTCCGAGCTCGCCGAGGAGGTCCAGCGCCGCTCGTCGCTGCGGACCAAGTCGCAGATGCGCAACTGGATCGGCGCTCTCCTGGCCGACCTGGTCAAGGTCAACCACGTGCGCAACGAGCCACCGCTTGCGTCACTGGTCGTCCGGAAGGACGACGGTCAGGTCGGCGCCGGCTACGACGAGGCGCTCCGGGTTGCTGGCGAAGCCCCGATCACCGACCCGCTCGAGCGCGAGAACAGCGCGGCCGCCGCACGGCTCGAGTGCTACCGCCACTGGGGAGCCGACGTGCCGGCCGACGCCGTGCCGACGCTGACCGCCAAGGCCCGGGTCGTCCGGGCGAGCACGCCGCGTGCGACCGCGGCCACCGAGGCTCGCCGCGGCGCGGTCTGCCCGACCTGCTTCATGGAGATGCCCGTCTCCGGCCCCTGCCCCAACTGCGACTGAAGACGAAGGGGCAGGTGGCCAGACGCCCGACTCACGCCACTCTTGGCGCAGACGCGGAGGGCTGGGGAACTGGGCCCGTTCGGATGTCGGGGCTCGCACCATGGAGACGATGCTGGTCAGGAAAGGGCTACGGCCACCACGTTAAGCAACGTCACGACAGGAAGGCTACGACACGGAGGGCCACGGGGTGGACAACGAACGCCGTCCGCGCCGCAGACATCGGGGACGCATTCGCAACGACCGCCACACGCTCATCCGTGACGCGCTCTTGCACTCACCAACATTGGAGAATATCAGAGCCTTCTCGTGATGCTGCGACAGCACACCCATACAGCCTGAGCCTCCCCTGCTCATTCCTTCAGGGCTCGCCTCCCGGGAGACCCGTAGTCGCAGAGTGGAATCTCGACTAGCACCTGGCGAATGCGTTCCTCGAATGTACCGCCCGCAGTGCGTCCATACTTGTCCGAAACGTATTGATGCCAGCGAGATGGGTGGCGAGGTTCGCGGCCCACCATCCAGAAGGAGGTAATCCCGTTCTGCAGTGCCCGCGCAGAGAGCCAGTTCACCTGAGCGAGCCGTAGACGCCGAGCCTCACCAGTCAGACCGGCAACTCCCCAGGCCGCAATGACGATCCCCGCATCCGCTATCGCAACCTCCAAATCCTTCTGGGCTTGATCCCAGGCATCGCGGCCGAGGGCGTTGACTTCGACGACTGATGGCGTTGGGACCGCGCATAGGTTTGCTATGACCGCGCCCTCATGACCGAGCGCACCTGCAGCTTTGGCCACCGCGTTCCTGCTCCGCATGCCGGTGCTCGTTGACGGTGGGTTAAGAAGCACTGCCACGAGCCCACGTCGCCGCTCAGGGACGATCAGATCGACCGCCCCACCATAGAGCGGACGGTGCGTAACCGCTCATGGGCGGCGTCAGGACCGCCGTCTTTCCAAGGCTCATCCCAATTGACGTCATCAGAACCAAGGTCGGGATCGCCGTCGGCATGCGTTAGGACAAGTGCGCAATCGCGATTGGTCGCTTCACCCTTGGTGTCGCCCCAAATGCGACTCACTTTGCTCTGGGCCGGAAGATCGTCCTCGACTAGGCCGATCTTGCGCAAACGCGTCTGGCCCTTAATGTCGTCCCACATCTTCGCGGCGAGCGGAATCGGGTCATCCTTGCCCGTTTCCTTAACGTCGCCGATGATCAGAACGGCAACCCCATCCTTCTTTAGAACCCGTTGAATTCCGAGGACGGTGCGACGCATAAATTCGCAGTACGATTGATAGTTGTGCCCATGGTCGAGGACGGCGTTGAGCCTCTTGCGACCCTCACCCTGCTCGCGACCTACCTCATCGATTCCGAGCAACCACAACCGGATCCAATTGGACTGCGCATAGTTGACGACTTGAAGGTACGGCGGCGATGTCACGACGAGATCAACCGAGCCCGATGAAAGGTCCTTGCCCGTAAGCAGCACGGCCGCATCGGAGTGGTGTGCGATGCCAGATGTGCCAGAATTCTCGTCCAGGTAGAGCCGAGCAAGCTTATCGCGAAGTCGATCGAACACATCTTGGTCGAGCTTCTCGAGCCCCTTCTCGCGGATAAACTTCTCCACGTAAGAAGGGGACATGCTGAACGTGTTTGGCATGCTGATGCTGAGGTACTGACTTGTGCCGTCCCGCCGCCAGCCGCCATGCATGATGCCGGCCAATGCACCGGCGAGCATGAACTCTGCCCGATTCCAGGTCGTTAGATCCTTGCTGAGGAGGCGTCCCCGAATGAAGTCGAGTTGGGCCAGCGTGTTGTCGTGGTAGAGCATCCGGATGTCAGGTGACACGTCGGGCTGGCCGTGTTTGGTGGCCTTGTAGGCATGCTCCAAGTCGTCGACGAAGCCGTTGGCCTCCCCCCAGCTTGGCGGATCGGTCTTAGCCCGCGACAGGACGAACGCGAGCGGACTGAGATCGTTCGCGATCGCCCTGCGACCCTCTACGCGAGCTTGGAGCGGAGTGGTTCCCCGCCCGCTGAACGGGTCTAGAACAACCTCTCCCGGCCGTGAGTACTGCTGGATGAACTGATGGGCGACTTTTGCCGGGAACATGCCGTGGTACGAGCACATGGTGTGCATCGAGTGGCCCCAGCGTGAACTGATGCTGTGCCAAAGGTCGCCGGCTGAGGTGGTCCCGCCGTCGACCGAGCCACGCCCAGGGGCGTCGAAGAAGGCGTCATCCGACCAGTCCGCCAACGCGCTCACGATAGGTACTCCTCGAACGACTTCGCGGCTGCGACGAGCACCGGCTCCTTCGATTCCTTGGACACGCGCGAGAGGTGGCTGCGCGCCTCCTTGAACTTCCTCTGGGTTGCCTGACCGGCGGCACGGCGGAGGCCGAGGTCGCGCTTGATCGCACGCACATCTTCACCCGCGTGGAAGCACTCAGGCGGGAGGGCGGCGGTCACCATCTCGATGAACTTGAGCGGATACCGCTCAGTGCCACCTAGGCGGGCAGCGTCGGCCACGGCAGCAATCCATACCTCGGGCTCGGCACCCTCGGCGAACTTTTCGCGGAGGGCCCGCTTCAAACCTTCGTCAGTCAGCCGTAACCAGGCATAGGGGTTGGACGAGGGGAAGACACCGACATCCATCAGTTCGACGATGCGCGCGAACAGGCCGCCGCGCTCCATAAGTCGCCACAGCCCTGTGTAGTTCCGAAGGGTGGCCGGCGAGACGCCGATGTAGCGAGCAATGTCGACCTTGAGTACGTTTTCGGCTTTGTGCAAATGCTCCACCAGCGTGGCGAGCTGGCTAGGCAGCAAGTCCTGATAGATGTCGGACTGGAAGCGGATTTCGTACCGTATGTCGTAGTCGAGCAGGTACGCCGCAACCGACGCGAACCGCGAAGGGTCCCTTTCACGAATAGCCTTGATACCACGAAGACGCAGCGCGCCATCAATGACGAGGTAACCGCCATCCGGGTTAACTGCCACCTTTAGGGGCTCAGCCAACCCGACCTCATCTAGCGACGATCGAAGCCGATCCTCGAACGACTTCGCGCTGCCGGATCGCACCAATTCAGAGCTTAGCGTCAGGTCCTCTGGCGCGACCTCGATGAGCTTCACTGGGCCACCACTTCGTACGACTGTCCCCGCTTCGCCAGCGCGGTGGGGAATTTCAACGCAAGCTGACGGAATCGTTCCCTCTGCGTGCCTGCGGGCACGTCGTTGAGTGCATTGCAGGCCCAATTGAGCAACGCGAAGCGTTCGCCAATCTGCTTGTCACCGAGATCACCCAGGTGTTGCCATCCAAGCGCGACGAAAAGCGTCTCAAGTTCCTTGGTTCTGATGGCGGTCCTCGAGACAATCGACAGGACCGCTTGACGCTCCGCTGGGTCGACGTGGCGTGCAATAACCGCGTGCATGGACAGACTGACATCGCCGGCCCGCAGCGCCTCCACCTCGGAGGACGTAGCTCCATCGAGCTGCGCTAGCAAGCGGCGCACGGTGGAGGGCGAGACACCGAACCGGTTGGCGATTACCGAGGTCTCCTCGCCCTGCTGACGAGCACGCTGGATCAGGAGGGCTCGGTCAACCGGACGCATCTTGAGGCGGGCGACATTCTCAACCAGGAACTGCTGGACCTTCTCAGTCTCGGCGTACGCATCGTCAACGACGATGGCGGGGATAGTTGCGACACCCAGAAGACGGCAAGCGAGAGTCCGACCCTGGCCCTTGATGAGCAGGAAGTCGCCACTCTCATCAGGTGCCGGCCGCACGGTGATCGGCGTCAACACCCCGAACTGCTGGATCGAGCGCTGGAGCTCCCGGTGGCCATCACGATCACGCTTGCGGCCGAGCCCGCTTTCGGGTCGGATGCGAGCTACTTGCACCTCAGTAAGCCTCGGCTCGAACGCGTCCCCTTGCTGCTCGTTCAAGCCCCTGTGGGTGTGCGCCACCCTGCGTGCTCCCGTACCCACCGTTCATCACCCTCCGAAATTACGCTGATGTCATTCTTGCAGATGGTCGCATTAACCCCCTCATCTGCGACCCGCGAGTCAGTTCGTCGATGACATGTCGAACACCTGTTCGATCAATCTACGACCCAGGCCCGACACTGGCGGACCCCAGCCGCGTCGGGACGGACTTGCCGACGGATCTGACGAACAGGGCACGCCGCACTCAAAACACCGAAATCCATGCGTCTGTCTCGTAAGGTCTCACCGTCAGGGAGGAGGTGAAGTATGACGTTGCAGGATCTGGACCTGCAGAGGAGCTACCGCTCTGGGCGGGACTCGCTGCTCGATGACTTCTATGTGCCCTCCTTGCAGGAGTCAGTCCGCTATGACCGTGCTGTGGGCTACTTCTCCAGCACGCTATACCAGGTCGTCGGTCTGGCATTCACGGACTTCGCTCGCCGCGGAGGGCGGATGCGCCTGGTGTGTTCGCCAGCGCTCACCCCCGACGATTTCGACGCGATGAAGCAGGCCGACGAGATCGGTCGGCGGGCCCAGGAGACAGTTCGCGCCGACCTCGAGCGACTTCTCCGCAACCCGGCGGCCGTGCCTGCAACGAAGCTGCTTGCGACTCTCATCGCCAACGACATCATCGACGTGCGGATCGCCTTTGCCGACAAGCCGAGCGGTCTGTTCCACGACAAGCTCGGCGTCTTCGAGGATGTCGAAGGCAAGCGCGTCTCCTTCCGAGGTAGCGCCAACGAGACATGGCGAGCATGGGGCTATAACCACGAGTCGTTCGACGTCTCGTGCAGTTGGCGCAACGAGCATGAGCTCCTGCGAACCCGTGAGCACGCCGAAAGCTTCCAGGACATCTGGCGGGGTCGGGAGCCTGGTGTTCTCATCGCCCGGCTGGACGAGACCACTCGCGAACAACTCGTGACCATCGCTGACGAAGACCTCGATCACGCCATCGACGACGTGCGGCTTCACCAGGGCCGCAGGCTCAACGAGGTTGTCGGACGGCCGCTCATGGAACACCAGCGCCTCGTCCTGGAGGACTGGGAGGCCCAAGACCACCACGGAATCGTGAACTTCGCGACTGGGGCCGGCAAGACTCTCACGGCGATCGAGGGCGTCAAGCGCTGGACGAACGACGGGGGCGCGGCGGTCATTTTGGTGCCAGGCCGGGATCTGCATTCCCAATGGATTCGTGAGATCGAGGCAGAGCTGGGCGACGTTCAGATCCTCCCGGCGGGTGCCGGCAACAGCAAGAGCGACTGGATGCAGCTGCTGCCGATCTTTACCGCGCCCGGCAACTCAGGCGGCTCGCGTCGGGTAGTCGTGGCGACCAATGCCACATTCGCCTCTGAGGACTTCCAGCGCCGCTTGAGGTCGGGCGGCCACCTGCTGGTGGTAGCCGATGAGATGCACCGTGCCGGCAGCAAGATGGTCCTGCCAGCTCTAGAGGGCACGGCCTGCGGTGCGACATTGGGCCTCAGCGCTACCTTCCGGCGCCAGTTCGACGAAGAGGGCACCGACCGGCTCGTCGAGGTGTTTGGCGAAGTGCTGTCACCAGTCATTGGACTCGCCGAGGCCCTCATGCTCGGCATGTTGGTGCCGTACGACTACCGGCTCCACGAAGTCATGCTGGAGGACGACGAGGAGGAAGAGTACGACCAGCTGACGAAACGGATCGGCCAGCTCATAGGCAGAGGCGAGGCGGTCAGTGACTCGGATGGACCGCTCCAGATGCTGCTCATCAAGCGTGCGCGGGTTCTGAAGCAGGCGCGGCAGAAGGTCCCAATGGCCGTCGACATCCTTACGTCCGAGTATCAGGCGGGGGACCGCTGGCTTGTTTACTGCGACGACACGGCGCAGCTCCGTGCAGTCATCGACGGCTGTCTCGAGGCGAATCTTCCCGCGCTGGCCTTCCACTCCGGTATGTCGAGCGACCGCGACGCCGTGATCCGAAGCCTCGCGGAGCACGGCGGCATCGTGGTCGCCATCCGCTGCCTCGATGAAGGCATCGACATACCTGTCACCGACCACGCCTTGATCCTGGCGAGCTCGACGGTCGAGCGTGAATACATACAACGCCGGGGAAGGGTGCTGCGGCGCGCCCCAGCCTCCGGGAAGGTAAGCGCCGAAGTGCACGACCTGATGCTGGTCGACAGCCTCGGCGGTGCCTTGACGAAGAGCGAGGCTCTTCGTGCGCTGGAGTTCGTACGCCTGGCCCGCAACCCCGCCGCCCGCGAACGCCTCAAGGTACTCGTCTCACTCAGTCGAGATCCGATCGAATTGCCCGATTTGCTTGACGATGAAGAAGAAAGTGACTGACAAATGGTGGATGAAACCGACGACACCGGCCACGGCCGTCAAGGTGCGCTATTGGCGCTCCGAGAGGTGGCTGATGCTGCGGATCGGAGGCAATTCGGGCTTGCCATCGACTCGTTCGAGCAGGGGGACTATGACGAGATCGTGAGCCTCGCGTGGCGGTATCAGTTCGACGACGATCGCTCGAAGTTCAGACGCGAGCTGAGGGAGCTGCAGAGCCACGTCAGCGAGCGGATCCTGGCCCGGCTGGAGCTGAACGAATGACTCTTCGCTTTGAGGGCGTCAGCCTGAAGAACTTTGGGCCATACCGCGAGATCGATGATCTCAGCTTGTCCACCGAGCCCGAGTCGCCGGTGGTTGTAATCCACGGCGAGAACACTCTGGGTAAGACCAGTCTGTTCCGTGCCTTGCGTTGGTGCCTCTACGGCGCGCCCGAGGCCGGCAAGACAGCGACTGACTCGGCTCGCGGCCTTTCTCAATACATGAACCGCCCGGCGCGTGCAGAGGGCGAGACCGACATGCAGGTCGGAATCAGCTTCAGCGCCAATGGAGCGCAGTACAGGTTGACTCGAACAGCTACCGTCGACGGCGAGGGTGCGCCGCGGGTGACCGCGGACCTGCGGATCGGCGCTGATGTCGTGCAGCCGGCCTCCATCGACGCCGAGATCGGGCGACTCCTGCACCCCCAGATCTCTGAGTTCTTCCTCTTCGACGGTGAGTTGCTTCGGGACTTCTACGACCGCCTGAATTCTGACCGCGAACGGGAGCTGTTGCGTAACAGCATCGAGAGCGTGCTGGGGATCCCGGCGCTTCAGCGGGCCTCCCGGGATATTGGGGTTATGCGAGGCGACGTCATGACTCGTCAGGCCAAAGCCATGAAGAACGAGCGTGAGGCTGAGAATGCCAAACGCCAGCTCCGGGAGTTGAGATCCCGCCAAGAGAGCCTTGAGAAGGACCGCTCCGATATCACGTCGTCGCTGCGTAAGGCGGAGCTCGATCTCGAGGACGTGCGGGAGCGGATCGCTGCCGTCGACGACCTCAAGGCCGATGCCCGCGAGATGGAAGGGCTTGAGGCCCAGATCAGGGGCGCGGAGGCCGAGGAGAAGGCACTACGCGAGGAGATGCGTGGCCTGTTGGCGCGGGGATGGCTCGCCCCCGCGAGCTCTAGGCTGACCGAGGCACTTCTTGGCGTCCAGACGAAGAACGACGCCGCTCAGCACAAGCAGTCCGAAATCCAGACCGCGCGTGACCGAGTTGACCTGCTCCAGAAGCAGATCAAGGGCGGCACCTGCCCGCGCTGCCACCAAGAGCTTCCGCCGCCGGACGCTGCGACCCAGCAAGATCTGGCCGATGCTGAGGAGGAGCTGCAGGGTCTCCGGGATGCCTCAGGCGACGGACCTGACCTTGGCCTCGAGCGACGCATCCAGGGTTTGATTGACACCCAGACCGTCAACGCATACCGCGATAAGCAGACGCAACTCAACAAAGTGGTCACCGCACAGTACGAACGCAGCCGGCGTCTCGGCACCGTCAAGGATCGTCTCAAGGACAACGACGCGGCCGCCATCCGGCAGCTGGGCAACGAGCAGGACCGACTTGAGCATGCAATCGAGTCATATGAGGCTCATCTCAGGAGGGTGACCGACGACGAGACGAAGGTCAGCGCCGAACAGAACAAACTCGCCGGAGTGTTGCGCAAGCTGGGCAGCGGACAGCCTGCACTCGCGTCCGAGACGTTCTTCTTCGAATACGTCTCCGACCTGGTGACCCGGACGATCGACCGCTACCAAGAGCGGACGCGGGCCGACGTGGAGACAACCGCCACGAGCATGTTCATGAAGCTCATCCGTGACCCCGAGAGTTACGAGGGTATTACCATTGGCCGGGACTACCGCGTCGACCTGGTCGGCAAGCGAGGCCCGTCGATGAAGACCAGCGAGGGTGGGCGTCAGCTCATAGCACTCTCTCTGATCGGCGCGCTCAAACGTGCCGCAGTTCGCGGCGGACCCGTCGTGCTCGACAGTCCGCTCGCACGTCTCGACCTCGAGCACCGGGAGAACGTCCTCAATTCTTGGGTGCCCGAGCTCGGCAGCCAGGCGATCCTGCTCGTACAGTCCGGCGAGCTGACCGAGAGTCAGGCGCGCACCATCATGGGCAACCGCATAGGCCAGGCCTACCGGATCCACCGGCCGAACAACGACCCGGAGGAAGCAACCATCGAGAGGACGCAGTGATGGCCACCGAAAAGGACGACAAGAAGCAAATCGGCCTCACGCCGGAAGCGAACGACGCGATTGCCGCTATCGCGGCCGAGCACTTCGGCGGCAACCAGCAAGACGCCTACCGGTTCGCCATCTCCTACTCGATTGGGGCGGGGCTGGACCTAAGCGATGCGCCTACAGGCGGCTACACCACGAAGTACCACGCCGAGGCCGTCGAGAGTGGCACGAGCCTTCGTGAGCTGTTCCTGATCCTCGGCATAGGAGACCCTGACCGGCCGTTTGCAACCGCCGAGAAGCTCGCCGAGCTTGGCGTGCGCGACATGGCCCGACGCCTCGACGGCAATGAGACGCTGGCTGATCTACTCATTAACGAAGTCGATGTGTCAGAAGCCGAGCCAAGTAACGCCGAACCAACTTCCGTTGTCTGATTCATTGCGACGGGACTGCTCTGAGCCGCGGATTCCGTATTAGCAGCGCAGGGGGCGAAGTCGTCGTGCCCGTCAAGTGCGCGCAGTGATTCCGGAGCGCCACAGCCCTTTCTGGCCCAACCCTTTGATGTCAGTCAGAGTGTTAGCCGGTCGCCGTCCAAGTGCACGGCATACGGGTCGGTGATCTCGCCGATGAACTGGCCTCCGGTTTCGTTGCGGAAGGCGAGGAACTTGGTCTCGCCCGTCTCGCGATCGTCGATGAACTTGCCGACGTAGAGGGTCGGGTCGTCGATCTCCTGAGCGCCGGTCAGGTCATACGGCCCCAGCACCGACTCGGCCGAGGCGATCCACACCCCACCCGTGATGCCTGCGGCCCGCGCCGCCTCGGGCATGTCCCCGACCGAGCAGTTGAAGAGCAGCACCTGCTTCCCGTCGACGACGTGCGTCTGGAAAACCTCGAGCTGCCCGAACCCGGCCCCAGGCTCAGACAACGGCTCCCGCAGCTCCCAGTTCTCGAGATCCCCAGACCACGCATGCCCGACCACGCCCCGGTCCACCCGATCCGAAGGATCGGAGGCAGGACCCACAGCAGACCGCGCCGTGATCAGCATGTGCCAGCCATCCCCGTCGGGGTCAGCCACCACCCACGGGTCGCGGAACGCCTCGTCGTGCCAGTTCCCCTCGGGCGGCGGCGCGTACTTCTCGTACCAGTGACCGTCCGCCTCGAGCACCGGCCCCGGAGCCTTGTCCCACGTGTAGAGGTCAGACGACACGGCATACCCGATGGACTGCACGTTCGCCCCGAACGAATTGAGCCGAGCCCCGGTGTAGAACATGAACCACCGCCCGTCCGGGTGCCGCACGACCGACCCGGTCCACGTCGCGAGCTCGTCGAAGGCCGGCGCATCTGACCGCACGAGCGCGTCGACGACCCGCTCCCACGTGACGAGATCCGACGACACCGCGTGCCCGATCGAGGCCCGGTAGTGCCGAGCGTGCGGGTCGCGCAGCGCCCGCGACGCGTAGAGGAAGAAGAGGTGGTACTGCTCGCCGTCGTCGACGAGCCAGAAGTCCCACACCCACGCCTCGGGGAGACGAAACACGATTCAGCCTTTCACGCCGGAGCTGGCGATGGAGTTGATGAACGATCGCTGGAAAGCCACGAACAGGACGAGCACCGGCGCGGTGATCATCGTGGCGTACGCCATGATCTGACCCCACGAGGTGTTGAGCTGCTTGAAGTAGTCGATGCCGACCATGACCGGCCGCAGCTCCTCGGTCTGCACCGCCATGAGCGGCCAGAGGTACTGGTTCCACATCGGCAGGAAGGTGAGGATCGCGACCGTAGCGATCGCCGGCCCCGACAGCGGCATGACGATGCTCCGGTAGATGCGGAACCACCCCGCGCCGTCGACCTTCGCCGCCTCGTCCAGCTCCTTCGGGATGCTGTCGAAGTACTGGTAGAAGAGGAAGATCGAGAAGGCGTTGGCGATGAACGGGATGATCTGCACCTGGTAGGTGTCGAGCCAGCCCTGCGAGATGCCGTCGGGCCCGAGGAAGGGCAGCTGGTTCGACCACCACAGCAGCGGCAGCGCGAGCGTCTCGAAGGGCACGATGAGCGTCGCGAGGATGATCCCGAGCACCGCTCCCGCGCCGCGGAAGCCGATGCGCGACAGGGCGAAAGCCGCCATCGAGTTGACGACGATCCCGAGCACCACGGTGACGACCGTGATGACGACCGAGTTCATCATGAACTGCGCGAAGGGCACTCGCCCGAAGACGCCGGTGTAGTTCGCCGTCGAGATGTCCCCGGTCGGCAGGAAGGCCTTGAAGCTGCCGAGGTCGTCGAAGATCTGCAGGTCGGGCTTGAAGCTCGACACGACCATGAAGACCAGCGGCAGACCGAAGACGAGGCACAGCACGATCCGCAGCAGGAGGCCGAGGGCGTGCCGGGCCGGGTGGGGCCGGTCGCCACCATGGTGCTGTTCGGGGACGGCGGTCTCGGCGACGTGGGCCAGGCCCTCGGGGCCGGTGGTGACGGTGGCGCTCATCGGACGACGTCCTTGTCTCGGGTGACGTAGCGGTTGAGCAGCGTGACGGCGAGCACGAGCACGAAGAAGGCGAGCGAGATCGCCGAGGCGTAGCCGGTCTGCTGCTGCTGGAAGCCGGTGCGCACCGCCATGAGCACGAGCGTCGACGTCGAGTCGAGCGGTCCGCCCTGGGTCATGATGTTGACCTGGGTGAAGAGCGCGAACGCCGAGATCGTGATCGTGATGAGGATGAACGTGCGGGTCGCGCGCAGCCCCGGCCACGTGACGTAGCGGAACTTCTGCCACGTGTCGGCCCCGTCGAGGTCGGCCGCCTCGTAGAGGTCGGCTGGGATGGTCTGCAGCCCGGAGAGCCAGATGACCATGTGGAAGCCCATCGCCTGCCACGCCGACATGAGGATGATCGCGAGCAGCGCCGTCTTCGGGTCGCCGAGCCAGTCCGGCCCCACGATCCCGAACTTGAGCAGCACCTCGTTGATGAGCCCGTTCTTCTGGTACATGAACAGCCACAGCATCGACACGACGACCATCGAGGTGACGACCGGCAGGAAGTAGACGGTCCGGAAGAAGTTGACCCCGCGCATCTTGACGTTGACGAGCAGCGCCAGCCCGAGCGCGCACGCCGACTGCAGCGGCACGATGACCACGGCGAAGACGATCGTGTTGCGCAGCGACTTCCAGAACGTCTCGTCCTGGAAGAGGCGGACGAAGTTGTCGGTGCCGATGAACTCGGCCGGCCGGGGCGAGATGAGCCGGGCGTTCGTGAACGCCAGCCCGAACGTCAGCCCGATCGGGATGAGCAGGAAGGTGATGAGCAGGACCGCGGCCGGCAGCAGCATGAGCAGTGCCGTCGTGGTCGATGAGCGAGAGCCCTTGGCCGGCTTGCGCTCCCGAAGCGTGGTCGCCGACGCGTTCTCGGCAGCAGTGATGGTGGACATGTCAGTCACTCACTGGAAGTAGCCGTTGGACTTCTGGTTGGCGTCGATGTTCTTGACCGCCTGGTCGAGCGCCTGCTTGGGGTCGGCGCCGTTGAGGATGTCCTGCGCGGTCTTCGTGAACTCCGTCGCGATGAAGGGGTAGCCGGGCGTCACGGGACGCAGCACGGCGAACTTCTTCGCGTAGTCGAGGAAGACCTCGTTCTCCCCGCCCTTCTCGTAGCCCTTGACCTGCGCGGCGGCCGCGTCCGTCGCCGGGATGTTGTTCGTGTCCCTGGCCACGCTCGCGACGTACTTGTCCTGCGCCGCGAACTTCATGTAGTCGAGCGCGCCGGCCTGGTCGGAGCAGTTCTGCGAGATGCCCCACTGCCACGAGCCGCCACCGATCTTCGGGCCGGTGCCGAGGTCCGGCGGCGGGAGGAAGAGGGTGTCCTTGCCGAAGGCCTTGCGGGTGTCGACGGCCGTCCACGTGCCGTTGTAGAGGATCGCGGACTTGCCGTTGATGAAGTCCTTGGCCGGGTCGGCACCCGACTTGAGCGGGACGAGCCCGTCGGTGACGAGGCTCCGGAACCACGTCGCCCACTCGACGGCCTTGGGCCCGTTGAGCGACCCCTCCGCGGTCTTGTAGCCGTCGCGGTTGATGAGGTCACCGCCGAAGCTCTGGAGCATCGGGGAGTACGCGTAGGGCCACCACTCGCCGGTGAAGCTCGTCGCGATGTCGAGCGGGTTCTGGAAGTCGCCGGACGCCTTGATCTTCTTCAGCGCCGCGTTGAACTCGTCCTTCGTCCACGGGGAGTCGGTGGTCGGGACGCGGATGCCGTACTTGTCGAGGATCGTCTTGCGCGTCACCATGACGAGCGCGACGTCGTAGTAGCCGTAGGAGTACGTCTTGTTGTCCCACTTGCCGAGCACCGTCGGCAGGTACTTCGAGAGCGTGGCGTCGAGCCCGTCGAGCGGCGCGAGGTAGCCGGCCCACGCCCAGTTCGGCACGTTGGGGCCGTCGATGTCGAGGATGCACGGGAGCTTCTTGCTGGCCGCCGCCGCGACGACGGACTGGTTGTAGCTGTCCTGCGGGAAGGCCTGGATCTTGACCTTGTACTTGCTCTGGCTCTTGTTGTAGTCGTTGACGATCGCCGTGATTGCCGCGAGCTCGGCCTTGTTGCCGGCGTTGTGCGTCCACATCGTCAGCTCGCCCCCGGCGCCGCCGGAGCTGGAGCTGCCGCCCTTGGTGCAGGCGGCCATGGAGAGGGGCAGCGCCGCGGCGAGCAGGCCGACGGCGACGCGCTTGGTGGTGGGGGTGAGCTTCATCGGGTCCTCCGTGGTGGGAAGGTCAGCGTCAGTGCTAAAACCTTTCAGCCCCGAAGGTAGCGGCTCTGTCCAACCTTCCACAAGAGGTTGCTAAAACCTTTTCACCAGCAGGTATGCCGTGTCGGCGTCCTTACCGTGGGGTACGCTGTCCGCGGGTGCCCTGGGAGGGAGCACCCGGCATACGCGATCTGGCGGACGATGTGACCATGTGCCGATGCGACGAACCGACGGGGGTGGCAGGTGACCAAGCGACCGACGCTTGCCGACGTCGCCGCCCTGGCCGGGATGTCCAAGACGGCGGTCAGCCTCGTGCTCAACGACCGCCCCGGCTCACGCCTGTCCGCCGACGCGGTGGCCCGCATCCACGAGGCGGCACGCGAGCTGAACTACCGGCCCAACCCCGCCGCCCGATCCCTGCGCCTCGGCACGACCGGCACCATCGGCTTCATCTCCGACGAGGTGACGATCACCCGCTTCGCCTCCGCGATGATCCGAGGCCTGCTCGACGTCGCCGACGAGCGTGACCACGGCGTCCTCATCGCCGAGACCGGCAACCACCCCAAGCAGCTCGCCAAGGCCCTCGAGTTCATGGTCGACCGCCAGGTCGACGGCATCGTGTTCGGGTCGATGGCCGCCCGCCTCCTCGACCTGCCACCGCTGCCCGAGTCGATGCGCGTCGTCACCGCCAACAGCGCGAGCAACGGCGGCGACGGCACCTACGCGTCCGTGCTGCCCGCCGAGCACGAGGCCGGCCGGGCCATGATGCGCCTGCTCCTCGAGCAGGGCCACGGCGAGGGCATCGGCATCATCGGCAGCGCCCCGAGCGCCCCTGCCGACAAGCGCTCCTCGGTGACGATCGGCGCCCGCTTCGCGGGCGTCGACGAGGCCCTGACCGAGGCCGGCGCGACGCCGGTCGCCGTCGTCGACGTCGGCTCCTGGGAGCCGTGGAACGGCTACGCCGGGACCAAGCAGGTGCTCGAGTCGGGCGCCCCGGTCACCGCACTGCTCTGCCTCAACGACCGCGTGGCGTTCGGCGCCTACCAGGCGCTGGGCGAGCGCGGGCTCCGCGTGCCCGACGACGTGTCGATCGCCTCCTTCGACGACGACGAGATCGCGTCGTACCTGCGGCCCGCGCTGACGACCGCGAAGCTGCCCTACGAGGAGATGGGCCGCAAGGCGATGGAGCTCGTCCTCGGCCCCGACGAGCCGGGTGGGGAGCACCTCGTCGAGATGCCCGTCCAGGTACGCGACTCGATCCGCCCGCTCGACCGCTCGTCATCCTGAGCGCACGCAAACCGGGCGCGGGTCGCCTCGTGGCTCGGCGCGCGCTGGGCAGAGACTGGATGGTGACGGGCCGTGGGCAGGACGGCGACTGGGTGAGGACTGTGGTTGGGCCGGCGCATCAGGGGCGGCTTGGAGCGCCCCTGAGGCGCCGTTTCCGGGCCGGCCCCGGGCTGGCTCCGCGCTGGCTCCGGGCTGGCTCCGCGGGACAGGGCACTGTCAGTGGTCGCGTCTAGAGTCTTTACATGGCAGGGGAACCCACGATGCTCGAGCTCCTGAGGAGCCGGCTCACCGACCTCGAGGCGCGACAGCGCGCCACGGGCGGCGCAGCCGAGGGCGGGTTCTGGGAGCGCTTCGCGGGGAGTATGCCGTCTCCCCCGTCCGAGTCCGACCCGCGGTCTGCGCGGGCCGGGCGTCGAGCGCGACGCCTGGCACCCGCTGCTCGTCCTGAGCGCCGAGCGTCGGGCCCGTGGTCGGGCCTGGCGGCTGTCGACGCGGACTCGCTCGAGCAGCTCGACCTGCGACACCCGACGTGGCTCGATGCCGCCGGCTACGAGCAGATGGTCGACGACCCGGCGTGGGTCGAGTCCACCTCCGCTCGCGCCGAAGCCTCGGCGAGCATCGACGAGGCCATCGTCGCCGAGGCCAGCGCCGGGCTGGGCCTGACCCGCCACGCCGAGCCCGAGCTGACCGCCGCGGCCGAGCGGGTCGCCCGCCAGCGGCGCACCCACGAGGTCACCCTCGTCACCATCGTCTCCGAGCTCGTGTCACGCGGCATCGACGCGCCCGATGGCCTGTCGCGCACCGACTGGCTCCGCAGCCACGACCCGTCACTGACCGCCGGTCAGGCCAAGGCGTTCGTCACCGTCGGCACCGCGCTGGCCGAAGCCCGGTGGGCGAGGTTGCGGCTGCTCGTGGCCACCCAGCAGGTCACCGTCGGCAACGCCGCGCAGATCGTTGAGTTCGACACGCGCACGACCCCGGTGGCCGACCCTGACGACCTCACGACGGCGCTGGCCGACCTCACTGAGCAGGCGCCGCGGCTCCGACCCGAGGAGCTCGCCCGTCTGGTCCGGCACCACTCCGAGCAGGTCCGGCCGCCCCGCGACGAGGACCGGCTCGACCGCGGCCGCCGCGAGGCCCGCGGCCTGTGGTTCACCCCGCCCAACGCCACCGGCATGGTGGGCTTGCGCGGCATGCTCGACCCCGAGGGTGCCGCCGTCCTCAAGGCCGCGATCGACCCGCTGTCGATCCCCTGCCCCGAGAAGGACGAGCACGGCCGTACGGTCACGCCCGACGACCGCACTCCCGCGCGACGCCGGATGGACGCCCTGCTGACCATGGTGCAGCGCGGGGTCGCGTCGGCCGACGGTGTCCCGACCACCGACAAGGCCAAGGTCGTCGTGCTCATCGACCTCGAGACCCTCGTCGATGACGTCCGCGGCACCGGCACGACGCTCACCGGCGACGTCCTGTCGCCCGGGGTCGTACGCCGGATGGCCTGCGACGCCGAGATCATCCCCATGGTGCTCGGCCGCGAGGGCGAGCCGCTCGACGTGGGGCGCAGCCAGCGCCTCTTCACCCGCGGCCAGCGCCTCGCGCTCGTCGCCCGCGACCAGGGCTGCAGCTTCGACGGGTGCACGGTGCCCGCCACCTGGTGCGACGCCCACCACGTCGTGCACTGGCGACACGGAGGCTGCACCTCGGTCGACAACGGGGTCCTGCTCTGCCCGAAGCACCACACCGTGGTCCACGACCGCGACCTCACGGCGACGGTCACCGCCACCGGCGTCACCTGGCACACCTGACGACCGCGCCCCGCACCCCGCCCACCCCGGCGGGGTGCGGGAGCCTGCTCCCGCGACCTGCCCCTCAGCCGCCGATGACGCCTGCGGTTCCGGTGTTCACGTACTCCTTGCCGCACCGGGCGCAGGCGCGGTAGAGCTTGCCGTCAGACGTGTGGGTCGTCCTCCACACGTGGTGCGTGTTGGTGCGGCACCCCAGCACACGGTGGGGCGCCGGCTCGGGCTGCGGGCCGCCGTCGGTCAGGGCCGCGTGCATCGACGATGCCGAGGCGGCGACCCCGACTGCGTAGCGCCACGCGGCGACGCGTCCGAGCTCGTGCATCTCGGCGACCAGCTCGTCGTGGTAGCGGTTGCGCTCCTCGGAGGGCAGGCCATTGGTCGCCCGCTCCATGGCCGCCACGGCGAACCGGATCGATCCCCGCTGCTGCTTCCTTCTCATGACAACCCCTCCTTGGGCATCACGGCAAAACCGGACTGCGGTCGACGCGCAGATGTCAGGGCGTGCTGCGCCTGCCTGCCGCCGGACTCCGTCAGGCGGTAGTACCTGCGCGCCGGCCGTCCCTCCCTGCTGGGGTCGATGTCCTCCCAGGAGGACTCCAGCCAACCCACGCGCTCGAGGCGCGCCAGGATCGGGTGGACCGTCCCGCTCGGCAGACCCGCGACCTTGCCAATCTGCGAGCCGTACCACTCCGCCCCGAAGTCGCTCATCAGGACGCCGAGGACCAACCGAGTGGCGATGGTCATGCGCGGAGCCATAGTCGTACTCTACCTAGGGGTTGATGAGTCGACAAGGCCTCTCCGGCGGCCATCACGACATCGGTCGGCCCAACCGCGTCGGCTCCGCGGTCGAGGTCAGGAGACCGTGGGGCGCTCGAGGCTCGGTGCGTCGGTCCGCGACAGCGTGATCATCGCGAGCTCGACGAGCTCGTGCTTCTCGACCTCGTGACCGAGCGCCGCGAGCCGGTCAGCCACCTGGGACTCGGTGTCGTCACCCGTCAGGTCGACGGCCGCGACGAGGAAAACACGCCCCGGGCCGACGAACTCGAGGTGCAGGAAGGTGATCCGCTCGACCTCCGGACTGTCGTGCAGGGCATCGAACGCACGCGCCCACAGCTCCGGGCGCACGGCCTGCCCGACGAGGTAGTCACGGTTGCGGCTGATGAGGAAGATCGCGACGACGCCGAGCAGCAGGCCGACGAGGATCGAGCCGAGCGCGTCCCAGACGGCGTTGCCCGTGACCTGGTGCAGGAAGATCCCGAGTCCCGCGATGAGCAGGCCGATGAGCGCCGCGGCGTCCTCGGCGAAGACTGCCCGCAGCGTCGGGTTCGACGTGTTGGCGATGAACTTCAGCGGCCGCAGGCCGAGGGCTCGCGCCTCGGACCGCGTCTGCCGCGTCGCCTGCACGAACGAGACGCTCTCGAGCACGAAGGCGATGGCGAGCACGGCGTACGCCCAGGTGTACGACGTCTCCGGCTCCTCGTGCCCGAGCACCGAGATGCCGTGCCAGACCGACACGACCGCACCGGCGCCGAAGAGCCCGAAGGCCGCGAACATCGACCACACGTACGCCTCGCGCCCGTAGCCGAAGGGGTGCGTCGTGTCGCGCTTCTGCCCGGCGCGACGCTCCGCGATGAGCAGGAAGATCTCGTTGCCCGCGTCGGCCCACGAGTGGGCGGCCTCGGCGACCATCGAGGCCGACCCGGTGATGATCGCGACGACCGACTTCGCCACGGCGATCAGGGCGTTCATCGCCAGCGCGATGATGACGGTGAGCAGACTCTCGCTCTTCTGGCCCTGCTCGCGGTCCGCCGTGTCAGCCATGCTCGTCAGTCTTCCGTTCGGGGGTCACCCGCTCAAGGGGCGCTCAGATGGGCGCTCGAGCGGACTGCCCCGACGGCATACCCGATGGGGGCGTATGCCGTTCGCTGCATTCGCAGCCAACGGCACCGCCCCACTCGGCTCAGCTGTGGCGCACGACGTCGAAGCGGGTGCGCGCGTGACCGGCATACCCCGGTCCGGCGGTCTCGTGCGCGACGGTCACCTCGCCCGCGGCCCGCTCCACGACGACGGTCGTCGTGAGGCGCTCGGCGTCACCAGCACTTTCACCGCCCGGGACGGTGAGCCCGTCGTCCTCGACGAGCACCGACTCCCAGCGGCCGTCGACGACCGGGTCGAAGACGTGCAGCTCGACCGACTCGGGGCGGTAGCCGTCGGTCGACATCGGCGCCTCGGCCCACATCGGGATCGCCGCGCCGGCCCTGGCGAAGAGCGGGATGCGCTCGAACGGCGTCTCGACGGTGATCCGCTGGCCGCCGGGGTGCAGCTCTCCGGTGTGCCAGTCGTACCAGTCACCCTCCGGGAGGTACACGGTGCGCGAGGTCTGCCCCTGCTCGGTCACGGGCGCGACGAGCAGGTCGCGGCCGAAGAGGTACTCGTCGTCGAGGTCGACGACGTTCGGGTCGTACTGGTGGTCGAGGACGAGCGGTCGCTGCACCGGCTCACCGGTCTCCGTCGCGCGGACGAACGCCGAGTAGATGTAGGGCAGGAGCCGGTAGCGCAGCCGCACGGCCTCGCGGGCGAGGTCGTGGATCTCGGGGCCGAACGACCACGGGTACTGGTCGATGTTGTTCGTCTCGGAGTGGTTGCGGCAGAAGGGAGTCAGCACGCCCATCTGCATCCAGCGCAGGAAGAGCTCCGGGTTCGTGTCACCCTGGAAACCGCCGATGTCGGCGCCGACGAAGGGCTGGCCCGACAGGCCGAAGCCGCACGCCATCGGCATGCTGACCCACAGGTGGTCCCAACGGGCCTGGTTGTCGCCCATCCAGTTCGCGGCGTAGCGCTGGATGCCGGCGAACCCGGCGCGCGACAGGATGAAGGTCCGCGCCTCCGGTCGGGCGGCACGCAGTCCCTCGATGGTGCCCATGGCCATGAGGAGGGCGTACTGGTTGTGGAAGCGCTCGTGCTTGGCGCGCCCCTGGTCGAAGAGCATCGCTTGCGGGGCGATCCCGCCGGTCGCGGGCTCGTTCATGTCGTTCCAGATGCCCGCCAGCCCCGACTCGACGTGCGTGGCGTTGAGCGCGCCCCACCACGACCGCGCCTCAGGCGTCGCGAAGTCCGGGAAAACGGTGTTGCCCGGCCAGACCTGGCCGATGTAGGTGTCGCCGCCCTCGGTGCGGCAGAAGACGTCCTGCTCGAGCCCGTCGTCGTAGACCGCGTAGCCGGGGTCGTGCTTGACCCCCGGGTCGACGATCGAGATGACCCGAAAGCCCTGGTTGGCCAGGCCCTTGAGCATGCCGGCGGGGTCGGGATAGCGCTCCGAGTCCCACGTGAAGACGCGGTAGCCGTCCATGTAGTCGATGTCGAGCCAGATGGCGTCGCAAGGGAACTCGTCGTCGCGGTAGCGCTTGGCGATGACCTCGACGTCCTTCTGCTTGTAGGCGTGCCAGCGGCAGTGGTGGTAGCCGAGCGCCCAGATCGGAGGCAGCGACGCACGGCCGGTGAGCCACGTGTAGCGCTCGAGGATGTTCGCCATCGAGGGTCCGGCGAAGACGTACTCGGTCCACTGGCCGCCGTGGAAGGTGACGCGGTACTCGTCGTCGTGGCTGAACTCGTACTCGCCGCGGTAGCCGTTGTCGACGAACGAGCCCGCCGCGGCACCGGACGCCGCGTCGCGCTGGTAGAAGAACGGGATCGTCACGTAGTAGGGGTCGAACTCGATGCTCGACATGTCCGCGCGAGGGTCGGCCGGGTCGAGCCCCGCCCGGAACTCGGCCGTCGCGTGCTCGTTGAGGACGTCGGTGTTCCACATCGTGAAGTCGCGGCCGCGCCGGTTGTGGTGGCCACCCTTCTCCCCGAGGCCGTAGATCGCGTCGTCGCGACCGATCCGGCGGCGCGCCGTCCACGCGTCGTTGAGCGTCGCGTAGGTCCAGTAGTGGCCCTCCGAATCCGGCGTCGACTCGATGACGACCGACCCGTCGGCGCGGTGCACGTCGACGCGGAAGGGGTCGAGCCAGAGCGTCACGACGAGGTCGTCGGTGACGAGCCGCCACGCACCCTCCGCCTGCTCGGCCCGCCACGCGACGTCACCACCACCATCGGGCACGGCCAGCGGGTCGACGCACACGGCATACGTCGGCTTCTCGTCGAAGACGCCGCCTCGGCTCAGCTGGATGCGCACCACGTCGGAGCGCGCCGCGTCGATGCGCAGCTGCTCCCCGTGCAGCCGGGCGAGCAGCCCGCGGGGCGTCTCCTCGACGGAGTCGACGCGCTCGAATCGGATGAAGTGGTCGGTCCTCATGCGTCCACCCTGTCAAAGAAGAGGTGACCGCGCGCCGCGCGCCCGGACTCAGCCGACCTGCACTCAACTGACCCGGGCCGGCCCGATGCGCGGGTGTCGGATCGCCGCGCCGGTCGCGACGGGCGAGCGGCGGGACTCGCGCAGCACCCTCAGGACGAGCGCCGGGTGGACGAGCGACGTCGGCGGGTCGTCGAGCTGGAGCACCCGGTTGAAGGCCCGCGCGACGGGCACCGACACGTGCGAGGCGCGGATGACGCGCTGGAGGTAGCCGTTGACCTCGGCGGTGCCGAGCGGCCGCGGCCCTTCAGTCGCGGGGTGGCCGAAGTCGCCGCCGACCGCGATCCGCCACGGGGACTCGATGATGCGAGCAGCCTTGCGGTGGAAGCGCTTCGGCAGATCGTCCGAACGGAGGCCCACCTGCGAAGCGACCTCGCCCAGCGCCGCTGCCTGGAGCGCTGATGACGTCATGCCCTGCCCGTAGATCGGGTCGAAGCTGCTCGACGCGTCGCCGAGCATGACGAGCCCGGGGAGCAGGTCGCGGACCTTCTCGTAGTGCCGTCGCTGGCTCGACGGGAAGCGGTAGGTCGACGCCTCCGAGAGTCGCTCGCACCGGGCGATGAGCTGGCCGACCGCCGGGGTCGGGAGGCTCGCCGCGAACGCCGCGATGCCGTCGTCGTCCGCCGGCGGAGCGTCACCGTGGACGCCGGCGAGCGTCACCTGCCACCGGTCCCCCTCGACGGGCAGCACGGCTCCGGCGCGGAACGAACCCGGGTTCTCGATGCACACCACGAAATGGCCCTCGAAGTCGTCCGGCGACCGGCGCATCGTGAAGGACGCGTAGCCGATGTCGATCCCGACGCGGGTCACGGGTGGATCGAGCACGTGCGACGCCGCGAGGTCGTGCGCGAGGCGCGAGCTGCGCCCGGAGCAGTCGACGACGAGGTCAGCCGGCCGTTCCTGCCCGTCCACGACGACACCCGTGACGCGACGCCCGGACCGGACGACGCCCTCGACGGTCACGCCGTCCTCGACGGTGACCCCGGGTAGCGCCGCCACCCGGGCGCGCACGACGTACTCGAGCAGGGGGCGGGTCTGCGAGATGGCGGGTCGGCCCCAGTCGCCGCGGGCACGATAGGCGCCACCCTGGTGCACCCACGCGCCGGTGCCGTCGACGCGTACGGCCCCGTGGCCCTCGAGCTCGTCCTCGATGCCGGGGAACCAGTCGCGGAGCAGGTCGAGGCCCGCCGACAGGAGGAGGTGCAGGTGCCGGCCCTGCGGCACGCGGCCGCGCGGGCCGACGGCCTGGGGCAGGTGCTCGCGCTCGAGCACGACGACCGACTCGGCGTGGTCGGCGAGCGCCCGCGCCGCGAGCAGTCCAGCCATGCTGCCGCCCACGACGACGACCCGACCCGAGCGTCCGGCGCCCATGCGTCACCTCACCTCGCCGACGGACCCAACCAAGGACTGAACCAAGGACTGAACCAAGGACACGACAAGGCTAGAGCCGTGGGGGTTTGATGGGGGCATGACCGAGCACAACGACCTGCCGACCGCCGCCGCCGAGCCGTGCAGCCACGTCGCAGGTGACGCCCTCAGCCCGGCCGACCCGACGCCGGGGATGAGCCGACAGGTCGCCCTGCACACGGAGTCGATGTGGTCGGGCACCGTCGACACGGTGGCCGGCGCGGTCTCCGGGTGGCACCACCACGGCGACCACGACACGACCCTCTACGTCGTGTCGGGTCGGATGCGGCTCGAGTCCGGTCCGGGCGGCGAGGTCGTCGTCGAGGCCGGTCCCGGCGACTTCCTCCGCGTGCCGGCCGGCGCCGTGCACCGCGAGTCCAACCCGGGCGACGGCACGTCACGGGCCGTGATCGTGCGCTGCGGTTCGGGCACGCCGACGGTCAACGTCGACGGACCGGCGCCGGCGCCGGCGCCGGCGTCCGCTCCAGCGCCCGCCACAGCCCCGACAGCGGCTGACGGCACCTGAGCGACCATGCCTGACCGACGAGAGAGCTGAGCGATGCGCGCGACGATCACGGCCAGCGGCGGGGCCGACCCCGCCGTCGCCTGGGCCCGCTACGAGCACCTCGACCTCTGGTCGACGTGGTCGCCGCAGATCCAGGAGGTCATCGCCGCGACACCGCGCATCTCCCCCGGGCTCAACGGTCTCGTCGTCGGCCCGCTCGGGGTCCGCGTCCCGTTCGAGGTGCTGACCGTCGACGCCGAGGCGATGGAGTGGAGCTGGCACGTGCGCCTCGGCCCCGTGCACGCCACCCTCGACCACGTCGTGCGGCCTGCGCCGGGTGGCTGCACGACGGAGCTCGTCATCGACGGGCCGGCCTTCGCCGTCGTCGGCTACCGGCCCATCGCGGCCCTCGCCCTGCGGCGTCTCGTCCGCCGCGACCTCTAGCCCGCGCGACCTCCAGCCCGCGCGACCTCCAGCCCGCGCGACCTCCAGCCCGCGACATCTCTGGCCCGCGCGACCTCCGGCCCGCGTGATTCCTAGCCGGCAGGAGGCACGGCGCCGCCGGCCTGCGCCCGGGCCGCCTCGCGGAGCCGCGCGGACTGCGCGTCCGCCGCGCGGCACGCGTCGACGATCTCGCGCAGCGCCCCGTCGACGTCGACGGCGTGCTCGAGCGCGGTGACCTCGCGCTCCGGACCGTGGATGCGTATGCCGTGTGGCACTGCCGAGCCGATGACGAGGGGCAGCGGGTCGGCCTCCGGATGGCGCAGCGACACGTCCCCCCGGTCGAGCCGCCCGACATAGACCGGCTCGACGCCGCGGCCGTTGCGGGTGGGGCGCACGACGACGACGTTCACGTCGTCGGTCGCCGGCGCGATGCTGTCGACCTGCTTGGCGGCGGCGAGGACGACGGCGGCCAGCCCGGCGGCATACACCCCGTTGCGCTCCCAGGCCGTGCGTGCCCGCCACGACGTGCGGCCCGACGGGGCGATCTCGCGGCCCTCCTCGGCGACGATGCCGGTGGTCGCGAAGCGCACGAGGACGGTGACGTAGGCGCGTTYCGTCACGGGGTCGGTCCCGGCGTCGAGGCAGGTGACGTCGCTGCCCGACAAGCGCAGCGCCTCGTCGACGACGGCCACGACCGCCGCCGGGTCGTGGGACTCGAGGAGCTGCCACGCGCCCGACGCGAGCGCCTCCCGTCGGTCGGCGAGGACCCGGCGCGCGACGTTGCTCGCGCTGACGAAGGCTGCCGCCCGCGCCGTGGCGAGCGCCTTGAGCTCCGTGCTCTCCGAGCGCGAGAGTCCCTTGGCCGTCGCCCCGGTCGCGGCGAGAACCTGCTGCCGGACGGCTGCCACCTCAGACGCGGTCAGGGGCGCGAGTGGCGTCACGACCGGCGGTCGGATCGCGCTGAACGGCTGACGGTGGAAGGAGCACAGGTCGCGGTCGACCGCGAGCGCCTCCTCGCGGTCGGACTCGCGACGGGCCGTGAGGGCCCGGCCCGCGAGCTCGCGGACGGAGAGCACCGCCGGGCGTCCGCCGACACGTCGACCCGCAGACGTGTCCGTCGGCAGATCGCTCGCCTCGTGCCGGCTGCGCCTGAGCATACGCAGCCGGCCCTGGCGCCCTCCGCGTCCCCCGCGATCGGGGCTGCCGGGAGCCGCGCGCCCCGACGACGCTCCCTGGGTCGGGGTGAGCCCGGGCGTGGCCGCCTCGATGGCGGGTTTCATGACCTCGGCGAGCGCCGCGGCCACCGGACCACCGACCCGGAACTGCACGCGCAGCCCAGAGGGGTGCGCGACGAGCCGCAGGATCGGGGAGAGCCGGATGCCCGGCGTCACCTCGGCCTCCGTGGCTTCCTCGGCGTCCCCGGCCTCCTCGGCCCTGACCGTCTCGGCATCGGCGACGGCCGGCTCCGTCTGCACGAGAAGGCGCCCGGGTGCGGTGGGTGCGGAGCCGTTGAGGACCGACCCGCCTACGGGGGACGAGCCCGCACCGCCACTCGAGCCGCCGCTCGAGCCGGCACCCCAGCCGCGCGGTTCGTAGTACTCGCGACCCGCCTTGGTCGCTCCGGATGCACCCGTCGAGCTGCCGTATGCCGACGCCGCACTCGGGCGACCCCGCTCGGGAAAGAGCGCGGCGAGCGACACCGTCGACTGTGCGGCGACGGTCGCGAGGGGGAAGGACACCCCGCTCCGGCGGCCGCCCCCGGCACGCCGGGACCCGGCCCGCGGCTGCCGCGCGGTCACCGACCAGAAGGTCCAGTCGGCCGGCGGCTCGGGCCACTCGGGATCGGGCAGCCACTCGTCAGGCGGCAGCCACGCCGCCGGCGGCGTCGGCCACCCCGGCGGCGGGTTGAAGCACACGGTCACAGCACGGCCCCCCTCGGCCACCCCTCGTGGCCCTCCCCGCCAGGCACCATCGCGCATCGACGGGCCCGCGGTGGAGGGATGGTCCAGAAGTCCGGGCGCCCGCTGTCGCAGCGTAGCGCCGGAGCCCCCGCCGTAGTCGGCTCGCGCAGCCCCGTCTCCCGCCCCAGTCCACCAGCTTCAACCCGTCGAGAGGCCAGAGTTCGCGGGTCCTCACCCGTCGAGAGGCCAGAGTTCGCGGGTCAGGCGTGACCGGTCTCCAGCAGACCGTCGAGTGCCTCGTCGCCGAGCGCGTCGACGCACACCCGCACGATCTCCATGACGTCGGCGTCGGGGGCCACGGCCACGAGGTCGTGCGCCGGCCCGTCGAACTGCATCGGTCGCTCCGCCGACCCGAGCAGCAGCGGAAGCGGGTCCGCGAGCGCCGGGCGCAGGGTGACCGCCTCCCGGCTCAGGCTGCCGACGTAGATCGGCTCGAGCCCCTCGCCGGTCTCGGTCGGTCGCACGATGACGAGGTGGATGTCGTCAGCCGCGACGGCGATGCTGATCGCCCGCCGCGCAGCGGCCAGGGCGAACGAGGCCAGCCCGCCGAGGTAGAGCGCGTTGCGCTCGGAGCGGGTGCGGCGGCGCAGCATCCGACGTCCGCTCGACGAGACGCCGGGGCCGCGCTCGGCGACGATGTCGAGCGAGGGGTAGCGGGCCACGATCGTGACGTAGCCGCGCGAGGTCTCGGCGTCCCACCCGGCGTCGACGCACGTGCAGCCGCACGTCGCCGCGGCGAAGGCGGCGTCGAGCTCGGCGATGACGGCGCAGCGCTCGTGCCCGGCGAGGTCGTTCCACTGGTCGTCGAGGGCGGCGGCGCGGTGCTGGGCGACGACGGCGTGCGCGACGTCGAGGGTGCGGCTGAAGCCGTCCGCCTCGGTCTCGGCGATCGCCTTGGCCTTGGAGYGGGCGGCGCGCTTGAAGACCGACACCTGGGGCAGCGCAGCGTTGAAGGCCTTGCGCTCGAGCAGGCTTCGCTCCTTGGCCGACAGCGCCGTCGTCTCGGGCGGTTCGGGTCGGCGACGCGGCGGGTGGTTCTCGTGGTGCAGGCCCACGAGCGCCTCCTCGATCGAGCGCAGCGCGTTGAGGTCGCCGGACTCCTGGGCCTGCCGCGACCGCACCTCGAGCTCGGCGAGACTCAGCGTCTCGTCGGAGCCGCGATCGGACACGGACGAGACGTCGGTGCGGGCGCCGACGCCGGTGCCGACGCGCGCGCCGGCCGTGTCGTCGAGCAGGGCGCGGAGTCCGGACGTCGAGGAACTGAGCCGCACCTCCGGTGCGACCCTGAGCAGCAGGTCCACCTCAGATGTCCAGCCGGCCTGCAGAGGTCAGCAGGCCGTCGAGCTCCCACGAGCTCTCGGCCACGGCGCGCGTCGCGACCGGCTCGACCGTCCGGCCGGGCGAGGTCGCCACCTCGAGGGCGTCGGACGAGGCGCGGGCGCGCAGCCCGGCGAGCCAGCTCCCGCGGTCGGTGCCGTAAGCGCCGGAGGTGGCGGCGGTCGTGCGGGGCGGCGAGCCGAAGCGCGGCGTGCCGGCCTCGCCCATGGTGCCGGCGGCCCGCTGCTCGACGACCCAGAAGGTCCAGCCGCGCGGCGGCATCGGCCAGCTGGGGTCCGGCATCCAGTCGTCACCCGGAGCCCACGACGACGACGGAACCGGCCATCCCGGAGGAGCATTGAAGCGCACTGACATGTCTACCCCTTTGACCAGAGCTCGACGGGGTCGACCCTGACCTCGACCCCACAAAAAGCACGGTACGACCCAAAGAGGATCAAAATCTCCGAAATGGACAAAAAGGCCCGCGCGTCCACCCGACCGCTCTCAGGGACCGCTCGGGGACGGCTCGGGGTCGACCCCGATGGGCAGCGTCACCACCGACCGCCACGCTGGAGGCATGACGACGAGCACGCTCTCCCCGGCCCGCGCCGCCGGCTCCCCGAGAGCCCACACCGCACCGGCCGCGTATGCCGTCACGCCACCGAGGACGCACCGCACCCCTCCCCCGTCCGCCACCTCCACGACGGCCTCCGCCATCCCCACCCCCGTTCCAGTCCCCGCCCCTGCCCCACTCCCCGCCACCCCCGTGACCGCGCCGGCCCGCGAGGGGGTGACGACGCGTACGACCACGCTCCCAGGCACGCGGGAGGCGACGGACCGCGTGCCGCTCCTGGCGCTGCTCGCACCGCTCCTGCTCTTCACCCACGGCATCGTCGGCTGGGTCGACGGGCTCGACTCCCTCGACGGGCTCCGCGGTCTCGGTGGGCTCGGCGGGGTCGCCGCCGCCCGCGACCAGGGCGCGCTGTCGGTGGCCGCGGGCATGCTCCTCGTCCTGTCGGTGGCGAGCTTCGCGTGGCTGACCGTGGGCCTGGGCGCCCGCCTGCGCCACCTCCCGCTCGCGGTGCCGACGGCGCTCCTCGCGGCGTTCGGGGCCGGTGCGACGGCCGCCGTCTGGGTCGGTCAGGTCACGGGTCTCATCGGCCACGAGGCGCCGGCCGCGCTCTCCTCGGGCGGCGGCGTCCTGACGGCCGTGGCCCTCGCGATGGTGCTCGTGGCCCTCACCGTCGAGGGGCGCCTGCCCGTCGGCTCGCTCGCCCTGGCGGCCGGCTCGGTCGGGATCATGCTGCTGCCCTGGGGCTTGGGCCCGCTCGCCTCGCTCGTGCTCCTCATCGCCCTCGCCCCGCTCACCCGGCCGGTCGAGGCGGACTGAGAGCCTGACCCCCGGCCGGCCCGCCGCGCCCGTGCGTCAGCCTGAGTGCCAGGCCTCCGTGACGCATCTCGACGAGCGGACTGACCGGTAGCCCCCAAGGATGTGGGGACGCGCCCGATCCAGGGCGCCGCCTTTTGTTCCTCACACCACAGGAGCTCACACATGCGTCATCCCAGCCTGACCAGACGCGGCATCGTCGCCGTCGCGTCGCTCGCCCTCGCCTCCACCGTCGCGATCGGTGGCGTCGCCGTCGCCTCGACCGACGCGACCACCGCCGAGCCGGTCTCGACGCCGGTCACCATCAACACCCCCGACGGCCAGCTCATGAGCTACGTCGTCAACGCGCGCATCGCCAACCCCGGCCAGACGCGTCTCGTCGAGACCGCGGTCAGGGCCGCGGGCGGCGTCGTCGTCCAGTCGTGGCCGCAGATCGGCGTCGTCATCGCGCACTCCAAGGTCTCGACCTTCCGCGCCGACGTCGTCGCGAAGGGCGGCAACGCCGTCGACTCCGTCGGCGCGACCCGCACCGTCGCCGTCTCCGAGGGCACGCCCGAGGTCGCGGGGGCGTCCTGGGGCCGCGGCGCGTCCGGCTACAAGCAGGGCGCGAAGAAGGCCGACAACGGCGACCTCGAGTCCGACGCGTCGCCGGCCGCCGCCAGCGACCCGCGCGAGGCCGAGCAGTGGGACCTCAAGATGATCAAGGCCGACCAGGCCCACGCCATCACCGACGGCTCCCGCAACGTGCTCGTCGGCGTCCTTGACAGCGGCATCGACCCCGACCACCCCGACCTCGCCGCCAACATCGACGTCGCCGACTCGGTCAACTGCACCGATGCCGGCCGGCCCGACCTCTCGGCCACCGGCTGGTACCCGACGACGAGCGACCACGGCACCCACGTGGCCGGCACGATCGCCGCGGCCCGCAACGGCGTCGGGATCGTCGGCGTCGCCCCGAACGTGCGGATGGCTGCGGTCAAGGTCGTCAACGACGCCGGGTTCATCTACCCGGAGTACGCCGTGTGCGGCTTCATCTGGGCCGGGCTCAAGCACATGGACGTGACGAACAACAGCTACTACGTCGACCCGTTCGAGTTCTACTGCGAGGACCAGCCCGACCAGTTCGCCGCCAAGGAGGCCGTCCGTCGCGCGGTGACGTGGTCGACGAAGCAGGGTGTCGTCCACGCGGCCGCGGCCGGCAACTCGGCACACGACCTGTCGGACAAGTCCTCGTTCAAGGACACGACGAGCCCTGACGACCAGCCGGCCTCCGGCTTCGTCACGCGCACCCTCAACAGCGGGTGCGAGGACATCCCGACCGAGCTCGACGGCGTCGTGACGGTCAGCTCGATGCAGCGTTTCCCGGCGGGGACGATGGAGAGCCGTCTCTCCTCGTTCAGCAACCGCGGCCTCGGCACGATCGACGTCGCCGCTCCCGGTTCGTCGATCCTCTCCACGGTCGTCGCCAACAACGGCTACGGCACGAAGAGCGGAACGTCGATGGCGTCCCCGCACGTCGCCGGTGTGCTCGCGCTCATGAAGTCGGTCCACCCGACGTGGACGCCGGCGCAGATGATCGACAAGCTGCGCGAGCAGGCCGACGACAAGGCGTGCGGCGCCGCGACCGGTGGCCCGGTCTGCGTCGGCCCGGTCGAGGACAACAGTTTCTTCGGGGAGGGCGTCGTCGACGCCCTCGACGCCGTCAGCTGACCGACCCCGCACCCGCGGATCACACTCGAGTGGCCCCGTCGTCCCGTGACGACGGGTCCACTCGAGTGAGCGCACAGTCCCACTCGAGTGAGCGCGCGGTCCCAGTGGCCCCGTGACGGCTGGCGCGGGGCGCTCACTCGAGTGTTACGGAGCGCTCACTCGACGGGGTGATGGCGGAGGGAGCGGACGGTGCGGGTGAGGAGGACCAGCGCCACGAGCTGGCTGACGGCAACAACGGCGACCAGCGACGGGAGCGAGCGGTCGTAGAGCCAGCCGGCCACGAGCCCGCCGACGATCGCGAACGCCCCCTGCACCCCCGCGAAGACGCCGTATGCCGTCGCGCGCCGCGGTGCCTCCACGACCTCCGCGACGAGCGCCTTCACCGTCGAGTCCTGCACGCCGTAGGCCAGGCCCCAGACGGCGACCCCGACGAGGGAGAGCGCGACCGAGCCCGACAGCGCGAGCGGGGGGACGAGCGCGACGAGCACCGGCACGGCATACAGCACGGCGCCGCCGCGGCGGTCGTAGACGAGACCCACCCCGAGGGCCGCGAGCGCCTCGACTCCCATCGCGCCGGCATAGACGACCGGGACCGTGGCGACGGGGACGAGGCCCTCCACGGTGAGGTGGTAGCCGATGATCCCGAAGGTGACGAGGCCACCGGTCATGAGGCCGGCGGCGAGCGCGTAGCCGAAGAACTCGCGCGGCAGACCCGACCCGACGGCATCGGCGACCCACCCCCGCAGCCCACCACGAACCGCGCCACCACCCGGGACCGACTGCGTTGCAAGGCTGTTCGGCGCGATCGTGGTCTCGACGTCGTAGACCGAAGGGTCGGGCACGCGGGAGCGGATGACGGCGAGGAGCAGCATCGCCGCCGTGCCGGGGATCGCGAGGACGGCCATGCTCGGCCAGATCGCGCCGGTGGCCGCGATGACGCCGGCGACGACGAGCGGTCCGGCGAAGGCCCCCACCTGGTCGAGCGCCTTGTGCACGCCGAAGCCGCGGCCACGTCCGACCGCCGACGCGACGTGCGCGAGCAGCGCCGACTTCGACGGGCTGCGCACGGCCTTGCCGGAGCGCTCGAGGAGGATGAGGACGGCCGCGAGCGCGAGGCCCGCCCCGCCGACGAAGGGCGTCACGGCGAGCAACGGCACGCAGACGGCGGTGAGGCCGTAACCGAGGATCGTCAGCCCCCAGTAGCGCCCGGTCCGGTCGGCGAGCGGCCCGAAGACGAGGCGCAGCACGAGCGCCATCGCCTCGCCCGCACCGGTGACGAGCCCGACGACGAGCCCCGTGGCGCCGAGCGAGGCGAGGAGCGGGCCGTACATCGAGCGCGCGCCCTCGTAGACCATGTCCGCGGCCAGGCTGACGAAGCCGAACCACCAGACGACCCGCCACGCCGACCAGCGGCCCCGGCCGGGTCCGGGATCGGCCGCGGCGGGAACACCGCCGGGAGTGGTGGCAGCCGGGTCGGTCATGCGGGGCAACCTAGCAACCAGACCTGCAACCCGACCTGCAACCCGACCTGCAACCCGACCTGCGACGAGACGTGCAACGGGACCAGCGACGACGGCTGCGACGGGACCCGCGACCAGAGCGCCCTCCGGGCCTAGCCTGAACGGGTGAGCAACCCGGACCGCCACCCCGCCGAGGTCGTCTGCGGCGACGACCCGACCCCCTCGACCGCCATCGTCCTGCCCTACCGCGAGGTGCCGCTCGGCGGCCCGCGAGCGATGCCGGTCCGTCGCAGCCTCCCGCAGCGCGAGCGCTCGCTCATCGGAGCGTGGTGCTTCGTCGACCACTACGGCCCCGACGACGTCTCGCAGACCGGCGGCATGGTCGTGCCCGGCCATCCGCACACCGGCCTGCAGACGGTGTCGTGGCTCTTCACCGGCGAGGTCGAGCACCGCGACACCACGGGCGCGCACGCCTTCGTCCGACCCGGCGAGCTCAACATCATGACCGCAGGCTCGGGCATCGCGCACTCGGAGTACTCCACCCCCGAGACGACGGTGCTCCACGGCGCACAGCTGTGGGTCGCGCTCCCGGAGGCCGACCGCAGCACGCAGCCGGGCTTCGAGCACTACGCGCCGCCGGTCACGGAGGTCGACGGCGCCCGGGTCCTCGTCTTCCTCGGCACCCTCTTCGGCCAGACCTCACCGGTCACGATGTTCTCCGACCTCGTCGGCGCCGAGGTGACGCTCGCCGCCGGGGCCTCCCTCGACATCGACGTGGACCCGGAGCACGAGCACGGACTGCTCTGCGACACAGGCGTGCTCACGGTCGGCGACGTCACCGCCAAGCCGGGCGAGATCGCCTTCATGGCCACCGGCACCAGCCGCATCACCGTCGAGGCCGGCCCGGACGGGCCCGCGCGCCTCCTCGTCCTCGGCGGCGCACCCTTCGGCGAGCAGATCGTCATGTGGTGGAACTTCATCGGCCGCAGCCACGACGAGGTCGTCGGCTTCCGCGAGGACTGGCAGCGCGAGCGGTCGCCGCGCGAGGAGGGGTCGTATGCCGCCGCGGCACCCGGCGCGCGCTACGGCACCTTCCCCGACGCCTGGGACCACACCCTCCCCGCCCCCGGCCTGCCCAACCTGCGCCTGCGCTCCCGCGGCTGAGCGCGAGGGAACGTCAGCTTTGACGTCAAAGCTTCGACGTCCACGCTTTGACGTCCACGCTTGACGTCCACGCTTTGACGTCCACGCTTTGACGTCCACGCTTTGACGTCCACGCTTTGACGTCCAGGGTTCGACGTCCGGGGTTTGGGATCGGGCCATCGGCAGGACAAGGATGGGCCCATGCGCGCGACGACGATCCATGCCCCCGGTGACATCCGCCTGACCGACGTCCCCGACCCGACGATCGAGGCGCCGACCGACGCCATCGTCCGGGTCGTGGCCGGCTGCATCTGCGGCTCGGACCTCTGGCCCTACCGGGGCGCCAACCCGATCACGGCCGGCTCCACGATCGGTCACGAGGCCGTCGGCGTCGTCGAGGAGATCGGCGCCGACGTCCGGCAGATCAGGAAGGGCGACTTCGTCGTCATCCCCTTCGTCCACTGCGACAACACGTGCCCGCACTGCCTCGCCGGCATGACCTCGGTGTGCGACCACCAGGGCTGGACCGAGAGCGGCCAGGCCGAGCTCGTCCGCGTCAACCAGGCGGACGGCAGCCTCGTCGCGGCCGACGGGATGCCCGACGACGCGATGCTCCCCTCGCTGCTCACGCTCTCCGACGTCATGGCCACCGGCTGGCACGCCGCCGTGTCCTCGCGCGTGCAGCCCGGCGGCACCGCCGTCGTCATCGGTGACGGGGCCGTCGGCCTGTGCGGCGTCATCGCCGCCAAGGAGCTCGGCGCCGAGCGCATCGTCGCGATGTCGCGCCACGAGCCGCGCCAGGCGCTGGCCCGCGAGTTCGGCGCCACCCACGTCATCGCCGAGCGCGACGACGCCGGTGTCGAGGCCGTCATGGAGCTGACCGGCGGCATCGGCGCCGACTCGGTGCTCGAGTGCGTCGGCACCGACCAGTCGATGAAGACCACCTTCCGCATCGGCCGCCCCGGCTCGACCGTCGGCTTCGTCGGCGCCCCGCACGGCGTCGAGCTGCCCGTCCGGCAGATGTTCGTCCGCAACGTCGGCCTCGCCGGTGGCATGGCTCCCGTGCGCACCTACCTGCCCGACCTGCTGGAGCGCGTCCTCGACGGCCGCATCGACCCGGGCCGGGTCTTCGACCTGACGCTTCCCCTCGACGAGGTCGCCGAGGGCTACCGCGCCATGGACGAGCGGCGTGCGATCAAGGTCCTGCTGCGCCCCTGAACCAGCCTCACCAACCCTGGACAGTGGCTGACCGGCGACACCGAACGGGTATGCCGTGAGGACACCAAGCCGTTGACGCTCGCGCTCCGAACACCGCACGTGACCCGCGAACCCGAGCACACGGCATACCCAGCTGCGGACCAGGAGCGAGACGTGACGCACGCCCGGCTCATCGACGCGACGGCTCCGAGTGCGCCACGCGGCATCGTCCTCGTGCTCCACGGCGGCGCGGCAAGGCGCACACCGATGCGCGTCAGCCCGACCCAGCTGTCGGTGCTGCGGATGGTGCCGATCGCGGGCCGCATCGCGCGCGCCGCGAAGGGCGAGCTGGCCGTGCTGCGCCTCCTCAACTCGACGCGCGGCTGGGACGCCCACCACACCCCGGTCGACGACGTGCGCTGGGCCCTCGGCGAGGTCGCCGACCGCTTCGGTCCCGACCTGCCCGTCTGCCTCGTCGGTCACTCGCTCGGCGGTCGCGCCGCGCTGCTCGCGGCCGGCGAGGACCCCGTCGTCAGCGCCGTCGCGCTCAACCCGTGGGTCTACCCGACCGAGGGGCACCTCGACCTGACCGGGCGACGCGTCCTCGTCGTCCACGGAGACGACGACCGCATCGCCCGACCGACGAGCTCGGCGGCGGTAGCCCGCGACCTCGCCCGTACCGCCGAGGTCGGCTACGTCACCGTCGAGGGGGGCAAGCACGCGATGCTCCGGCGCCACGGCGTCTTCGACGGCCTGGCCGCCGACTTCGCGGTCGCGACCCTCCTCGGCCGCCGACCCGAGGGCGTCATCGGCCGGGTCCTCGCCGGTGAGGCCTGGGTCGACGTCTGAGCCGAGGTCTGACCGGACGTCGGCTCCAACGCCAGGGCCTTCGCACGTCAGGGCCCCAGACACACGGAGGACGGCCTTCAGCACGTCTTGCGGCGAGATCGTCGGTCCAATTCAGCTTTTGTAGTTTTGTGACCGTTTGGTCACTAAACGTGTACTTACTTTGCAGTCGTCCGTTTCGCCCAATACAGTCGAGTCACCCCCTCCAACGACCGGTCCGGAACTGAAGTGAGGACCAGGATTGGCCCCGAGATTTGCGTCAGTCGATGACTACATCGCCTCCTACCCCGAGGAGACGCGAACTCAGCTTGCGGGGGTCCGCCGCACGATCCGCGAGGTAGCCCCTCACGCAGGCGAGAAGATCAGCTACGGCATGGCGACGTTCACCGTCGACGGCAAGCCCCTCATCTACTACGCCGGCTGGAAGAACCACGTCGGCCTCTACCCCGTCCCGACGGGTGACGCGCAGTTCGAGGAGGCGATCAGCCCCTACCGCCGCGCCAAGGACACCGTGCGTTTCCCGATCAGCCGACCGGTCCCGCTCGAGCTCGTCTCCGAGATCACCGAGCTCTGCCTCAAGCGCCGCGCGGCCGTCTCCGAGGGCCACGACGCCTGACACGCTGCCCGCCGCGGATCAGCCGGGGCCGGGTGCCTCGATGACCGCGAGGACGTTGCGGGCCGGGTCGGTGAACCACGCGATGAGCGGTCCTCCCTTGCGGAAGACCCCCTTGGCATCGGTCTCCATCGGCGTCCCCGCATACGTCTCGAAGATGACACCCTTCGCGGTCAGCTCGTCGACCGCGGCCTCGATGTCGTCGACCGGGAAGTTGAGGATCGTGAACGACGCCGGCTCGTGGTTCGGCTTCGGGTAGACGAGCGTGGGACGCTCGCCGCCCTCGCCGGCGAGGTGGAGCGTCAGCATGCCGTTCTCCTCGGTGACGCGCAGGCCGAGGGTGTCGGCGTAGAACGTCCGGGCGGCGCCGACGTCGTCGACGGAGAAGCCGCTGAAGGCGTGGGAGTCCTGGAGCACGGTGTGTCCTTCCGTGAAGGTGGGCAGGTGAGGGGGCGCAGCGCGCCCGACCCCTCCAGTGAAGACCCGTGGGGCGCGCCACGGCGCGCCTCCATCGAAGAAAWTTCGGTGGAACCCCAATCCAGTGGGCCTGCCCGCGGCGAACCCCCGCCCGGAGACGGTCGACGACGACCCCCCGTCTGAAGCAGAGCAGGATGGACGGTTTGTCTCCTCGTCAAGGAGGAACACAGATGCGCACCACCACCACTCGGATCGCCGGCGCCAGCCTCGCTGCTGCCGCCGCCATGGCCCTCAGCGTCGGCCCGGCCTTCGCCGCGGACGCCTGGGTCAGCGCCAACCTCAAGCCCGTCGCCGGCAACGGTGTCGACGGCAGCGGTACCGCCATGGTCGAGGTCACGGGCAACACGATCACCGTGACGATGGCCGCCAACGGCCTGCTCCCCGACAACCCGCACGCCGCGCACATCCACTTCGGCGCCGAGGCCCGCCACGAGTGCCCGGTCCTGTCCGACGACAAGAACGGCGACGGCCACCTCAACACGACCGAGGGCGGACCGGCCTACGGCGACATCGTCGTGTCGCTGACGAAGACCGGCGACACGAGCCCGAAGTCGGGCCTCGCGATCGACCGCTTCAGCACGGCGCCCGGCGGCAAGATCGCCTACCAGCGCGGCAGCATCAAGGTCTCGAGCGACGTCGCCAAGGCGATCTCGGCCGGCCAGTCCGTCGTCGTCATCCACGGTGTCGACTACAACAAGGACGGCAAGTACTCCGGTGCCACGAAGAGCGACCTCATGCCGTCGCTCCCGACCGAGGCCACCGACCCGGCCCTGTGTGGCGCGCTGCGCGTCGCCCCGGCCGGCGGTATGCACACCGGCGGCGGCCAGGCCGCAGACGGCCTCAAGAGCGGTGGCCAGAACGAGGCCCTCATGCTCGTCGGTGCTGGCGCCCTGCTCGCCGCGGCCGGGACCGGCGCCTTCGCCGCCCGTCGCGCCCGGTCGCGCGCCTGAGCGACCGAGACCGACGTCGCGCACTTGAGCGACCGAGTCCGAGCGGCCGACATCGAGCGACCGACACTGAGCGACCGACACCGACACGACCGACACCGACACGACCGACACCGACACGACCGACCGGGAGTGACCCGACCATGAGCGCACCGACCGGCTCCACGCCCGCGCCGACGTCGCCCACCGGCGACCGCAGCACCCGGCGCATCAGCGCCGGAGTGGCTGCGGCGCTGGCGGTCACGGCCGTGCTCGTCGTCATCGGGATCGTCGCGCTCGTGGTCGGCCTCAGAGGGAGCCCGGGGACCCCCGGCCCGCCGCAGCCCGCGGCGGGCGGGGTCGCCACGGCCAGCGCCCCCGCGGCGCCCGGCCCGTCCTCGTCCAGCCCGTCGGCGTCCCCCGGTCAGGGTGGGACACCGACGGCGGGCAGGACGGCCGGCGCCGCGCCGGGCACCGTCGGCATGGGTGACTTCCTCGAGGCTTCCGAGCCGACGTCGATCGAGATTCCGTCGATCGGGGTGCGCTCCTCGCACTTCGTCCGGCTCGGCATCCAGCCCGATGGCACGATCTCCGTGCCGGGCACGGCCCAGGAGGTCGGGATCTACGACGCCGGCCCCACGCCGGGCCAGCTCGGCCCGTCCGTCCTCGCCGCACACGTCGACACCCCCTCGGGCGTCCCGGGCATCTTCTACGAGCTGGGCAAGGTCAGGGCCGGTGACGTCGTCACGGTGTCGCGGCGAGACGGGTCGCACCTGACCTTCACCGTCGACAAGGTCGCGGCCTACAAGAAGTCCCAGTTCCCGACCGAGCTCGTCTACAAGGGCGACTTCACCCAGGCCGAGATCCGCCTCGTGACGTGTGGCGGGCCGACCGACAGTCGCAACGAGTACCGCGACAACGTCGTGGTCTTCGGCCACCTCTCGAGCGCCACCTGACGACCGCGCCCGGCCCGACCCACGCTCGAGCCACACCAGTCCGGCGTATGCCGCGGGGTCCCCACGAGGGACCCCGCGGCATACCCGTGGGGGGCTTGTCGAGGACCACGTCCGGATGTGATCCACGTCTCACCCATCTGAAGGTAAAGCGTTGGTATAGACGGGCACTTCGGACATTCAGGGGCGATCGGCGCGCGTCGTCGTTACCGTGGCGTGACATTTGCCAGTCGCCTCGTCTAGTCTTCCGGGAGTCCGGCCACCTGGTCGGGCTCTCGTGAGGTGGACCGCCTAGTCCTGTCACCGCCTGACGAGAGAGATCGAACCTTGTGACAGGAGCGGAGGAACCACACGTTTCTCCGGACGTCCTACGCAACGACTTCGGACGTCCTTGGGGTGAAGACCCACCCGCCACGCGAGCTTCGCGGGGCGGGCGTGGCCCGGGCACCTTTCCGCCCGAACCCGACAGCTAACTTCGTAGGCGCGGAGAGGTAACACGCGTGAACACTGAGAACATCCGCGGTCGCCATCGTGCGCCAGGCCGCCACAACCCCCTCAACGAACTCAAGCTCCTCGCCCGTGAGTCGGCTCAGCCGGCCATGAAGGCGGGCGCCGTCGTCGCCGCCACCGGTGGACTGGTCGCCACCTTCGCCAACCCGGCGAGCGCCGACACCCTGTCGCCCAACTCGGGTGACGTCGCGGCTGCTGCCGGTGTCGACACCGCGGCTCCCGCCGCTGTCGGTCCGGCCACGGCTGCCACCCCGGCCGCGTCGACCGCGCTGTCGAAGATCGGCTTCGCCCCCGCCGTGCAGAAGGCCGTCGCCCACCGCGTCGCGCCGGCCAAGCCGCAGGTCATCGAGGACGTCCAGGTCAAGACCGAGCGCGCTGCCGCCAAGGCCGCCGCCCAGACTGCCGCCCAGACTGCCGCTTCGCGCAAGGTCGCCGTCCAGCGCGCCTCCCGCGACCTGACCCGCGCCACCCTGACGACGAGCACGTCGTCGGCGAAGGCGAGCGTCAACACCGCAGCACCGAGCGCCTCGTCCGGCGTGCGCGCCTCGTCCAACTGGGCCACCGCGGGCCAGTGCACGTGGGGCGCTCTCAACAAGTGGTACCAGTCCGAGGGCTACTACCCCGGTGGCTGGACCGGCAACGCCATGGCGTGGGCCTCGGGCGCAGCGTCCGCCGGCTACACCGTGACGGGCACGCCGCGCACGCGGTCGATCCTCGTCATGCAGCCCGGCGTCCACGGCTCCTCGAGCGTCGGCCACGTCGCCTGGGTGACCGCGGTCAACGGCAACGAGGTGACGATCATCGAGATGAACGCCCTCGCCGGTGCGTACAACTACAACACGCGCACGCTGACCGACGGTCCCGGCATGAAGTACATCTACGCGCCGTGACCCACCGGGTCGTCATCTCGACGACCTCCGCGACGACCACCGCGGAGTTCTCCACGAGCTGAGCGCGTACGAAGGGGAGGATGCCTGGGCATCCTCCCCTTCGGCATGCCCACCCGAAACCCTCCGGCCGCGTGGGATCCCCCACACGCGCAACCCTGGACACACGGGAATGATCGACCGCCTGCCCTCCTTGTCGCCTAGGTAGTTGAAGGCTCCACCGATCGACGGTGGGGGCCGCCAACCGCCACCGACAGTCCCCTAGACGTGAGGAGCAGGCCTGTGTCCACGGCCTTCGAGAGCATCCGCATCGGCCGCTGGGACCTTCCCCAGCGCTTCGTCATGGCCCCGCTGACCCGCAACCGCGCGGGCGAGGGCCAGGCACCGACCGAGCTCAACGCCGAGTACTACGGCCAGCGCGCGAGCGCCGGCCTCATCATCACCGAGGGCACCCAGCCGAGCGCCGTCGGGCAGGGCTACCTCGACACCCCCGGCATGCACTCCGACGAGCAGGTCGCCGGCTGGCGCCTCGTCGCCGATGCCGTGCACGAGGGCGACGGCCGCGTGGTCGTCCAGCTCATGCACGCCGGCCGCATCGCCCACCCCGACAACAAGGGCGGCCTCGAGAGCGTGGCGCCGAGCGCCATCGCCGCGCCCGGCGAGATCGTGACCCCGAAGGGCCAGCAGGCGTATGCCGTCCCGCGGGCCCTCGAGACCGACGAGATCCCCGCGCTCGTGGCGGAGTTCGTCCACGCAGCGCGCCAGGCCGTCGCGGCCGGGCTCGACGGCGTCGAGGTGCACGCCGCGAACGGCTACCTGCCGCACCAGTTCCTCGCGCCGTCGAGCAACGAGCGCACCGACTCCTACGGCGGCTCGCCCGAGAACCGCGCCCGCCTGACCGTCGAGATCACGAAGGCCGTGGCCGAGGCGATCGGCGCCGACCGCGTCGGCATCCGCATCTCGCCCGCGCACAACATCCAGGGCGTCCTCGAGGAGGACGAGGCCGAGACGGCCGCGACCTACGAGTCGCTCGTCGAGGGCATCGCCCCGCTCGGGCTCGCCTACCTCAGCATCCTCGGCGACCCGGAGTCCGACCTCGTCCGCGATCTGCGCAAGCGTTTCGACGGCCCGGTCATCCTCAACACCGGCTTCGGCAAGGTCACCGAGCTGGCCGACGTCGAGGACATCCTCGAGCGCGACCTCGGTGACCTCGTCGCCGTGGGGCGCGAGTTCCTCGCCAACCCGGACCTCGTCCGTCGCTGGCGCGAGGGCGCCCCGCTCAACGAGCCGAACTCCGCCACCTTCTACGGCGGCGGCGCCGAGGGCTACACGGACTACCCCGCCCTCCCCTGACACCCCACCGCCCTCCCCGATCACACCGTCGAGTGAGCGCCCGGTAACAGTCGAGTGAGCGCCCCGTCACAGACCACCTGTGGCGGGGCGTTCACTCGACTCGGACGGAGCGCTCACTCGACTGGACCAGGTCGGATGGGCATCGGCGTAGGCCGGTCAGGTGGGCACCGGCGCTGGCCCGTCAGGTGGGCTCGGGCGGGTTCTCGGCGGCGCCCCCGGACGGGAGCGGGTCACCGAGGGGTCGCTGGACCCACGCCACGTCGTGCGAGGCGCCGAACTTCCAGCCGATGTCGCGGTAGGTGCCGACCGGCTCGAAGCCCATCGCCGCGTGCAGTCGGCCGCTCGCCTCGTTGGGCTGGGTCATCCCGGCTGCGGCCATCCGGTAGCCGCGGGCCGTGAGCCGCTCGAGCAGAGCCTCGTAGAGCCGCCGCCCACCGCCGCGACCCCGCCGATCGCCCGCGAGGTAGACCGACACCTCGCACGACCACCGGTACGCCGTCCGCTCCTTGAACGGTCCGGCATACGCGTAGCCGACGACCTCTCCCGCGTCCTCGAGCACGAGGAAGGCGTGCCGCGCCTGCGCCTTGGCGATCCGGCGCTCCATCTCGGCGACGTCGGGAGGCTCCGTCTCGAAGGTGACCGTCGTGCCGGTGACGTAGGGGGCGTAGATCGCAGCGCACGCCGCGGCGTCGGCGGGCGTGGCATCACGCACCGCCGGCGCATCGGTCGTACCGGTCGTACCGGTCGTACCGGTCGTACCGGTCGCCGCGATCCGGTCGAGAACGTCGGGCACGTCGGGCACGTCGGGCACGTCGGACATGCGCCGATGCTAGGCCGAGCCCTCGGCCCCGGGTCTGCCCGGTGGGCCGTCCTCCGGCTCCTCCGGCTCGCCCTCGGGAGGCGGCTGCTGCGTCCTGGACGAGTCCAACGCCTCGAAGAGGGTGCGAGGGGCCCGGGCCCCGCCGGGCACCCCGCCGGCGCCGACAGCGGCCGAGGCACGCGGCATACCCGCCGCGAAGCGAGCGACGATGAGCGCGACGAAGGTGACGAGGTAGACCTGGCCGATGACGGCCTCACTCGCCGCGGCCATCCGGCCGAGATCCGTCACTGCTGCGACGTCACCGAAGCCGACCGTCGAGATCGTCACGAGGCTGAAGTACATGTACGTCGTCGTCGGCACGTCCTCACCGAAGAACGGGGTCGAGGTGAACGCGTCGAGGGTCTGGAAGAGGAAGGCATAGGTCACGGCGATCTGGAGGTAGGCAGCGACCGAGCCCATGATGGTCTGAACGGTGACCACGGTGTGCTGCAGCACCCGTCGGGCGATGAGCACCGGGGTCAGCGCGGCGGCGAGCAGCCACACCGTCTCGGGGGGCACCGTCTGGTTGCCATCGGCGCGACGGTAGGTCAACGTCGCGACGCTGAGAATGAGGACCGCGGCGACGAGGACGTTGACGGCGCGACGCCAGCGACGTCGCAGCCCTGACGCACGGGCCGCCGCGACGAGCGCCAGGCCACTGATCGCGTGCGCGAAGAGCTGGGAGACGACCGAGCCACGGGTGTCGACGAGTCCTTGGACGGCGATCGTGGCCAGCACGAGGACGAGGACGAGTCCGTACCGATCGAGGAGGGGCAGGCCGACGAGGACTTTTCGGCGCTCCGCGCGGCTCGTCGGGCCGGAACGGTCGAGAGGGCCGGGCCGGCCGGGCGCACTCGTCGGGGCGGTCCTCGGCGCGTTCGCGTCGTCGTCCGCCCCGCGTTCGGGCCCGCGCTTCTGCCCACGCTCCTGCCCGTTCTCGGGCCCGCTGCTGGACTCGGCCATGCCGCCCTCCTCGAGGGTCGCGGGGGATGGGCTCCCGAGTCCGAGGATAGGGCGGTGGGGCCACCCGCGCCCGTAGGTCGTCAGAGACCGCGCCGACCGAGGGCGTACGCCTGGTCGAGCACCCTGCTCGGCGGTCTCCTCCGGCGTCAGCGCGGACGTGTCGAACCCACCAGCCGATCTCACCGAAGTCCCGCCGCATTAGGGCCACGAGTGCCTCCTGCCCGTCGGAGTCGAACTGGTCCTCGGGGTCGCGCAGCCCGTCGCGCCGGCACGGGTCGTATGCCGCCGCGAGCGTGGTCGGGCAGAGACGGTGACGTACGCTCGAGGTGGGTCGACGAACCCGGGCTGCCGAGCAGCCAGGTCACGAGAGGAGAGGGCATGAGGGTCCTGCGCCACCGCGCGTCCGCCGACGTGGCCGTGCTCCCCGTCCTCACCGCGAGCCTCGCCGCGGCGGTCGTCGTCCTCCTCGGCACCGTTCTCGGCACCGTTCTCGGCACCGTTCTCGGCACCGTCTCGGGTGCGGGAGCCGGTCAGGTGCTCCTCACCGCGGCGACCGTCGGCGTCCTGACCGTCGTGCTCGCCAGGACCGCGGTGCGCCCGGTGCGTCCTCTGCCGGTGCGCGTCCACGCGTCGGGGGTCCCCGGCGCCGTGCCCGCGTCGACGGCGTACTGGTGCGCCCTCGACGCACCGCACTGCCCACAGCGTCCTCGGGCTCCGGGTCGGCACTGACCCCGTTCGTCGCACCTGCGACGTCCGGGCCTCTTGCCCACCCATCCCGGCCCCGCGCGGGCCCGAGCCGAGGAGCTCACCCATGCCTGACCTGCTGTCCCCCTTCACCCATGCCGTCGCCGCGGTGCTCGCGGCCACGCACGACATCGCCGGCGCGCTCGGCCTGAGCCCCGGCTCCGCGGGCGCCTGGCTGCTCGCCGTCGCGCTGCTCGTCGTCGCCGTCCGCACCGTGCTGCTGCCCGTGACGATCCACGGGGTGCGCAGCTCGCACGCCCGCGCCCACGCCGCGCCCCAGCTGCGCGAGCTGCGCCAGAGGTATGCCGGCAGCCGCGACCTCGAGCAGCTGACCGCGATGCGCGCCGAGCAGAAGGCGATCCATGCCGAGCACGGCGTCTCGGGGTGGAGCCTCGCGCCGGCGCTGCTCCAGCTGCCGCTCTTCTACGCGCTCTACCGCGTCGTCTCCGACCTCACGGCCGGCCACTCGGTCGGGGCGCTCGACGCCGGGCTCGTCGCCTCGGCGTCGGCCGCGTCCCTCGCCGGGTTGCACCTGACGAGCCACCTCGGCACGACGATGGGGTCGAACCCCGGGGCCGGGCTCGTCCTCGTCGCGGTCGCGCTCGGGGCGGCCGCGCTGAGCCTGCTCGCGCAGCGCTGGTTCGTGCTGCCGATGACCGACGTCACCGACCTGCCCGAAGGGATGGCGACGGTCCAGCGACTCATGCCGTGGCTCGGCGCGGTCGGCGTCCTCGCAGCGGCGCTCGTCGTGCCGGCGGGCCTCATCGCCTACTGGTTCGTCAACAACGCCTGGACCTTCGCGCAGCAGGGCATCATCTGGCGCTTCGCCCCGACGCCGGGCTCACCGGCCGCGAGGCGACGTGACGCCAGGGTGCTGGAAGGCGCCACATCCTGACGACCCGGTGACGGCGTACCCCGTCTGCGGTGAGGGCACGATCCCGCGCCGTGGTCGGGGGAGGCGTCTAGCGTGGTCGGCGTGAGCGCGACGCCGACCGGGACCAGCCACGTGAGTGGGACGAGCGAGTCGACGCGGGTGGGCGGGCCCCACCTCGTCGACGACCTCCTGCGCTACCTGCAGGAAGGGCGTGACGGGCTGCTCAAGGCGCTCGACGGGCTGGGCGACTACGACGTGCGGCGCCCGATCACGCCCAACGGGACCAACCTGCTCGGGCTCGTCAAGCACGTCGCGGGCGTCCAGCTCGCCTACCTCGGCGACTCGGTCGGGCGGCCGTCGGGCGAGCGGCTGCCGTGGGTCGAGGACGACTCGATCTGGGACTCGGCCGACATGTGGGCGACGGCCGAGGAGTCGCGAGCCGACCTCGTCGGGCTCTACGAGCGGGCCGCGGTGCACTGCGACGCCGTCGTGCGCGAGCTCGGGCTCGACGCCCCGGCGAGCGTCGCGTGGTGGCCGGAGGAGCGCCGGTCGACGACCCTCGGTTCGCTCCTGGTGCGCTGCGTCGCCGAGGTGTCGCAGCACGCCGGGCACGCTGACATCCTCCGGGAGACGATCGACGGGCGGGGCGGGCGCGACCACGACAAGCTGGGCGGCGAGGCGTGGTGGACCGACCACCTGGCGCGCATCCAGGCCGCCGCCGACGCGCACCGCACGCCGCCAGCCGGTGACGGGGCCGGTGACGCAGCCGGTGACGCAGCCGACGGCGGGGCCGACTCATGAGCGACCGCCGGCCCAACATCGTCTTCATGCTGAGCGACGACCACGCCGCGCACGCCATCGGCACCTACGGCTCGGTCGTCAACCGCACGCCGCACATCGACGCGGTCGCGGCGGCCGGGGTGCGTCTCGACAACCTCTTCGCGACGAACTCGCTGTGCGCGCCGAGCCGGGCCTCGATCCTCACCGGCACCTACAGCCACGTCAACGGTGTGACGACCCTCGACACGTTCATCGACGCGTCGCAACCGACCTTCGTCACGGCGCTGCGCGAGGCGGGCTACCGCACGGCGTTCGTCGGCAAGTGGCACATGGGGCAGGGCTCGAGCGGCGGCATCGACCACGACCCCCAGGGCTTCGACCGGTGGGACGCGCTCATCGACCAGGGCGAGTACCACGACCCGCGCTTCCTCTCCGCCGACGGGCTGCGCGTCGAGCCGGGCTACGCGACCGACCTCATCACCGACCTCGCCATCGACTGGGTCGAGTCCCTGGACGAGGGCGACCACGACGGGGACGGCCACGGGGACGAGGACGGGGACGGCGACGGCGACGGGGAGAAGCCGCCGTGGTGCGTGCTCGTGTGGCACAAGGCGCCGCACCGACCGTGGGAGCCCGACGCCGCGCACGCGGGGATGTATGCCGAGGGCGGGCCCGCCGGGAGCATGCCGATCCCAGTGCCGGCGACGTTCACCGACGACCTGGCGGGACGGTCCGACACGGCGCGGCGGGCGGCCATGCGGATCGCCGACCACCTCACCGAGGAGGACCTCAAGCAGCCGGTGCCGCCCGGGCTGTCGGCGGACGAGGAGGCGCTGTGGAAGTACCAGCGCTACATGGAGGACTACCTCGCGTGCGTCGCGTCCGTCGACGACAACGTCGGTCGCCTGACGTCGTGGCTCGCCGACCGCGGCGAGCTCGACGACACGATCGTCGTCTACTCCTCCGACCAGGGCTTCTTCCTCGGCGACCACGGCTGGTTCGACAAGCGCTTCATGTACGAGGAGTCGATCCGGATGCCGTTCGTCCTCTCCTACCCGCGCGCCGTCGCGGCCGGGCAGGCGCTCGACCGGATCGTCACGAACGTCGACATCGCGGCGACCCTGCTCGATGCGGCCGGCGTCGACGTGCCGGAGCGGATGCAGGGGCGCTCGTTCTGGGGTGACCTCACGGATCCGGCTGGGGCGCAGCGCGATCGGGAGCGGGAGGGCTTCTACTACCGCTACTGGATGCACGACGACCGGAGCCACCAGGTCGGGGCGCACTACGGCTACCGCACGCACCGCTACACCCTGATCTTCTTCTACAACGACGGGCTCGGGCTGCCGGGCTGCTCGGACCGGCGCTTCGCGCAGGAGTGGGAGCTCTACGACCTCGAGGCAGACCCCGAGGAGCTCGTCAACGTCGCCGACGACCCCTCCTATGCCGAGGTGCGCGACGAGCTCGAGGCGCGGATGTGGCTCGCGCAGCAGGAGGTCGGCGACGACCCCCACCCGGACCAGCCCGTCCCCCGCCTGATCACCGACGCAGGCTCGGTCTCCTAGGCGATGGCCTGGTCGATGGCGCGGTCGAGGCGACGCAGTGCCTTGCCGCCGCGGCGCTCGAGACGGTCCGCGGCGCGCTGCTCGTCGGCGTCGAGGTGGCCGAGGAGGAAGGCGGCCGCGACGCCCGCGTCCTCGTCGATGGCCAGGTGCCGCAGCGTCGCCCGGGTGACGACGGCGTCGTGGTGCTCGCCGAGGAGCCCCTGCACGTCAGCCGCCCGCTCGGCCACGAGGCCGACCGTGGACCCGGTCACCGGCGCCACGGCCTCGGCGGCGTAGCGCAGCCGCTTGGCGGCCTTGCGCACGTCGTGGAGGCAGGCGGACCTCAGCTCGGAGTCACCCGTTGCGACGGCGGCCTCGGCGAGGTCCGCCCGTTCACGCACGCGCTTGCCCTCCTTGCGCAGCACGGTGCGCACGACCTTCTTCGCGCCCCGCTCGGCGTCGTCGGTGAAGGGCGGGTGCGTGACGACGCTGTCGAGCAGGGCGATCGCGGCGGCATACCGGCTCGACCCGAGGGTCTCGTCGATGACCTCGGTGGCGGCTGTGGCGTCGAGGTGCAGCCGGGCCCGGAGACCGGTCACGGCCTCGTCGATGCCGGTGAGGCCGGCGGGGCCGATGTCGTCGAGGAGCGTGTCGACGAGGTCCTGGACGACCTCGGCGTCGCGTGCCTCCCCGAGGCGACCGGCCGCCCAGCGCAGCTCGTCGCGGAGCGGCTCGGTGACAGCCGGGTCGACGAGCGCGTGGAAGCTGGCGAGGGCGCTGCGGATCCGACGCATCGCGACCCGGAGGTCGTGGACCCCCTCGGGCTCCCCTGCGCGCACGGCGGCCTCGGCGGTCGCGAGGGCCTCCCGCTGCTCGCGGAGGTGCTCGCTCAGCAGGGACGCGGCGGTCGGCATACGCATTGTCTACCCCTCAGCACCGTCGACGTCCCCGCTTCGCCGGATCCTGTGAAGACTCGACAGCCCCTGCCGCTCGGGTCTCAGGAAACGTACAGTCGAGAAGGTGGCACGGGTCACCGCTCCTCCCGCGATCGACACCGCCGTCGCCCCAGGCGCCAGGCTCCTCCTCGACGCGCCCGACCCAGAGCCCGAGCCTCCCCCCCCGCGCCGGTGGCAGCGCGTCCGCGACCGGGCGGCGCGGGTGCCGCGCCGCGCGTGGTGGGGCCTCGTCGCGCTGGCGGTCATCGTCGCGCTCGTCAGCACGTACGCCGTGACGCGACCTCCGGGACCGCCCGTCCTCACGCAGCGCGACGTCGACACGAGCGTCCGGCGCGGCATCGAGAAGCAGGCGGAGGCGGAGGCCGCCGCGCCGGCCGACGGGTCGGTCGCGCACGCGGCGATCGCGCCGTCGCTCGTCCTCATCGAGACCCGCGACACCGTGGCCGGGGGGCAGCAGGAGGGCAGCGGCGCGGGGGTCGTCGTCAACGAGGACGGCACCGTGCTGACCGCACTGCACGTGGTCGACGGGTCGACGAACATCACCATCACCTTCGCCGACGGCACGACCTCGCCGGCGAAGGTCGCGACCGAGAAGCCGGAGAGCGACATCGCGACGCTCACGCCCTCGAAGCTCCCCGAGACCGTCGTGCCCGCCGTGCTCGGCGGTGGGGTGGCGGTCGGGGCGCCGGTCTTCGCCGTCGGCCACCCGCTCGGCCTCACCGACTCGCTGTCGGCGGGCGTCGTGTCGGCACTCGACCGGACGGTGCGCGTCGAGGGCGACCGCAAGCTCGAGCACCTCATCCAGATCGACGCGGCGGTCAACCCGGGCAACTCGGGCGGACCGCTGCTCAACAAGGCCGGGCAGGTCGTCGGGATCGTCACGGGGCTGGCGAACCCGACGGACCAGAGCCTCTTCGTCGGCATCGGCTTCGCGGTGCCGATCGCGACGGCGGGAGGGGCCGCGGGCAGCCCGCCCCGCTGAGACCGAGCCTCCGCGGGGAGGCGAGCACCCGGCATACGCCATCGACGAGCGTGACCCAGCAGCGTGAACGAGCAGCGTGACCCAGCAGCGTGAACGAGCAGCGTGAACGAGCAGGAGGACGGCATGGACGGACAGGCACCCACTGGTCAGCACGCTCGACACGCGCTCGAGCAGGCGCTCTACGAGGTGAAGCGGACGATCGTCGGGCAGGACGTGCTCGTCGAGCGGATGCTCGTCGCGCTGCTGGCGCGGGGGCACCTGCTCGTCGAGGGCGTGCCGGGGCTGGCCAAGACGATGGCGATCAAGACGCTCGCGCAGGCCATCGGCGGGGAGTTCCAGCGCATCCAGTTCACGCCCGACCTCGTGCCCGCCGACCTCGTCGGGACGCGGATCTACAACCAGAAGGACGGCGAGTTCCAGGTCTCGCTCGGGCCCGTCTTCGCCAACCTCGTGCTCGCCGACGAGATCAACCGCGCGCCGGCGAAGGTGCAGAGCGCGCTGCTCGAGGTCATGCAGGAGCGGCAGGTGACGATCGGGCGCGAGACCTTCCCGGCGCCGGACCCGTTCCTCGTGATGGCGACGCAGAACCCCATCGAGTCCGAGGGGACGTATGCGCTGCCCGAGGCCCAGGTCGACCGCTTCATGCTCAAGGTGCTCATCGGATATCCCTCTGCCGCCGAGGAGTTCGTCGTCGTCGAGCGGCAGATCTCGGCCGAGGTCGCGACCGTCACGGTGCTCGACCCGGAGATGCTGCGCGGCTTCCAGCGCGAGGCGGACGCGGTCTACGTCGACCCCGCGGTCATCGAGTACGCCGTCCGGCTGGCCACCGCGACCCGTGAGCCGGCGAGCGTGGGCCGGGACGACCTGGCCCGGTTGCTGACGTACGGCGCGAGCCCGCGCGCGTCGATCAACCTCGTGCTGGCGGCGCGGGCGCTGGCCTTCCTCCGGGGACGGGACTACGCGCTGCCCGACGACGTGCGCGACCTCGCGCGGGACGTGCTGCGGCACCGGATCGTGCTGTCCTACGAGGCGCTGGCCGAGGACCTCTCGCCCGACGACCTGCTGACGCCGCTCCTCGCGGCCGTCCCGGTGCCGACGGCTCCGTTGCGCGAGCGGGCTGCCGGGTCGGCTTCTGTGGCAGGCGCTTTCGGGGCTGGGCCTGATGGTGGTGCTGGCGGCCCCGGTGGGGACGCGACATGGGCGCGACCACCACGCTGAGCGCCGAGAGCCTGCTGCGGCGCCTCGAGTGGAGGGTGGTGCGGCGGCTCGACGGGCGACTCCAGGGCGACTACCGGACGCTCTTCCGCGGTGCCGGTCTCGACTTCACCGACCTGCGGGAGTACGTGYCGGGCGACGACCTGCGGCACATCGAGTGGAACGTCACGGCGCGGCTCGACGAGCCCTACGTGCGCGAGTTCGTCGAGGACCGCGAGCTGACGGCGTGGCTGCTGCTCGACCACTCGGCGTCGATGGGCTTCGGGCCGGTCGACCGACAGAAGGACCTCGTGCTCGCCGAGGTGGCGACGACCCTCGCGCACGTGCTGACCCGCGGCGGGAGCCGGGTCGGCGCCATCGTCATGGACACCGGGGTCGACCTCGTCATCCCGCCGGCGTCGGGCCGCAACCAGGTGCTGCGGATCGCGAAGACGCTGCTCGACCGCCGCGAGGCCCGCACCCCCGTCCCGGACCGTCGAGAGGCCAGGACCCGGGAGGGTGGAGCGTCGAGCCTCCGTCGTGGCGTACGCCGGGTGCTGGGTCGCTCTGAGCAGGCTGGAGTCCCAGCCCCGTCGGGGACGGTCACGGACCTCGGGGTGCTGCTCGCGGCGGCATACGGCATCGCGCGGCGGCGGTCGCTCGTGCTCGTCGTGTCGGACTTCATCTCGGCGGACGGGTGGGAGGCGCCGCTGTCGCGGCTGGCGCGACGGCACGAGGTGGTGGCGATCCAGGTCGTCGACCCGCGCGAGAGCGAGCTGCCCGACGCGGGCGGGCTCTACGTCGAGGACGCGGAGACGGGTGAGCAGATCTTCGTCGACACGAGCGACGTCGCGTTCCGGGCCCGGCTCGCGGCGGCTGCGGAGTCGCGGCAGGCCGACCTCGAGGCGCGGGCGCGCACGGCCGGCGTCGACCTCTACCCGGTGCGGACCGACGACGACCTCGTGCGGTCGCTGCTGCGGATCTCCGAGCTGCGGCGGAGGCGACGGCGATGAGGTGGCTGCAATGAGGTGGCTGCAATGAGGTGGCTGCGATGAGGTGGCTGCGATGAGCGAGCTGTCGCTGACGTGGCCGTGGGCGCTGGCGGGGCTGCTCGTCGTGCCGGTGCTCGTCGTCGGCTACCGGCGGGTGCTGCGCGCGCAGGAGACACGGCGGGCGGCGCTGGCAGCGGACGGGCTCGTCATGCCGGCTCAGGGCCGTTCCCGGTGGCGGCACCTGGGTCCGGCGCTGCTCATCGCAGCCCTGGCCGTCATGGTGCTGTCGCTGACCCGCCCGGTGGCGTCGGTCACGGAGCCGCACCGCGAGGGTACGGTCGTGCTCGCGTTCGACGTGTCGAACAGCATGGCGGCGACCGACGTGAAGCCGTCGCGGCTCGAGGCGGCGAAGGCGGCGGCGCGGGTGTTCGTGGAGAAGCAGCCGGCGTCGGTGCGGATCGCCGTGGTGGCGTTCGGCGGGACGGGGCTCGTGACGCAGCGACCGACGCTGGACCGGGCGGCCGTGCTGGCGGCGGTGGCGCGGCTCAAGCCGGCCGGCGACACGTCGCTGAGCGACGGGATCCTCGGCGGACTGAGCGCGATCGTCGGCAAGCCGGTCAAGGCGCCCGGCGATGCGGAGAAGGGGACGGACGAGGAGACGCCGATCGGCTACCACGGCGGGACGGCGATCGTGCTGCTCACCGACGGCGAGGACACGACGGACGACGGGCCTTCCGGCGCGGCCGAGCTCGCGTCGGCGGCGGGGGTGCGGATCGAGCCGATCGGGCTGGGGACGCCGGCGGGGACGACGATCAAGGTCGACGGCTTCAGCATCGCGACGGCGCTCGACGAGTCGTCGCTGCAGGCGGTGGCGGAGATGACCGGCGGGACGTACCGCCGGGCGTCGGACGCTGCGTCGTTGGCTTCCGTGTATGACGCGATCGAGCTGCAGTGGACGACGCGGACGGTGCCGCACGAGGTGACGTCCTGGGTGGCGGCGTTCGCTGCGCTGCTGCTGCTCGGCGGGGCGACGGTGTCGGTGCTGCGGCGGGGGCGGGTGATCTGACGTGTCGTTCGGAGTGCCGCTGCTGCTCGTGACGCTGGTCTTCGTGCCGGTGCTGCTCGGGGTCTACGTGTGGCAGCTGCGGCGTCGGCGGAGGCAGGCGGTGCGCTACTCGAACGTCGCGCTGCTGCGGGCGGCGGGGGCCGGGTCGGCGTCGTGGAAGCGGCACGTGCCCATTGCCCTGGTGCTCGGGGCTCTCGGGCTGCTGGGGCTGGCGAGCGCGCGGCCGACGGTGCGGGCCGAGGTGCCGACGTCGAGCGCGACGATCATCCTGGCCCTGGATGTGTCGGGGTCGATGTGCGCGACGGACGTGTCCCCGAACCGGCTGAGCGCGGCGCAGGCGGCGGTGCGGTCGTTCGTCGAGGGGCAGGACGACGAGACGAAGGTCGGGCTCGTCGTCTTCTCGGGGTTCGCACAGCTGGCGGTGGCGCCGACTGCGGACCGGGGCGAGCTGCTGTCGGCGATCGACGCGGTGACGACGGGGCGCGGGACGACGATCGGCGCGGCGATCCTGCGGTCGATCGACGCGATCGCCGAGCTGGACCCGAACGTGGCGCCGGCGGATGCCGTGGACGAGCCGTCGACGGACGGGCCGGGCCTGGCTGACCCGACTCCTGCGCCCACGCCGACGGGCGGTACGGGTGGGGGCGGCGGTGGAGTGCCCGTGGACGTGGCGCCGGAGATCATCGTGCTGCTGACGGACGGAGCGAACACGCGCGGCGTGACGCCGGCGCAGGCCGCGGAGCAGGCCGCGGCGCGAGGAGTGCGGGTCTATCCGATCGGCTTCGGCACGACGAACCCGACGCAGATGGCGTGCACGCGCGACCAGTACGGCGGTTTCCAGCCTCGGGCGCGCGACTTCGGCGGTCCGGGCGGCGGGACGTTGGGTGGTCGCAACTTCCTCGTCGTCGACGAAGGTGCCCTGAAGGGAGTCGCCCAGACGACGGGTGGCGAGTACTTCGCCGCGACCGACGCCGACGGTCTGACCCAGGTCCTGGCCGACCTCCCCAAGCACGTCACGGTCAGCGAGCAGGACATCGACCTCAGCGCGGCAGCCGGTCTGCTCGCGGCAGCGCTCCTCCTCGCGGGTCTGGGCATCTCGATCCGCCGCTCAACCAGCTGAGCTGCTCAAGCCGCGAGGTGAGCTGCAGACCCACCCCATCGGGGTGATGCGCGCCCGCCCCGACCAGGCCGACCATGGTGACCGGTGCTCTCGAGCGGGAGGGGTTGACGATGACAACTGCACCAGCGCAGATGCCGGGGATGTCGCCCGTCAGGAGGGGCGAACGTCATGGCTGACGGGCCGCCGACGACCGGCGCGACCGGCGCGACCGGCGCGACCGGCGCGACCGGCGCGGAGGCATCGACCCAGCCCAAGCGCGCGGCGCTCGTCCTGCTCGCCCTGATCACCGTCGCAGCGGTCGCGAACCTCAACCTGTCCGTCGCCAACGTCGCGCTTCCATCGATCGGCCGCGCCTTCAGCTCCTCCCAGACGACGCTCGACCTCATCGCAGTCGGGTACTCCCTCGGGCTCGCCGGGTCGGTGCTCTACCTCGGAGCGATCGGCGACCGCTACGGCCGCAAGCTGCTGCTCATCCTCGGCATGGCGCTCTCCGTGCCGGCCTGCCTACTGGCGGCCTACGCCCCCTCCGACGTCCTGCTGTTCCTGGGGCGGGTACTCGGCGGCGTGTCCGCAGGGATGGCCTACCCGACGACCCTCGCGCTGATCGCCGCGCTGTGGGCCGGCCCGGCCCGGACCCGGTCGATCGCCTTGTGGTCTGCGGTCGGTGGCGGCATCGCCGCTCTGGGACCGCTGGTCGCCGGCTTCCTGCTCGAGCGCTTCTGGTGGGGGTCGGTCTTCCTCGTCACGCTTCCGTTGGCCGCGATCGCGCTCGTCATGGCCGTGATGCTCGTGCCGGCTCACGTGAACGAGACCACCGATCCGGTGGACAACCTCGGCGGCGTGCTGTCCGTCGTCCTCGTCGGCGCGCTGATCCTCGCGATCAACTTCGCCCCCGTCCCCGGCAGGGGCACGCTGGCACTCGGCCTCGCGGTCGTCGCGGCCGCCGCGCTGGTCGCGTTCGTCGTGCGACAGCGGCGGGCCTCCGTACCGCTCTACGACCTCCACATCGCTGGGCGCCGTGTCTTCTGGGTGGCGGCGTGCGCGGGGATCATCGTCTTCGGCTCGCTGATGGCATCCGCCTTCGTCAGCCAGCAGTACCTCCAGAACGTCCTCGGCTACTCCACCTTCGAAGCCGGTGCGGCCTTCTTGCCGGCCGTGGTCTTCATGGTCCTCGTCGCGCCACGCTCCGCGAAGCTGATCGAGTCACGCGGATCCCGGTTCACGCTGCTCGCCGGCTACGTGTTCCTGTTCCTCGCGTTCGCCTGGATGCTCGGCTTCTGGTCCGAACGAAGCTCCTACTGGCAGATCGCCCTCGCCTACGCCTTCATCGGGATCGGCGTCGGGTTCGCCGGCACGCCGGCGTCGCACTCGCTCACCGGCTCCGTCCCGGTGCAGCGGGCCGGAATGGCTTCGGGCACCGCCGACCTGCAACGTGACCTCGGCGGTGCGATCATGCAGTCCGTCTTCGGGGCCCTGCTCACCGCGGGGTATGCCGCCGCCGTCGGTGCCAGCATCGCCGCCGCCTCGAACGGCGACGAGATCACCAGCAGTGTGCAGAACGAGCTCACGAAGTCGTTTGCCGGCGCCGACGCCGTGGCCGGGCAGTACCCGCAGTACTCGGCGCAGATCATCGCCGCGGCCCGGGAGTCGTTCCTGTCGGGCGCCGACTGGGCCTATACGGCGGGCATCATCGCGATCCTCGGGGGTGCCGTCATCGTGTTCACCCTGTTCCCGAAGCACGAGGGAGAGCTGGAGCTGCTGGAGCGGTATCGCGCAGAGGACGCCCGGCCGACCAAGGAGGGAAGCCGCACATGAGTACGGATCGGCCCACCAGCGCGTCCCGGCTGGCTCCGGAGTCGTTGCGTGGCTACCAACGATCGTGGCTGAAGGCGGACATCATCGCGGGGCTCACCCTCGCGGCGGTGGCCATCCCCGAGACCATGGGCTACACCTCGATCGCCCAGGTGCCGGTGATCACCGGTCTCTACACGGTTCTCTTCCCGGCGCTCGTCTTCGCGCTGCTCGGCTCGTCCCGGCTCCTCGTCGTCGGTGCCGACTCCGCCACCGCAGCGATCCTCGCCGGTGGCCTCGCCACCCTCGGGATCGCCGGGCTCACGCCGAACTCGCCGCAGTGGCTCGCCCTGACCTCGTTGACCGCGCTCATGTGCGGCGTCCTGCTCGTGCTCGCCCGACTGCTGCGGCTGGGGTTCCTCGGCGACTTCCTGTCCGCCTCGGTGCTGATCGGCTTCCTCACCGGCGTGGGCATCCAGGTCTTCACCGGCCAGCTGCCCGACATGCTCGGGATCCCCAAGGGAAAAGGCGGCTGGTTCGAGCAGCAGTGGTCGACGCTGACCCACCTGGGCGACACCAGCCTGCCCGCTCTGGCCTTCGCCCTGGGAACGCTCGCGACCATCCTCGGCTTCAAGCGCTTCGTCCCGAAGGTCCCGGGCGCGATCGTCGCGGTCATCCTGTCGATCATCCTGGCCTCGACCCTGCAGGTCTCGTCGCACGGGGTGGCGATCGTCGGGCCGATGCAGGGCGGCTTCCCGCCGATCGGACTGCCCGAGGGAGTCGGCTGGTCCGACGTGCGGCAGCTGCTGGGCGTGGCCTTCTCGTGCTTCGTCCTCATCATCGCCCAGAGCGCCGCGACCTCGCGCAGCTTCGCCACCCGACACGGCCAGCGGGTCGACGTCAACCGGGACATCGTCGGTCTGAGCGGTGCCAACATCGCGGCAGGCCTGAGCGGCACCTTCGTGGTCAACGGCAGCCCCACCAAGACACAGATCCTCGACGAGCAGAAGGGCAAGACCCAGCTGGCCAACGCCACCATGGCCCTGGTGGTACTCGTCATCGTGCTGTTCTTCACCAGCGCGCTGACGAACCTCCCCAAGCCGGTGCTCGGGGCGATCGTGTTCCTCATCGGCGTCGACCTCATCGACATCGCCGGGCTGCGCCGGGTCTGGCTGGCCCGACCCAGCGAGTTCTACATCGCGATCCTCACGGCGGTCGTCGTGTTCGCTGTCGGCGTCGAGCAGGGCATCGTCCTGGCGGTGGTGCTCTCCATCGTGGAGATGGTGCGGCGTCAGTACCGACCACACCGGTTCGTCATGGGCATCGACGCCGAGGGCGAGCCGACCTACGCCCGAGCGCAGCAGGGCATGCAGAGTGCGCCGGGGCTGCTCGTCTTCCGCTACGACGCCGACCTCTTCTACGCCAACGCCAACCAGTTCTCCGACGGGGTCCAGCAGCTCATCACGGCGACGCCGGACCCGGTGCGGTGGCTCGTGCTCGACTGCTCGTCGATCCCTGACATCGACTACTCGGCAGGGGCCGCGCTGCACCAGCTCGTGACGTTCGTCCACAACCGAGGAGCGACGGTGGCGCTGGCCGCCGTCGACCCGGACCTCCGCACGACCCTCGAGAAGCTCGGCGTCCTGCAGATGCTCTCCGTCGACCAGATCTACCCGACCGTCGCGGATGCCGTCGTTGCGTTCCGCTCGTCGTCGCCGAAGCCCGGCCCCGGCGCTCGATCAGCCGAGACGTAGGAGTTGTCATGACCGTTACAGGGACCCCATCGCACCTGAGCGCTGCCGAGCGACGGGCCCTCGGCAGGGAGGCGCGGCACCGCGTGCCGCTCGAGGCGCAGGCCGGCTGGCAACCACCGCCGGGACGGCCCGACCCGGTGGGCCTGCTCGAGGCCCAGAACGCGACCCGAGAACCTGACCTCGTTCCGGTCCGGCACGGCCGGATGATGGTGTCCGCGTTCACCTTCTACCGCGGCTCGGCCGCGATCATGGCCGCCGACCTGGCCACCAGGCGGACCGCAAGGCTCGATGTGCAGCTGTGTGGCGACGCCCACCTGTCGAACTTCGGGGTCTACGCATCGCCGGAACGGCAGCTGCTCTTCGACCTCAACGACTTCGACGAGACGCTGCCCGGCCCGTTCGAGTTCGACGTCTGGCGGTTGGCCGCCAGCTTCGTCATCGCGGCGCGCCACAACCAGTTCGAGCCCTCGGACGTCCGCGAGATCTGCCTGACCGTGGGCAGGTCCTACCGGGAGGCGATGGCGGAGTTCGCACAGCAGAACACGCTGGACGTCTGGTATGCCCGCCTGTCCGAAGCCGAGCTGCGAGCAGGGATGAAGCAGGCCCGCCGGAGCCTGGTGGCCCTGGACAAGGACAGCAAGGGCCACCAGCACGCCTCGGCCAAACACGCGGGTGCGTCGATCAAGTCGGGCGAGGCCCTGCTGCGGAAGGCACACCGCCGGACCAACCTGCAGGCGCTGGCCAAGCTCACCGAGGTCGTCGACGGAAAGCAGCGCATCGTCAGCCAGCCACCCGTGCTCATCCCGCGCCGCGAGCTCGAGAAGTACTACGAGCTGGACGCCGCCGACGTCGAGGACATCATCAGGCAGTTCTTCGCGCGCTACAGCGTGACGCTGAGCGACAGCCAGCGGCGCCTGCTCGACCGCTACACGATCGTCGACGTCGCCCGCAAGGTCGTCGGCGTCGGCTCCGTGGGGACCCGGGCCTTCGTGGCGCTGCTGGAGGGTCGCGACGAGAGAGACCCCCTGTTCCTCCAGGTGAAGGAGGCGACCCGGTCCGTCCTCGAGGCGCACCTGCCCAGAAGCGCGTACGCCGACTCGGGCCAGCGCGTCGTCGAGGGCCAGCACCTGCTCCAGTCGGCGTCAGACATCTTCCTCGGTTGGTCCGCGGGCATCGAGACGGACCGCTTCTACTACTGGCGCCAGCTCAGAGACATGAAGGGGGCGGCGGTCGTCGAGGCGATGATCCCGGCCGGCATGACCTTCTACGCCCAGATCTGCGGCTGGACCCTGGCCCGCGCACACGCACGGACGGGCGACCCCGTCGCCATCGCGGCCTACCTCGGCCGCAAGCGGCGGTTCGACAAGGCGGTCGCCGAGTTCGCGGAACACTACGCCGTCCAGAACGACCACGACTACGAGGCCTTTCTGGACGCCATCAGCTCGGGCCGGATCGAAGCGCGTGAAGGGGTCTGAGGTGATGGTCGGATCCTCGCCGCAGCACGCTGAAGACCCCGCGCCACGAGTGACAGCGGTCCTGATCGCGCCCCCGCGTCGAGTGGTCGTCGTGGCGCTGCTCCGGGTCACCCTGTCGCTGGTCGTGGCCGTCGTCGTCTACTTCCGCATCCCGCTCACCGGGTCGTCGGACGCGCGGTCGATCACGATCTTCGTCTCCGGGTTGGTCATCGTCGTCGTGACGCTCGCCTTCCAGACCCGCGGAATCGTTCGTTCGCCATTTCCCCTGCTCCGGACGGTGGAAGCCCTCGCGACGACGGGTCCGCTGTTCCTCATCGTGTTCGCCAGCTCGCACTACGTCATCGACAACGTCGATCCCGGCAGCTACACCCAGCCGATGACACGGCTCGATGCTCTCTACTACACGGTGACGACGTTCGCGACCGTCGGTTACGGGGACATCTCACCCGTGTCGCAGACCGCGCGCCTCGTGGCAACGCTGCAGATGCTGCTCGGTCTCGTCTTCCTGGGCCTCGTGGCACGGGTCATCACCGGAGCAACGCGACTCGGGATGAAGCGGCGGCGCGAGGACCACGAGAGCTGACGCCCGATCACGGCGGGACCACGACCCAGTTGCCCCTGCTGGGTCGATCGACCAGCGATCACCCCGGAGGAGCTGGCTGCGATGGATCGGGATCGTCCGTGGCTCCGTCGAGCCGGCCGGGTCGTCAGCCGACCAGCTCGTGGAGGTGGACGCCGTGGTCCGTGGCGATCAGCTCGGCGGCCTTCTCGCCGATCATGATGGTCGCGGCGTTGGTGTTGCCGCTGACGACGTTCGGCATCACGCTCGCATCGGCCACACGCAGGGCCCCGATGCCGTGCACCCGCAGCCGCGGGTCGACGACCTCACCGATCCGGCAGGTCGACGTCGCGTGGTAGACGGTCAGCGCGTAGTGGCGGGCCAGGTCCTCCAGCAACGCGTCGCTCGGTTCGGATCCGACCTCGTGGCCATGGGCCTTCGCCAGGTGCGGCGGGATGACCGGCTCACCGAGGCCCCCGCCGGGCCACGCCTTCGCGATCTCGAGGGCTCTGCGCATCACGGCGACCATGACCAACACGTCGTGCGGGTCGCCGAAGTAGTTGAACGCGATGCGCGGTGGGACCGCTGGGTCGGCGCTGGCCAGCGTCACCGAACCCTCCGAGTGGGGTTGCACCGGATTGGGCAGGACGACCACCTGGCCGTGCGTCGGGTCGAGGAAGGACTCCGGGTCCTCGAAGAACGCGGACGGCGGGAGTCGGAAGACGCCCTCCCAGATCGCCGGTGTGTACCCGGTCGCGAGGAAGCCGATCTGCGCGTCATGGGTGTGCTCGTCGCCCAGCCCGGTCGAGAAGAACGCGACGGCGTCGTAGAGCGAGGATGACGCGATGCCGCGGCCGGTCGTGAACCACTCGCCGATGCGGCGCTCGGCTTCGGCCTTGGCAGCGGCCAGGGGCTCGGGGAGGTCGACATCGTCGGCCGGGTCGGCCGGGAGCGGACCAGCCGGCGCCCGGAGCGCGTCCGGGCCGAGGGACATGGCGACCTCGGTCATCGTCTCGCCGATGCCGTCGGCGGCGAACATCAAGGGCGTGTGGAGGTGGTCCTTGAGGTGACGCCCCACGTCCGGGAGGTCGACGAGGCAGTCCACCCCGACGGTGGCGAGCTCGTCGCGGGCTCCGACCCCCGAGAGGAGCAGGAGGTGCGGCGACCCGATGGCGCCCGCGCACAGCACCACCTCGGCGCCCGCGGCCACCTCCTCGAGGGTGCCGTCCCCGGTGCGGTAGGCGACCCCGGTGGCGCGGGCCCCGTCCCCGTCCGCCTCGATGAGGATCCGCTCGACGAGCGCGCCGGTGACCACGGTGAGGTTCGGCCGGTCCATCGCCGGCTCGAGGTAGGCGTGGAAGGTCGAGCTGCGCCGGCCGTCCTTCGTCGTCGTCTGGAAGAGCGAGGCCACCCCCTGGGGTTCGAGGCGGTCGCGACCGTTGTAGTCACCCTGCTTCAGGCCCGTGACGCCCGCGGCCTCGACGAACTGGTTCGAGGCGCGGAGGATCGGCTGGCGTACCGACACACCCAGCGGTCCGTGGTGGCCGTGCACGTCGAGGTCGGAGTGCAGCTCGGGACTGTGCACGAAGCCCTCGGCCTTGCGGAAGTAGGGCAGGACCTCGTCGTAGGACCAGCCCTCCGCGCCGCCGGCGCCCCACGAGTCGAAGTCGCCGGGGTGCCCTCGCACGTATGCCATGTAGTTGAGGCCGGACGAGCCGCCGAGCATCTTCCCGCGCGGCACCATCATCTGGCCGCCGACGAGGCCCCTTCCGACTCCACCGGGGTCGCCGTTGTACATCCAGTCGGTCGCGGGGTCGTTCTGCAGGCTCGCGACCGCCGCTGGCACGAGCTCGGCGGGCGGGGGCGGACCGCCGGCCTCGAGCAGGCACACCGTGACAGCCGGGTCCTCGCTCAGCCGGGCAGCGACCACGGCGCCCGCCGAGCCCGCCCCCACGATCACGTAGTCGTACGTCGAGCCCATCGTTACCACCTCGTCGTGGTGCCTCGCCGAGCGGCGGGGACGGTCTCGCCACGCAACCACACTCCGGCAGGGGAGACAAGGGAGCCGGCGCCCCAGCTGCGACGTCGGTCAGCGAGTCAGTGGAGGGTCTCGTGGTGACGGCACATCTCGACGAACGTGGCGATGCGCGCGGCCCGGGTCTCCGGCTTCTTGGCGTCGCCGATGCGGTAGAGGATCGCGTAGCGGTTGGCTCCCGTGAGTGTCTCGAAGAACGCCTTGGCCTCCGGGTCGGCAGCGAGCGCGACCGCCAGGTCGTCGGGGACGGTCGCGCTCTTCTGACCGGCATACGCTGCCGCCCACCGACCGTCCGCCTTCGCTGCGTCGACCTTCGCCTGCCCTGCCGGGCGCATGCGGCCGGCCGTGATCAGCGCCTCGGCCTTGTCCCGGTTGATCTGGGACCACGTGCTCCGCGGTCCGCGCGGGGTGAACCTCTGCAACCAGTAGGTCTCGTCGTAGCCCCGCTTCTGCCCGTCGATCCAGCCGTGACAGAGGGCGACGTCGAGCGCCTCGACGTAGGTGACCGTCTCGGCCGCCCCCGCCTTGCCGATCTTGAGCCAGAAGCCGCGGCGGTCGAGGTGGTGCTCGTCGAACCAGGCCTCGCAGTCGGAGGCCGTGGCGAACGAGATCACCGGCTCACCGGCCAGCTCCTCCGGCGCCTGCTCGTCGGACATGCGGCCATCCTGTCATCGGCGGCCGACGGGGTGGCCGGCTGCCGCGGGACGCCAGGGCTCGTGCTGGTGCGAGAGCCAGACCTCGTCGGGGGCGAGTGCCCGGATCAGCCGCTGGCCCTCGGTGCGCGGATGGTCGAGCTCGTCGAAGAAGACCGCCGTGTCACCGGCGATGACGACGGAGCGACCGCCCGTCTGGACGACGACGACCTGCGAGCCTCGCGTGTGGCCGGGCGTCGACACGAGCCGGACTCCGGGCAGCAGCTCGAGCGTGCCGTCGACGGTCTCGTAGTGCACTCCCGGCGCCTCGACCCACTCGCGGATCGTGTAGTCGTCCTGGGTCCGCGCGTCATCCAGCTCCGCCCTCTGGACGTACACCGGCTTGCCGGCGAAGAGGTGGTTGCCACCGCAGTGGTCGAAGTGCAGATGGGTGTTGACCACGACGTCGATGCCGGCCACGTCGAAGCCGGCCTGCTCGCTCAGTGGAGTCAGCCGAGGATCCATGTCGTCGACCGCAGGGTGCAGCTGCGTCATGCCGGTGTCGACCAGCACGCGCGCGTCGGGATGGTCGACGACGTGCACGTAGACCGGCATCCGTTCGCCGTCGGCGAGCAGCTCGGCGACGAGCACCGGCGTGACCGTCACCGTCGCGAGCCCGCCTTCCGACGCCTCGCTCGTCTCGTCCAGTGGATCACCCATGGCGCAAGTCTGGGCCAGAGCGGCGGACGACGGTGGCCAAGTGCCGAAGTCGGCCACCGTCGCTCGCCGATGCGTCCTGCGTCAGTCGCCAGGCGCGTCCGGGCCGTCGGAGATCTGGCGCAGGGTCGAGATCACCGTGACCTCGGGCCAGTGCTCGGCGTGCAGCTCGGCGAACTTCCGCTGGTCGGCCACGGCCTCCTCGACGGTGTCGTACTGCAGGATCGACCACCCGCCGATGACCTCCTTGGACTCGGCGTACGGTCCGTCGTGCTGGGTGATCTCGCCCTGGCTGACGACGAAGTTCACGGCGTCCTCCGTCCCGTACAACCCGCCGCCGTCGAGGAACACGCCCGCGGCGGCCCGCTCGCCGATGTGGACGTCCATCGCGTCGAACAGCGCCTGCGGCGGCGTCCCGATCCCCTCTTCCATCCTCACGAACCCCATGAAACGCGGCATGTCGATCACTCCTCCTGGTTGCTGTGGTGTCCTTCGTACTCGTACGTCGACCGGGTGGGCAGGTCCTCGACACACGTCTCGAGAATTCTTCGGAAGCGCCCAGCCGGATCCCCCTCCACCATCGCCGACGGTGTCGTCACCCAGCACTAGAGTCGGGCGGGTCGCCGAGCACCTGCCTCGCGGCGACGACCGGAGAGCGACTGGACCATCACGGAGGACATCGATGTCACGCACCCGGATCCACAACTTCTCGATCTCCCTCGACGGGTTCGCCACCGGCGAGCCGCAGTCGCTCGAGACCCCCTTCGGGCACGCCGGCCAGAAGCTCCACACCTGGATGATGCGCACCCAGTACTGGGACCCGAACGGCACCGATGGGGTCGACCACGCCTACGCCGAGCGCCACGGCCCCGGCATCGGCGCCGAGATCATGGGCGCCAACAAGTTCGGCCCGCCCGGCTGGCACGACGACCCGGACTGGAAGGGGTGGTGGGGCCCCAACCCGCCGTTCCACACGCCCGTCTTCGTCCTCACCCACCACGCCCGGCCCTCCCTCGAGATGGAGGGCGGCAACGTCTTCCACTTCCTCGAGGCCACCCCGGCCGAGGCGCTCGAGACGGCCCGCGCGGCCGCCGACGGCCAGGACATCCGGATCGGTGGCGGTGCCACCGTCGTCCGTGACTTCCTCGCCGCCGGGCTCGTCGACCACATGCACCTCGTCCAGGTCCCGATCGTGCTCGGCCGCGGCGTCCGCCTCTGGGACGGTCTCGAGGGCGTCGAGGAGGCCTTCGACGTCGAGACCGTCGCCTCCCCGACCGGTGTCACGCACTTCACCTTCACCCGCAAGGCGTCGTGAGGTCACGTCCACGCAGACCCGGGCACCCGGCATACGCCATCGGTGGGGGTGACGCGTCCAAACGGGCACTGGCAGGCTGGCTGCATGATCCTGCCGAAGGTGCGCGACGCGCGCCTCGTGACGATCCGCCGTGGCGGACTGCTCACCGACGCGGATCACCGGCTGCTGTCGCTGTGGGCCGCCACGTGCGCCGAGCACGTGCTGCATCTCTTCGAGGCGGAGGCGTCGTCGGACACTCGCCCTCGGGACGCCATCCATGCCGCTCGGGCGTGGGCCCGCGGCGAGATGAGGATGATGGATGCGCGAGCCCGCGGTGGGCTTGCGATGGGGGCCGCCCGACCGCTGCAGGGAGCGGCCCGGTTTGCGGCATACGCTGCCGGCCAGGCAGCCTGCGTGGGCCACGTGGCCGAGCACGACCTGGGCGCCTCCGCGTACGCGATCAAGGCCGCTCGCGCTGCACACCCCCACGAGGTCGACGCCGGACGGCTCGAGCGTGACTGGCAGCGAGACCAGCTCGGCGCCCAGGTCCGCGCACTCGTCCTCGACGACCAGGTCCGCCGGAACGCCATCTGCTGGGGCGCCTTCGAGGACTGACGATGCCAGGCCCCCAGCATCGGCCGGGCGGCTACGGGCCCACGCCACACGGCACACGCCATCGGTCGACGCGGCGCGGCTAGCGTGTGGGCCGTGACGACAGACCCGACGGCAGACGAGACCACCGACCACGCCGCGATCCAGGGGATGGTCGACGCGTTCTTCGGGGCGTTCGTCTCGGGACCCGGCTGCGCCGAGCGGATGAGCCTGCTGCGCGGGCTGCTGCTCCCGCAGGCCGTCATCGTGCGCACGTGCGGGATGGAGCCCGCGGTCATGGGTGTCGAGGAGTTCATCGCCCCGCGTGAGGCCCTGCTGACCGGTGGCTCGCTCACCGACTTCCGCGAGTGGCCCGCCGCGGGGCGCGTCGAGGTCTTCGGCGACATCGCGCACTGGTTCGGCAGCTACGCCAAGGCGGGCACGCAGGAGGGCGAGCCGTTCACCGGGCGCGGGATGAAGACGATCCAGTTCGTCCGCACCGCCGACGGGTGGCGGATCAGCGCCGCCGCGTGGGACGACGAGCGCGAGGGCCTGACCATGCCGACCGACGCCGGCTGAGACACCCGGGTCCGGCCGGCGCCCCGGTGCGGTTCACTGGAGAGCGTGGCTGCGCAGCGCCTGGGGACGGCGCCCCTGACGGACGGGACGAGGGTCGCGTATGCCGTCACCGGCAGTGGTCCGTTCCTCGTCGTCGCCCCCGGATGGCTGAGCCACCTCGAGATGGGGTGGGCCATCCCGGCCGAGCGGATGTTCCACGAGGCACTGTCGTCCGGACGCACGCTCGTGCGCTACGACCGCCCCGGCTGCGGCCTCTCCGACGCCTACGACGGTCCCCGCACCATGGATGTCGAGGTCGCGACGATCGGCGCCGTGGCCAAGGCCGTCGGCGCCGAGAGGTTCGACCTGCTGGGCTGGTCGCTCGGCGCGGCGACGGCCGTGCAGTGGGCCGCCGAGCGGCCCGAGACCGTGTCGCGGCTCGTGCTCTACGGCGGATGGCCCACCGGCAGCTCCATCGGCGACGACGACAGCCGGCAGCACGTGCTCGGCCTGCTCGCCACCCACTGGGGACTCGGGTCGGACCTGCTCACCGACGTCTTCGCCCCCGACGCGGACGCGGGCACGAGGCGCACGCTCGCTCGCTACCAACGCGCCGCCTCCTCGGCCGAGACGGCGGTCGCGCTGCTGCAGCTCGCCTACGAGCTCGACGTCAGCCCGCTCCTCGCGCAGGTGCGCGCGCCCACCCTCGTGCTGCACCGGCGCGGCGATCGAGCGGCACCGATAGCCGGGGGACGCACTCTCGCACAGGCGATCCCGGGCGCCGGGCTCGTCGAGCTCGAGGGCCGCTCGCACCTCCCGGCCATCGGCGACACGCAGTCGGTCGTCGACGAGGTGCGGCGCTTCCTCGGCCTGCCGACGTTGCGCCGGGCCGTGCCGACCGGGCTGACGACGCGCCAGACGGAGGTCGCAGCACTGGTCGCCGAGGGGCTGACGAACCGCCAGATCGCCGATCGGCTCGGCATCACCGAGCGGTCTGCCGAGTCGCACCTCGAGCGGATCCGCGTGCGCCTCGGGTTCAGCTCCCGAGCGCAGGTGGCCGCCTGGTACGTCGCGCGCACCCCGTAGGAAGAGACCCACGAGAAGTGGGGTAGTTCCACGGCTGTGCCGCTGACTGTCGGTGGACACCATGAGGAGATGACCCGACGCATCGTGCCCCTCGCCGTCTCTGCCGCCGCCTGGTGCGGCTTCGTCGCCATCACCGCGTGGACGATGGCCTTCCTCGCCGGCGCGCTGCTCCCCCGCACCGTCGACGGTCCGACACGCACGAGCACCGGCTGGGCCGTGGCCGTCGACCTCGCCCTCCTGCTGCTCTTCGCCCTCCAGCACTCGGTGATGGCGCGCCGCCCGGCGAAGGCCTGGCTCCGGCGCCGGGTCCCGGCCGAGCTCGAGCGCACCACCTACGTGCTCGCCACCGACGTGTGCCTCGCCCTCCTGCTGGCGCTGTGGCAACCGTGGGACCAGGTCGTCTGGCACGTCGAGGGGCTGGCGGCATACGCCCTCTGGTCGCTGTGCGCGGCGGGCTGGGCCCTCGCGATCGCGGCGACCTTCGCCGTCGACCACCTCGAGCTGATCGGGCTCCGGCAGGCGGGCTGGGGTGCCCGGACGACCCTGTCCGACGACGGACCCACGGCGCTGCAGGTCGGCGGGCTCCACGCGATCGTGCGGCATCCGTTGATGACCGGGATGGTGCTCGCGTTCTGGGCGACCCCCCGGATGAGCGCGCCCCACCTCCTCTTCGCCGTCGCCGCGACCGGCTACATCGCCGTCGGGATCACCTTCGAGGAGCGCGACCTCCGCCGCACGTTCGGGGCGGACTACGACGCGTATGCCGCCCGCGTCCCCGCGCTCGTGCCCGGGCTCCGGCTGGGGCGGGCGGCGCACGTGGTGGCACCCTCAGGGCGCGACCGGGCCTGACCACCGCGCGGTCGAGGCAGCAGTCACTCGCCGCGGATGCGGTCCGGCCTGAGGAGCACGAGGGCCAGCGCGACAAGCAGACTGACGACGATGCCGACGACGAGCCCGCGGCCGACGTCCTGGGTCAGCGCGCCGCCCATGAGCCCGGCGAGCGCCCCGATCGACGCGCACCCGGTGAAGGTCGCGATCACCTTGGCCCAGAAGGGCGCTTGCACCTGACCTGCCATGCCGCCACAGTAGTCGCGCGCGGGTCGCGACCACACCGATCCTGTATGCCGTGAGCGACCGTCCCGGCGCTGCCGCGGATGCGTGGCTGAGGATGCCTGACCGAGGATGCCTGACCGAGGATGCCTGCCGAGGATGCCTGGCCGCAGATCCGTCGCCCTGTCCCCGCGCTCGGCTAGCGTCTCGGGCATGGTGGTCCACCGGCTCACGGTCGAGCGCGCCCGTCGCATCGCGGTGCACGCGCAGCTGCTCGACCTGCCGCGCCCGACCGATCTCGTGCAGACCGTCGAGCGCCTGACCTTCCTCCAGATCGACCCCACCGCGGCCATCGCGCCGAGCGCCGACCTCGTCCTGTGGAGCCGGCTCGGCCGCACCTACGACCCCGCCGACCTGACGAAGACCGTCGAGCACGACCGCACCCTCGTCGAGACCGTCGCCTACGTGCGCAGCCCGACGGACATCCCCGCCGTCATCGCCGAGGTGCGCGAGGCCGAGCCCTACCCCTTCATGGCCACCTGGCTCGAGGCCAACGACTCCTTCCGCCGCGACGTCCTCGCCACGCTCGAGGCCGACGGCCCGCTCCTCTCCCGCGACATCCCCGACACGAGCGTCGTCCCCTGGCCCTCGACCGGCTGGACGAACAACCGCAACGTCACGAAGATGCTCGAGGCCCTGGCGCTGCGCGGCGAGGTGGCCATCTCCGGACGCAAGGGCCGACAGCGCTACTTCGACCTCCCCGAGCGCGTCTACCCGCCCGACCTGCCGAGGCTCACGCTCGAGCAGGCCATCGACCACCGCAACGAGCGACGCCTCGCCGCCCTCGGCATCGCCCGCGCCACCGGCACCGTCATGCCCGGCGAGGGCAGCTACGTCGGCAACGCCGGTGAGCCCGCCGAGGTCGACGGCGTGCCGGGCACGTGGCGCGTCGACCCGGCATACCTCGACGTCGCCGACACCTTCACGGGCCGGACCGCGCTGCTCAGCCCGTTCGACCGGCTCATCCACGACCGGGTCCGCGCCGAGCAGCTCTGGGGGTTCGAGTACATCCTCGAGATGTACAAGCCCAAGGGCCAACGGCGCTGGGGCTACTTCGCGCTCCCGATCCTCCACCACGACCGTCTCGTCGGGAAGCTCGACGCCCAGGCCGATCGCAAGGCCGGCACCCTCGTCGTCAACGCCGTCCACGAGGACGTCCGCTTCACCAAGGCCATCCGGTCCGCCGTCGACCGCGAGATCGCCGACCTCGCGACGTGGCTCGGGCTCACGCTCAGCGGCCCCGCCGCGCCCTAGACCCAGCACCACACTGACCTCCAGGAGAGCACCGTGCGCGGGATCGTCGCCTACGTCATCACCTCCCTCGACGGCTCCGTCGACGACCCCACACGCTGCTTCCCACCCGACGTCGACCCCGACAAGCCGCAGCCGCCGACCTTCGACGACGTCCTCATCGAGCGTGAGACCGCGCTCATCGGGCAGCAGGACGCCGTGCTCCTCGGCCGCCACATGTATGACGAGTGGTCCCGCTACTGGCCGACCTCCGACGAGCAGCCGTTCGCCGACTTCATCAACGGCGTCACGAAATACGTCGTCACCTCCACCCCGCTCACCACGCAGTGGGGCGACGCCGAAGCCGTCCAGGGACCGCTCGCCGACATCGTCCGCGACCTGAAAGCCTTGCCCGGCAACAACATCGGCGTCCACGGCAGCATTCAGCTCGCGCAGTCACTCCTGGCCGAGGGACTCGTCGACGAGCTGCATCTCGCCGTCGCGCCGGTCCTCGACCCCGAGGGTCGCCGCCTCTTCGACGGCCTGCCCGAGCTGCAGCGCCTCACCCTCGTCAGCGCGACTCCCACCCCCGGCGGAGCCCTCTGGCTCGTCTACCGCCCTGCCGCACCGGTCTCGTAGGCGCGGCGCCGACCCAGGGTCCCGCTGACGCGGTAGCCGCGCACCGCCCGCTGCGACTGCGCCGAGAGGATCGACCCGTCGCACTGGTGTGAGAGCACGGACAGGCGCGACATGTTCGACAGCAGCGACGCCATGCTCATCGACGACCCGACCGACAGGAACGACGCGAACGACCCGACGCTGCCGATCGAGAGCACCGACCCCACGCTCCCGATCGAGAGCACCGACCCCGTCGACCCGATCGACAGGAACGAGTCCCGCGACGCGATCGACCATTTCCCTGTGCGCGACGTCGCCATGACCGCAGCCTAGGCACGCATACCCAATTCCGATGGCGTATGCCGTCCAACCCGCTCTCCGAGGTATCACCCCCTCCGCCCGCTCCTCCTCTCCTGCAACGGCGGCGCCCCGCGCCACACGGCATACGCAGACCCCTCAGGAGCACCTCGTGAGCAGCACGTTCGCCTTCACCGTTCACCCGCGGGCCCGCCTCGGCGCCGATCTCGCCCGCGTCTGGTCGCCGCTCGGCCGCGTGCCGGACCCCGTCTACGACACCGCCCTGCGCCGGCTGCCGCTGCGCCCGATCTCCATGGCCGGCATCCACATCGGCGGCGCGCACGTCGGTCACGTCGTGCTCGTGCCCTTCGGGGCGCGCCACCTGCTCACCTCCCCCAGCGAAGGCCGGGCCCGCGTTCACCGTGCGGTCGACAAGGCCCGCGCCCTCGGCTGCGACGTCGTGGGGCTCGGCGCCCTGACCGCCACGGTGACCGCGGGCGGGGTCTCGCTCCGCGGCCGCACCGACATCGGCGTGACGAACGGCAACGCCTTCACCGCCGCGATCGTCGACGACCAGGCCCGCCGCCTGCTGCGCGACGCCGTCGACCACGCGGCCGACCCGCACGTCGCCATCGTCGGGGCCACCGGCAGCGTCGGCGGGGCCGTGACCCGGCTGCTCGCCCGCGACCGCGCCGCCGCCCGGCTCACCCTCGTCGCCCGGTCGACGGGCCGGCTCGACGCGCTCGCCACCGACGTCGGCCGCCAGGTCCCGACGACGACCGCCACGACGATGGACGCCGTCGCGACGGCTGACCTCGTCATCCTGCTCACCGCCTCCGCCGACGCCCTCCTCGAGGCGCGGCACCTCGCGCCCGGCGCGGTCGTGCTCGACGCGACCCAGCCGCGCAACACCTCGCCGACCCTCGTCGACGAGCGGCCCGACGTGCTCGTCGTCGACGGCGGAGTCGTCGACATCCCGAGCCTGCGCCTCGTCGGCGGCAACATCGGCCTGCCCGACGGCCGCTCCTACGCCTGCTTCGCCGAGACCGCTCTCCTCGCCCTGACCGGCCACCGGGGCCACTTCTCCATCGGGGTGCCCACGCTCGAGCTCGTCGACCGGACCCGTGGCATGGCCGCCGGCCTCGCCCACCTCGGCTTCCGGGCCGCGGAGCCGACGAGCTTCGGCCGCTCCGTCACCATCGGCCGCACCGCCACCACCACGGTCTCCACGCTGGCGGTGGCGTCGTGACGACGCTCGTGCGCGGTGGCCACCACGCCCGCCACCGCGTCGTCCTTCTCGGCGGCGGCTACGTCACCCTCCACGCGTATGCCGGCCTCATGCGTCACGCCGGACGTGCCGTCCGCGCCGGCGACGTCCAGGTCGTCGTCATCAGCACGGACGACGCCCACAGCTTCCACGGCTTCACCGGGGAGGTGCTCGCGGGCCTGCTGCCCTACGACCGGACGCGCACGCCGCTCGTCGACGCGATGCCGCACGCGCACGTCGTCCTCGGCCGCGCGACGGCGATCGAGGCCGACCGGCGGGTCGTGCGCTACGTGCTCGCCGACGACGAGGCGGGGCGGCACGTCGACCCGCAGCACGACTCGGACTCGGGCTCGGACTCGGGCTCGGACTCCGACTCCGACTCGCACCACGAGCGCGTCCTCGACTACGACGCCCTCGTCGTCGGCACCGGGGGCCGCGAGCCCGCGACCGCGGTGCCCGGCCTGGCCGAGCACGGCTTCACCCTGCGAGCGCCCGGCGACATCGCGGCCCTCACCGAGCGGGTCCGAGAGGCGGCGGCGCACCGTGGCCTCCGCCGTCACACGGTCGTCGTCGCCGGAGGCGGGATGGCCGGGGTCGAGATGGCGGCGGCCGTCGCCGACCTCGGCGGGGCGCGCGTTCGCGTCGAGCTCGTCCACTCCGGCGACGCGATCCTCCCCGAGCTGCGTGCCGAGCAGCCCCGACTGGCCCGCCGTGCCGAGCAGGAGCTGAGGCGTCTCGGTGTCCGGGTCCGGCTGGGAGTGCGCCTCGCCTCGGTGACGGAGGACCACGCATACCTCTCCGACGGGACGAGCCTCCCGGCGACCACCGTCATCGCGACCATCGGACAGCGCCCCGTGCACGTCCCGGGGCTCGACGCCCACCGCGACCCGCGCGGCCGGCTCGTGACGCGCCCCGACCTCTCCGTCGTCGACGGGGTCTGGGCTGCCGGCGATGCGGCGTGCGTCGTCCACCCCACGACCGGCGAACCCGTCCCGGCGAACGCGCTGTGGGCGATCAAGGGCGGCGAGCACGTCGGCCGCAACCTCGCGCGGACGCTGCGTGGTCGCCCGACCCGGCCGTTCGCATACCGCGGCCTCGGCCAGGCGGCCTCCTTCGGGGTCGGCCGCTCGATCTCCGAGCTCTACGGCATCCCCTTCACCGGCTGGGTGGCGTGGGTGCTGCGGCTGACCTTCTTCCTGCGCTTCATGCCGTCGCGGCGCAAGGCGGCGCAGGTCGTGACCGACTTCGCCCGCCATGCCGCCCACGGCCGCAACGCTCCGGCACCCGCCGAGCCCGCGGTCGCCGAGCCAGCGGTCGCCGAGCCCGCGGTCGCTGACCTCGCCGCCGCCCGCACCGCCTAGGCGACCATGGTCGCCCCTGCCGCGCGGGCGGATGTCGCCGGAGTGTCGAGATGCGAGGGCGCCGTTCGACGTGGTGGCATGACGACCACCTCAGGAGGAGCCATGACCACGCAGCCCACGACCGGCAACCCCGCCAGCCCCGCTCCCAAGGGCCCGGCGTCCTACTTCCCGTCGATCGAGAAGACCTACGGTCAGCCGATCGAGCACTGGATCGGCCTCGTCCGCGAGCAGCACGCCGCCGGCACGGTCAGGCACGGCGAGCTCGTCGCCTGGCTCAAGACCGAGCACGGCCTGGGGCACGGCCACGCCAACGCCGTCGTCGCGCACGCCCTCGGGCTCATCAGGGCCGAGGCGTGACGGAAGCCCACCCCACCGAGCCGAGCCACCCCACCGAGCCGAGCCGCCCCACCGAGCCGAGCCACGTCACCGAGCCGAGCCACACCAGCGAGCCGAGCCACGTCACCGAGACGCGAGCCGCCTACGACACGGTCGCCGTCGACTACGCGAGCCTTCTCGAGGGCGAGCTCGCGCGCAGCCCGCTCGACCGGGCGCTGCTCGGGCACTTCGCGGAGCTCGTCGGCCTCGAGGGCGGCGGCCCGGTCGTCGACGTCGGCTGCGGACCGGGTCGCATCACCGGCCACCTCGGGACCCTCGGACTCGATGTCAGCGGCATCGACCTCTCGCCGGGCATGGTCGCCGAAGCGCAGCGGCGGCACCCCGACCTCGACTTCTGCACCGGGAGCCTCGCCGCGCTCGACCTCCCCCACGCCTCGGTCACGGGGGTGGTCGCGTGGTACTCGATCATCCACACGCCCCCTGAGCTGCTCCCCGAGGTCTTCGTCGAGCTCCACCGGGTCATCCGGGCGAACGGCCTGCTGCTGCTCGCCTTCCAGGCCGGCGGCTTCTCGGTGCGGCACGAGCAGGCCTACGGCCACGCGGTCACCTTCGAGGCCCACCGCCACGACCCGGACGGCGTCGCCGCACAGCTGGCCGACGCCGGCTTCCGCGTCACCGTTCGCACCGAGCGGGTCCCGCAGGACCACGAGAAGACGCCCCAGGCCTTCCTCCTCGCCCGCCGCGGCTGAGCCTCGCGGCCGCCGAGGCTGTCCAACGTTCGGAAGGAATCCGCCGCTCCGGGAGTTGTCGCTGAGGACGGCCCAACCGGGGCCCGACCGATGAGGAGCTCAGCGTGCGTGCGATCTGGAACGGCAAGGTCATCGCCGAGAGCGACGACACCGTCGTCGTCGAGGGCAACCACTACTTCCCGCGCGAGTCCGTCGACGACAGCGTGCTCGTCGACAGCAGCACGCAGACGACGTGCCCGTGGAAGGGCGAGGCGTCGTACTTCTCGATCGCCGTCGACGGAGACACCAACCGCGACGCCGCCTGGTACTACCCGACGCCCAAGAGCGCCGCAGCCGAGATCAAGGACCGCGTCGCCTTCTGGCGCGGCGTCACCGTCACCGACTGAGCGCCGCCGCGACACTCACGCCCGGTGGCGCTCCGCGAGCGCCCGGGCGACCCGCTCGATGAGGTCGTAGGGCACCGGGTCCTTGTAGAAGAACTGCACCGTGTCCTTGGCCGCCCGGTGCGGCGCGATCTCGGCCTCGAGATCGGGGTCGAGCTCGCCCACCGGGTAGAGCCCGACGTGCTTCTTCCACCCCGCGAAGTGGATGCCGTAGCGGTCGGCGAACATGATGGCCGGCATGCCGTAGCGGATCTTCTCCTCGCCGCCGGGCACCGCCCGCCGGAGCGCGGCATGGACCTGCTCGAGCACCTGCCGGGGCCCGTCAGGGAACCCGTCGACGTAGGCGTCGACGGTCGTCGGTGCGCCCGTGGCCCCCGCGTCGGGCGTGGCGTCGGTCGTGGTGTCGGGCGTGGTGTCGGGCGTGGTCTCCGGCTCGCTCATCGGTCCCCCTCGTGCCCTTCATGGCTGCTGCGTCGTCCCTCGCCAGTGTGACCCACTGGGGGCCCGGCGACCATGGTCCATTCGCCGGACAGGGCGGTGCCGATCACCTACGGTGAGCCGATCACCAGGGGATCAGGGAGCACGATGCGCAGTCGCAGGACCAAGGGAGTCGTCACGGTCGCGGCTCTCGTCGCGCTCGCGGCGATCGGCGGCAACGCCGCACGAGGCTCGGACGAGATCGCGCCCACGGGCGCGGGTGCCTCGCCCGTCGTGACCGTGACGAGCACGCCGGCGCCGAGCGTGGCGACCGACGGGGACGCAGCGCGACGCGCCGCCGACCAGGCGGCCGCAGACCAGGCTGCCGCAGACCAGGCTGCTGCGGACCAAGTTGCTGCGGACCAAGCTGCTGCGGACCAGGCTGCTGCGGCGAAGAAGGCCGCGGATGCCAAGGCTGCCGCCGCTCGCGCCGCCGCGGCCAGGGTCGCAGCCGACCAGGCTCGGGCCGCCGCAGCGGCGAAGGCCTCGGCGTCTGCCGCCACGTGGGCCGTCACGAAGGTCGTCGACGGGGACACGATCTGGGTCTCGCGCTCGGGGATATCCCGCAAGATCCGCTTCATCGGCATCGACACCCCCGAGACCGGCGAGTGCGGCTTCACCGAGGCCCGCAACGCGCTGCGCGACATCATCGGGGGCCAGCGCGTCACCCTCACCGCGGGTGCCCGGGACGACGTCGACCGCTATGGCCGACTGCTGCGGTACGTCGACGTGAACGGCGTCGACGCGGGCCTGCGCCTCGTCAAGCAGGGGTATGCCGTCGCCCGCTACGACTCGCGCGACGGCTACGGCTCGCACACCCGGGAGGCGGCCTACGTCCGCGCCGACGCGGCAAGCCCCAAGGCCGCCTGTGCCGAACCCGGTGCCGGCACCTCCAACGGCACCACGGGCGGCAGCGGGTTCACCGGGGCCTGGCCCCTGCCCGGCGACACGTACCCCTGCCCGCAGTCGCGCCCGGTCAAGGGCAACGAGAACTCGATGATCGCCCACGAGCCGGGCGACCGGTACTACACCAAGACGAAGCCTGAGCAGTGCTTCGCAACGATGGCCGACGCCGAGGCGGCCGGTTTCCGCCCCGCCAAGGTCTGACCGCGCGTCGACCGGTGTCGGGAGGACGCCGCGGTCACCCGGCCCGGCGCCCCACGTCGGAGCTCCACCAGCGGAGCAGTGACGTAGGGAGCGCGTGATGATGCAGCTGGTGCCTCAGTCGTCGAGCTCGAGGATGCAGGCGGTCCCGACGTCGACGAAGCCGACCCGGCGGTAGATGTCGGCAGCCGCGTCCGATCCGGCCGACAGGAAGACGATCTCGACGCCCTGCTCGCGGCAGGCCGCCACGAGGGTGCTCGTGATCGCCGTACCGTGACCGCGGCCTCGGTGACCCGGGGGCACGGCGATGCCCATGAGCTCGGCGACGTCACCACGCGGAGCGGCCGACCCGGCGCCGCAGAGGCGGTTGCCCTCGAACGAGGCCACGACGAGGAGGTCTCCGCGCTCCATGAGCTCGGGTCGCTTGCCCGGGTCCTTCGGCTCCACCTCGTCGCGCCCGGCGAAGCCCGCCGACACCGCGCCCATGGCCAGCGACAGGTGCGGCTCGGCCGGGTTCAGCGCCCGGGCCCGTGGGTCCGCCGCCACCGGGACGTCCGACGGCATGACGAGCAGCGGGTAGCGGTGCGGCTCGTGGCCGGCCGCACGCACCGCAGGCAGCAACGACGGCGTGACCTCGTCGACCCACTCGACGGCCCGCGGCACCTCGAGCTCGCGCTGGGTCTCGAGCACACGGCATACGTCATCGGCGCTGAAGGCGCCCCGGCCACCCAGCCGGGGGCGCGCGTAGAACTGCCACCCCGTGCCCTCCTCGGCGACGAAGAGGGTGACGGGCCCGACCTCCATGGCGCGGGCGACGGCGCGCGGGACGCAGTCGTAGTACGCCTCGATGCGGTCCAGCCGCGCGTCGTGAGCTCGCCCCATGGCGCCACCATGACAGTCCGCGGCACGCGCGAGCGACCGGTTTACGGCGTCAGCGGCGCACCGGGTAGACGAGGTGCGTGACCCGCTCACCCTCGACGACCGTGGTCGGGTCGCCGAGCACGACCTGGCCGGCGGCTTCGGTGAAGTACGGACGCCCGACGCCCAGGAAGCACGGCACGAGGTCGATCGCCACCTCGTCGAGCAGGCCCTCGGCGAGGCACTGGCTCGCGATCTCACCGGCCGCGACACCCACGGCGGAGTCACCCGCGACCTCGCGCGCCCGGGCCACCGCGTCGTGGACGCCCCCCGTCACGAACTCGACGGTCCCGCCGGGATAGCCCCAGCCTTCGGGCGGCTCGTGGGTGAGCACGACGACCGGGACCCCGAGCGGATGCGTGCCCTTCCACCCGTCCGTGATGTCGAAGAGGCGCCGGCCGACGACGAGCGCGCCGAGGCTGCCGGCCCACGACCGCCAGTAGTCCGCATCGGTCCGGGTCAGGTGGAAGGTCATGTCACCGCCGGCCGACTCCCACGGCACATCGCCGGCCTCGTACCAGTCGAAGAGCGGACCGACCTCGTCGTCCGGACCGGCGACGAACCCGTCCAGCGACATCGATGCCGACGACACGACCTTGCCCATGGTGCTCTCCTGTCTGCGAGGTGCTCGTCCACCCGTGCGGCCCAGCGCTCAGCGGCGGCCCCGGCGGGTGCGGAGGTAGTCGGCGACGACGTACTCCCCGAGCCGCGAGATGTCGGGCGTGAAGACGCGCCCACCCGCCCGCCGGGCCACGGCGTCGACGAAGCGCGCCAGCCCCGGGTCGTCGCCGAGCATGAAGATGTTGAGCTGGGCCCCCGAGCGCCGCAGCTCGTCGACCTGCGCCACGGTCGCGCGCACGGTCTCCTGCGTCGCCGGCCAGTGGAAGGCCGGGCGCCCGTCCACCTCGATGTGCGCCGTCGGCTCACCGTCGGTGACGACGAGGACGACCGGCTCCGCGTCCGGGTGCCGCCGCAGGTGCCGCGAGGCGAGCATGAGCGCGTGCTGGAGGTTGGTGCCCTGCACCCACTCCGGCTCGGCCTCAGTGAGCTCCGTCGGCGTGAGCTTGCGGGCCGCGAGGTTGAAGCCGATGATCTGCAGCGCATCGTGCCGGAAGCGGGTCTGCACGAGGTGCGAGAGCGCGAGCGCCGTCTGCTTCATCGGCCCCCACCGACCCTCCTGCATCATCGAGAACGACATGTCGACGCACAGCGCGACCGCCGCCACCGAGCGCCGCTCCGTCTCTGCCACCTCGAAGTCGTCGACGAGCAGCTCCACCCCACCGCCCGAGGCGGTGCTCCGTCGGGCCGCGTTGCGCTGCAAGGCGTTCGACACGGTGCGCACCGTGTCGATGGGCAGCTCGTCGCCGAACTCCCACTGACGGGTGAGCCCGGTCGGCTCGTCGGCCTGACCCGCCGCGCGGTCGTCGTGGTCGCCGCGGCCGGTCGCCTCGACGCGGTCGAAGACCCGCTTGAGCGCGGTCTCGCCGAGGCGTCGCACGGCACGCGGGGTGAGTCGCAGGCCGTCGTCCCCGCGGGAGACGTAGCCCTGGCGTTCGAGCTCGCGCTCGAGCTGGCGGAGGGCCTCCATGTCACGGGCGGCGTCGGCGCCGAGGTACTGCTCGAGCCGCTCGACGTCGACGTCGTCGAGAGTCGCGCCGAAGTAGCCCTGACCGAGCTGCTCGCCGAGCTGCTCGAGATCGGCGAGCTCGGCGACCGCCCCGACAGCCTCCCCGTAGCCCATCGGCTCGCCGCCCTGACCCGGCTGCACGGGGCTGCGCCGGTCGAGACCGGGCCGCAGGGCGCGCAGGTTGTCGGAGAGCTGCGCCATCTGCGACGCGAGGTCGGGGTCGCCGAGGGCGTCGGACATGAGCTGGCCGAGCTGCTCGCGCTGCTCGGGGGTCAGCGAGGCCATGAGCCGGTCTGCCGCGGCCTGTCGCCGCGCCAGGGCGTCGATGAGCTCGTCGACGTTCTCGGGGTGCTCCGGGAAGAGGTCGCCGTGCTTGTCCATGAAGTCGCGGAACTGGTCCTCGGTGTCCTCGTCACGGGCGTGGGCGGCGAGGAGCTGGTTGAGGTCGGCGAGCATGTCCTTGACCGCCTGCATCGCCTGGGGGTCGTTGCCCGACAACGCCTGCTTGAGCCCCTCGAACTGCGCCCCGACGACCTCGCGCTGGAGCATCTGCTGGATCTGCTCGTACGTCTGCTGCGCCTCGGGCGAGTGCCACGCGTAGTCCCCGAGTGCGCGGACCGCGCCGGCCACGTCGTCGGGGATCGTCGCGAGGTCCATCTCGGCCAGCCGGGCGTCGTCACCGTCCTCACCGGCGAGGGTGTCGCGCTCCTCGGCGAGCGCCTGGTCGAGCATGGCGCGCACCTGGTCGAGGGTGCCGCCGAGGTCGCCGCGCCGACGCGCAGCCTCCCGCAGACGGCGTACGCGGTCAGCGAGGTCGTCGAGGCCGCGACGTCCGTCCATGCCCCGTCGCATGAGCTCGCGCAGCGCCTCCCGCAGGGAGCCACCGGCGAGGACGTCGTGCCCGACCTCGTCCAGGGCCGAGCGGACGTCGAAGGGCGGCGCGAGCGGGTCGGGCCCACCCGACCACGGCGCATAGCGGAACCGCCCGTGCACCTCGTCCCCGTCCCGCGGCGTCATCGGCACGACCTAGGCCCCGTAGACGGTGCGGCCGGCGACGGAGTCCTTGTCGATGCGGCGCGTCAGGTGCAGTCCCTCGAGCACGAACTCGACTGCGGCAGCGACCTGCCCGGGGGTCGCGTCGTCGCCGTGCCCGAGCCGGTCGAGCACCTTGGACAGGCCCGGCACCGGGCCCACCTGCGCGAGCAGGTCGGCGCCCGGCACGAGCTCCCCGGTCTCGACGACGGCGCCCTCGGCGAAGAGGTTCGTGAAGCCGGTGAGGTCGAGGCCCGCGAGGCGCGAGCGGTAGGTCTCGGCGACGGCGAGGCGCAGCAGGTGCGTCAGCACATCGCGCTCCCGGCCCTCCTCCCCCATCTCGAACTCGACCTTGCCGAGCAGGGTGGGCACGACGGTGGGGACGTCGCAGACGCGCGCGACGGCATACGCCTCCCCGGAGCGGGCGGCGCGGCGCAGCGCGGAGCCGGCCACGCCCTCGGCCCCCGCGATGGCGAACCGCGCCGACACACCGGAGCGCTGGTCGACGGCCGACGACTCGCGCAGCCCGCGGGTGAAGCGGGCGACGACCTCGAGGAGGTGCTCGGGCACGTCGGCGACGAGCGCTGACTCCTGCGCGATGAGGGCGACCTCGTCGCTGACCTCGGTCGGGTAGTGGGTGCGGATCTCGGCGCCGAAGCGGTCCTTGAGCGGCGTGATGATGCGGCCGCGGTTCGTGTAGTCCTCGGGGTTGGCCGTCGCGACGAGGAGGATGTCGAGGGGCAGCCGCAGGGAGTAGCCGCGGATCTGGATGTCGCGCTCCTCGAGCACGTTGAAGAGGGCGACCTGGATGCGCTCGGCGAGGTCGGGCAGCTCGTTGAGGCCGAAGATGCCACGGTTGCTGCGCGGCACGAGGCCGTAGTGCACCGTCTCGGGGTCGCCCAGCGTGCGGCCCTGCGCGACCTTGACGGGGTCGACGTCGCCGACGAGGTCACCGACGCTCGTGTCGGGCGTCGCGAGCTTCTCCGTGTAGCGCTCGCTGCGGTGGCGCCACGCGACGGGCAGGTCGTCGCCGAGCTCGGCCGCGAGGCGACGGCAGCGGGTGCACGACGGCGCGTGCGGGTCGTCGCCGATCTCGCAGCCCTCGACGACGGGGCTCCACTCGTCGAGCAGGCCCGAGAGCGTGCGCATGAGGCGGGTCTTGCCCTGGCCGCGCTCGCCGAGCAGGACGAGGTCGTGGCCCGCCAGCAGCGCCGTCTCGAGCTCGGGCAGGACGGTCTCCTCGAAGCCCACCATCCCGGGGAAGGCGTCGTCGCCCGCGCGCAGCCGGGCCAGGAGGTTCTCGCGGATCTCGCTCTTGACGCTGCGGTGGACGTGGCCGCTGTCGCGCAGCTCGCCGAGGGTGGTGGCACGACCGGTGTCGGGGTGGGTCATTGCTTCACGCTACGTCCGACTCCCGACCCTGTCGAAGGGTGCGTATGCCCGGGTCCGCGGGCGCGGCCGGCCCGGCCGCCCCTTGCAGGGGGCTTCCCCACACCGCGCCACGATGGCGACCGGAGCCTGTGCGTTGGGTCACGCTGTGACTCTCGTGCGCCTTTGCGCCCATCGAACCGGCTGAGTCACCTCACGACTCAAGGCACAGTGAGCCGCCGGCCTACGCACGCACCGGGCCGGTGCCGGGAGCCGGACGCCGCTCCCCGAGCGCCGGGTCCTCAGGCCGGGGCGGACTCGGCGCGGTCGCCGGCCCAGTCGGTGTGGAACGCGCCCGCGCGGTCGACGCGCGTGTAGGTGTGCGCACCGAAGTTGTCGCGCAGCGCCTGGATGAGCGCGGCTGGCAGACGGTCGCGGCGCAGGCCGTCGAAGTAGGCGAGCGACGACGCGAAGGCCGGTGCCGGGACGCCCCGCTCGGCCGACACGGCGACGACGCGGCGCCAGGCCTGCACCCCGTCGCCGATGGCGTCGGCGAACCACGGCGCGGTCAGCAGCGTCTCGAGGTCGGGCTCGGCGGCGTACGCCTCCTTGATGCGGTCGAGGAAGCGGGCGCGGATGATGCAGCCACCACGCCAGATCGTCGCGACCTCACCGAGGTCCAGGTCCCAACCGTGCTCCTCCGAGCCGGCGGCGAGCTGGTCGAAGCCCTGGGCGTAGGCGACGATCTTCGAGGCGTAGAGGGCGGCCCGGACGTCGTCGACGAAGGCGTCGCGATCGACGTCGCGCTGCGTGGCGGGGTCGAGGTCGGCGAGGTCCGAGAAGGTCTCGCGCACCGCGGCGCGCTGGCTCGTGTGGCCCGACAGGCTGCGCGCGAAGGTCGCCTCCGCGATGCCGGTGACCGGGACGCCGAGGTCGAGGGCGCTCTGCACGGTCCAGCGGCCGGTGCCCTTCTGCTCGGCCGCGTCACCGACGACGTCGACGAACGGCTTGCCCGTCGAGGCGTCGGTGTGGGCGAGCACGTCGGCGGTCATCTCGATGAGGAAGGACTCGAGGTCGCCCTCGTTCCACTCTCGGAAGACGTCGGCGATCTCGGCGGGCTCGAGCCCGAGGACGCTGCGGAGCAGGTCGAAGGACTCGGCGATGAGCTGCATGTCGGCGTACTCGATGCCGTTGTGGACCATCTTGACGAAGTGGCCGGCGGCGTCGGGGCCGAGGTGCGCGGCGCACGGCGTCCCGTCGACCTGCGCGGCGATCGACTCGACGACCGGAGCCAGGCGCTCGTAGGCATGGTCGGACCCGCCGACCATGATCGAGGGACCGTTGAGCGCGCCCTCCTCGCCGCCCGAGACGCCCATGCCGACGAAGTGGATCCCCTGGTCCGAGAGGGCCTTCTCCCGTCGGAGCGTGTCGGCGAAGTGCGCGTTGCCGGCGTCGACGACGATGTCGCCCTCGTCGAGCAGCGGCACGAGCTCGTCGATGACGGCGTCGGTCGGGTCACCGGCCTTGACCATGACGATGATGGCTCGCGGCTTCTGGATCGCGGCCACGAAGTCCTCGACCGTCTCGGCGGGGACGAAGTCGCCCTCGTCGCCGAACTGCTCGACGAGGCTCGTCATCCGCGAGGTCGTGCGGTTGTGGACCGCCACCGTGTGGCCGTGGCGGGCGATGTTGCGGGCGAGGTTGCGGCCCATCGTCGCGAGGCCGGTGACGCCGATCGTTGCGCGTGTCTCCATGTGGGCGCCAACCTCCCCGGAGACCGGTCCATTCCGCGCTGTCCACCCACCGGGCCAGACCGCACAGCCTCCGATGGGGTTGAGTGGTGCCATGGAGACGGACGCGCAGCGGATCCGCGGGCTCGCCGACGGGTTGACGACAGCGCTGGCCGGGCCGGTCGGCGGCAGCGACGAGATCAGGGCCGCCCTCGCGGAGAGCGTCGCAGCGCTGCGCCGGCTCGCGGACGTCGTCGAGCAGCACTCCGATGCCGCGGCGACCTCCGGGCGCCCCGCTCCGGTCGAGGTCGTCGCGCCCGTTCTCGGTGTCGACGGGTGCACAGCCGGTTGGGTGGGCGCGCTGCTCGAGCCCGGCGCCCCACGTCCGCGCATCCTCGTCGCCCCGACGATCGCCGAGCTCGTCGCCATGGTGCGCGAGTCGACCGGCATCCGAGTCGTCGGCATCGACATCCCGATCGGCCTGCCGGACAGCACGATCCGCCAGGCCGACGTCCTCGCACGCAAGGCTCTGCCCGGCAAGGCGTCGTCGATCTTCTCGACGCTGACCCGCACCGCCTACGGGGAGGCCACGCGCCTCGACGCCGACGCCGTCAACCGTGGCCTCGTCGGCCAGGGCGTGGGTGCCCAGGCGTTCGCCCTGCGCGACAAGATCGTCGAGGTCGACGCCTGGCTGCGCACGCGCCCCACCGTGACGGTGCTCGAGGTCCATCCGGAGGTGTCCTTCGCGACGATGACCGGCGCCCCGATCCTCGCGAGCAAGAAGACCGACGACGGACGCGACCAGCGGCTCGCAGCGCTCGCGGCCGCGGGCATCGCGCGCCCGTCCGTGCTCCGGGGCCAGGGGTATGCCGCGGACGACGTCCTCGACGCCTGCGCGGTCGCGTGGTCGGCTGCGCGCCACGCGGCAGGCCTGGCCCGGTCCCTGCCCGACCCGCCGGAGGTCTTCTCCGACGGCATCCCGGCCGCCATCTGGGCCTGAGCGACGCACGCGCGCAGTCGTGTCCGACGATGGGCGCATGCAGATCACGCTCGACGACCTCACCGACCCGGCCGTCATCGCCCTGCTCGACGGGCACGTCGCGCAGCTGCGCTCCATCTCGCCCCCGGAGAGCTCGCACGGTTCGGACGACTTCTTCGCGCCCGCCCGGGCTCTGTACGCCGCCCACGGCTTCGCCGAGTGCGGGCCCTTCGGCAGCTACCGCCTCGACCCGCACAGCACCTTCATGACCCTCGAGCTCTGAGTCGCCGGTCCGACGCCGGCGCCGTGTGCACGGGGCGGCGTCAGGACCCCGACGCCTGCACACGGCACCACGACGCGAACGAGGTATGCCGTCACGACCGGGCGCGACGGCATACCTCGTCCGGTGGTGGGTCGGGGCTCAGGCGGCAGGTGCCACCTGGGGAGCCCGACGGATGAAGAGGACGACGACCGCGGCGAGGAGTGCCGCACCGGCGCAGAGCGCGAAGAGCTGGCGATAGGCCGTGAGCGACGGCACCGCGAAGCTGCCGAGGATCACGGTGTTGGCGGCGAGGATGCTGCCGCCGAGGGCCGAGGCGAGCGAGCTGCCGAGGCTGCGGAAGAGCGCGTTGAGCCCGTTGGCGGCGGCGATCTCGGTGCGCGGCGTGTGCTCGTTGATGAGCGAGGGGATGGCGGCGTAGCCGATGCCCGTGCCGATCCCGACGATGGTCGTGCCGATGATGACCTCGGTCAGGCTCGAGGTCCAGACGATGCGCATGAACCACCCGGCGGCGACGACGACCGCGCCGAGGGCGAGGGTCTTCGGGGCGCCCCACGAGCCGATGAGGCGCGCGGCGATCGGCGAGAAGATGATCATCGCGATGCCGCTCGGGAGCAGGGCGAGACCGCCGGTCATGAGGCTCGCGCCGAAGCCGTAGCCGCTCGCCTCGGGGGCCTCGACGAAGGCCGCCGTGCCGAGGAACGACGCGAAGAGGGCGAAGCCGAAGAGGACCGAGGCGACGTTGGTCAGCACGATGGGACGGCGGCGCAGGGCCCGGAGGTCGACGAGGGGGTCCTGGATGCGGGTCTGGCTCCAGCCGAAGACGGCGAAGAGCACGGCGGACGCGGCGAGCAGCCACCACACGCGGGGGTCGGACCAGCCCCAGGCGGCGCTCTGGGTGAGCGGGAGCAGGAGCGTCAGCAGGGCGGCACCCATGAGGGTCGCACCGACGAGGTCGACGCGGCCGCCGCTGCGGCCCGGAGCCTCGGGCACCATCATCCGGATGCCGGCGAAGGCGATGAGCCCGGCGACCGAGGTGATCCAGAAGAGCGCGTGGAAGGAGAAGTGCTCGGCCACGAAGCCGGCGAGGGGCAGGCCCAGCGCACCGCCGACGCCGAGCATGGCGCTGACGAGGGCGACCGACGACGCGACGCGCTCCTTGGGCATCGTCGTCATGAGCAGGCTGATGCCGAGCGGGATCGCCGCGGCGGCCATGCCCTGGATCGAGCGGCCGAGGATGAGCAGACCGATGTTGTCGGTGAGGGCCGTGAGGAGCGAGCCGAGGGTGAGGGCGGCGAGGGCCACGAGGAGCATCCGGCGCTTGCCGAACATGTCACCGAGGCGGCCCAGGATCGGCACGGAGATGGCGGCGACGAGCAGCGTCGAGGTGAGCAGCCACGAGACGTTGCTGGCCGACGTGTTCAGGTCGGCCGGCAGGGACGAGAGGACGGGGACGAGCAGCGACTGCGAGAGCGCGACGACGAGCGCACCGAGGCCGACGAAGACGAGCTGGACGGTGGCCCGGCCCGAAGGTGTGCTCGACGTCGTGCTCGGTGCGGTGGCGACGGCCGTCTCGGGCGGCTCGGTGCTGACGGACATGCGGACTCCTCCGGAGGATCTGGGTGTGGTGACACTGTACGCCCGTTGTGTCACCGAGTGTCAAATGCGGCATGAGATGCCATCCGGTGCTAAGATCGGGACATGCCGCCGACGCCGACCACCCTCCGCGACCGGGCGCGCGGGGCCGTGCGTGACGAGGTGTCCAAGCAGGCGTGGCGCCTCTTCGCGGCCCAGGGCTTCGAGCTGACGACCGTCGACCAGATCGCCGCCGCGGCAGGCATGTCGCGCCGCACCTTCTTCCGCTACTTCGAGAGCAAGGAGGACCTCGTCCTCGACCGCCTCCTCGAGTCGGGTGAGTCCGTCGTCGACGCGATGCACGAGCGGCCGGCGGACGAGCCGCCGTGGACGGCGCTGCGCGGCGCCTTCGAGGCCATCGTCAGCGTGATGGAGGCCCATGCCGTCAGCTCCCGGCCGCTTCAGCTCATGCTCCATCGCGAGCCCGTGCTGCGTGGCACCGTCACCGAGCTGCACCGACGCTGGCTCGAGTCGCTGACCCCCCTGGTGGCCGGGCGCATGCCCCGCCGCCGTGGCCACCGAGGTCCCGACGTGCGCGCGGCCGCGATGACGAGCAGCGCCCTCGCCTGCCTCGAGATCGCGCAGACGACGTGGGCCGCCGACCCCTCGGTCCGACTCTCGTCCCTCCTCGACGAGGTCATGGGCGCCGTCTCCCCGCTCGACTGAGCACCGCCCGCACACCACCCGGACCCGCCACGACGTCACCGAGGTATGCCGTCGCGACCGGACGCGACGGCATACCTCGTCCCAGCGGGGGCTGTCCCTCTGACCCCGTGGAGGTCAGCCGGTGACGGCGACCCGGAGGGCTCCGGCGGTCGCGTCCCAGCCGGGCTGGCTCGGGTGGACGAGCTCGGCGACGTCACGGCCCGGCGTGCCGACGGGCACGAGCCACGCCTTCGAGTTGTCGGCGACGACGTGCGGGTCGAGGCCGTGGACTCGGCCGCCCCAGGCCGCCTTGACCGTGTCGACGAAGTGGTACTGCGTCGTCGCGTCCTCCGCGTCGAGCTCGGCGATGCCGCGCGCCTTGAGGTCGTCGCCGAGGCGCTGGAGGTCGTTGAGCGCCGTGCCTGCGTCGTAGACCGGCGCGACCTCGGGGATGCCGTAGCTCTCGGAGTTGACGAGGAACGGGTAGCTGAGCAGGTAGACCTGCGCGTGCCCACCGGACCGGGCGACGACGGCACGCAGGGCCGCCTTGGTGCGGTCGACCATCTCGGGCGCCTTGGCCGTCGCCGCGTCCAGCGCCTGCTTGCAGCTCGACGGGTCGCGGAGGGTCAGGCAGTCGACGACGATCGTCGAGAAGCCGATGTCGTTGCCGCCGATGGTGACGAACACGTAGTCGGTGTCTGGCGTGACCGCGTCGATCTGCGGCCGGGCCACCAGCTGGCACGAGACGGTGCCGGTGTAGAGGCCGCCCACGCCGACTCCGGCGACGAAGGTGTAGGTGTAGGCGAAGTCGGGCTGGGTCGGGACGCCGCAGAGCCGCTCGTTCTGCGCCCGGCGCAGCCACTCGGTCTTCTGGTCGGGGTGGCGCGCCGGATCGATCGAGTACGTCGCGCTCTTCGTGGACGGGTCGCCGAGCTCGCGCGGCTCGAGGATGTCGGCGACGACCCCACCGCTGCACGCGACGTCGGTGTAGCTCGCGCCGATCGAGGCCGCGACCTGCGAGCCGTAGTTGTCGGGCGAGCGGTAGCAGCTGCGCTCCTCGTAGCTGCCCGTGCCGTTGCCGGCCGAGTAGGAGTCGCCGAGCTGGACGACGTGCGGCGCGGTCGTCGTGGCGGACGGAGCGACGGCGGACAGAGCAACGGCGGTCGGGGAGGCCGCGGCTGACGGGGCGGTGGCCGCGCCGGCCGTGAGTGCTGCGGCCGTGGCGAGCGCCGCGACGAGGGCTGCGGCGGGGCGGGCCGGGCGGCCGGTGGGTGCGGAACGGGGCACGGCGGGACTCCTTCGTCCGGTGTCGGTCTCCGAGGAGAACGACACCGACACGACGGAGGTCACGCGGGCGCCGTGGCCGCCACCCCACGCGGAGGAGGTATGCCGTCACGGACGTGCGTGACGGCATACCTCCTCGGGTCGTGGCGGGGGTCAGCCCTGCGCGAGCTGGGACACGTCGTCCCACTTCTCCCAGGTCTCGATCCGCGAGGCGTAGTCCGCCTTGGCGATCGAGAGCGGGGCCGCGCCGAAGAAGACGCGCAGCGGCGGCTCGTCGGCGTCGACGACCTCGAGCACGGCCGCCGCGGAGGCCTTGGGGTCGCCGGGGCCGGAGGTGTTGCGGGCCGCGCGCTCGCGGTGGGTGCGTTCGCGGATCTCGTCGTAGGTGGACGACGGCTCGGAGTGCTTGGCCGACGGGCCGGCCCAGTCGGTCGAGAAGCCGCCGGGCTCGATGAGCGTGACCGTGATGCCGAAGGGCGCGACCTCCTGGGCGAGCGACTGGCTCAGACCCTCGAGCGCCCACTTCGACGCGTGGTAGGCGCCGACGATCGGGAACGCAGAGATGCCGCCGATCGAGCTGACCTGGATGATGTGGCCCGATCCCTGCTCGCGCATGATCGGCAGCGCCGCCTGCGTCACCCAGAGCGCACCGAAGAAGTTCGTCTCGAGCTGGTCGCGGACGTCGGCCTCGCTCAGCTCCTCGACGAAGCCGAAGTGGCCGTAGCCGGCGTTGTTGATGACGACATCGAGACGGCCGAACCGATCGTGCGCCTGCTGCACGGCGGCGAAGTCCGCGTCGCGGTCGGTGACGTCGAGGGCGATCGGCAGCAGCCGCTCGCCGTAGGTCTGGACGAGGTCGTCGAGGGTGGAGGTGTCGCGGGCGGTCGCGGCGACGTTGTCGCCTCGCTCGAGTGCGGCGATCGCCCACTCGCGACCGAACCCACGGGACGTTCCGGTGATGAACCACGTTTTCGTCATGCGTTCGACGCTATGACTTCGAGTGCGCTCCAACGCAAGCCGCGCCGTCGCCGCCAGACCCCGGTTCGAGGTGATGCCGACGCCCCGCGTGGACCCCGCGATCACCTCGAACCAGCCGGGGGCCGGCCCTCAGGATCGTCGGGCGGTCCGGGCCAGCCAGGTGAGCGCGTCCTCGGCGGTGCGGAGCACCGAGATGTGGCCGTCGCCGGGCTGGAGCCACAGGTCGGCGTCGGGGAGGGCACTCGCGAGCCACTGGCCGTGCGAGGCCGGGACGATCCGGTCGGCCCCGCCGTGCACGACGAGCGTGGGGGCCGACACGGCGCCGGGCTCGAAGCCCCAGTCGGAGACGTAGGCCAGGTCGTCGTCGATGAGCGCCGCCGGACCCGCAGCGAGGGCGGGCCCGACGACGGAGCCGAACCAGCCCCACGGTCCGGCGAACGCCGCCTCGTCTGCCTCCACGAAGCCGACGTCGGTCTCACCCGCCGGCGCCTGTGCGGCCGCGGCCTCGTGCGCTCCTTGGACTCGCGACCAGCTGCTGCAGCGCGGAGGGAGGCCTCACCGCCGGGCGCCATGCCGGCGAAGAACGCCAGCCCCGAGGCGCTGAACGGAGCGACCGCGGAGACGCTGACGACGGATCGCACCCGTTCGCCGAGCAGCGCGCCCGACGCGAGGGCGTGCGTGCCGCCGCCCGAGTGCCCCATGACCGCGAAGGACCCCACGCCGAGGTGGTCGGCGACGGCAGCCACGTCCCGGGCGGCCGAGGCGACGTCCCGGCCCGGCCGAGGCGTCGACCCGCCGTAGCCGGGCCGGTCGTAGGACACCCAGCGGATGCCGAGCCGGGCCGCGGCCTCGAAGAGGGGCCGTGGCGGTGCGCCGATGTTGGGCGTCCCGTGGTGCCACACGACGACGAGCGGCGCTACGTCGGCGGCTCCGCCGGCCCCGAGGTCGCCGGTGTCGTAGACGTGCAGCACGTGCCCGTCGCCGAGATCGACGTCGCTCTCGGTGACGGCGCTCGGGGCGGCTGGGGTGTCGCTCACAGGGCTTCGGCCTTTCGTCGGAGGTGGTCCTGCTCGGGGATGCTCGTCGTGAGCCGGGACGCGAGCAGGTAGCTGTCGCGAGCACCGGCGGCGGCTCCCGACATCTCGAGGAGGTGGGCGCGCACCGCGTGCAGCCGGTGGTGCCGGGCGAGCCGCTTGTCCTGCTCGAGGTCGTCCAGCACGGCGAGCCCGGCGACAGGTCCCTCGACCATGGCGAGCGCGACGGCGCGGTTGAGCGTCACGACCGGCCCGGGCGCGAGCTGCTCGAGCAGCCCGTAGAGGGCCAGCACCTGCTCCCAGTCCGTCTGCGCCGCCGTCGGCGCCTCGTCGTGCACGGCCGCGATCGCCGCCTGCACCTGGTAGGGCCCGAGCCGGGTCCGCGTCAGGGCGTCGGTCACGAGGGCGACGCCCTCCCGGACGTATGCCGTGTCCCACCGAGAGCGGTCCTGCTCGGCGAGCGGCACGAGCTCACCGGCCTCGCTCGTCCGGGCCGGCCGTCGCGCCTCGGTGAGCAGCATGAGGGCGAGCAGCCCGGCGACCTCGCCGTCATCGGGCAGGAGGGCGTGCGCCTGGCGCGTCAGGCGGATCGCCTCTGCCGTCAGGTCGATCCGGTGCAGCGAGTCGCCACTGCTCGCCGTGTGACCCTCGGTGAAGACGAGGTAGAGGACGTGGAGCACCTCCCGCAGCCGCTCGGGCACGTCGTCGGGCGGCGGCATCCGGAACTCGGCCCCCGACTCGCGGATCCGCTGCTTGGCGCGGCTGATCCGCTGCGCCATCGTCGCCTCGGGCACGAGGAACGCATGGGCGATCTGCGCCGTCGTCAGACCGCCGACCGCCCTGAGGGTCAGGGCGATCCGTGACGCTGGAGCCAGCGCGGGGTGGCAGCACAGGAGGAGCAGCGTCAGGGTGTCGTCGTGGTCGGCCGGCCCGGCGGCATACGCAGGCGGAACGACGAGGTCGCCGACCGGCACGTTGGTCGCATCGGCGAGCTCGCGTCGGATCCGCGCCTCGTCGCTGCGCAGGCCGTCGATGAGGCGACGCGAGCCGACCCGGATGAGCCACGCCTTGGGGTCGTCCGGCACGCCCTCCTCGGGCCACTGCGCCGCCGCGGCGAGCAGCGCCTCCTGGGCGGCCTCCTCGGCACGGTCGAAGTCCCGGTAGCGACGCACGAGCGCCCCGATGACCTGCGGCGTCACGCTGCGCCACAGGTCGTCGGTCACCACGGATCCGCCCACGTCACAAGCCTTCTCAGAGGTCCTCGGCCGATCCACCCATGAGCGGGCGCACCTCGACGACAGCGAACCGGGCGTCGGGGAAGCGTCCCGCGATCTCCTCGGCCCGCTCGGGAGTCGCACAGTCGACGACGAAGTAGCCGGCCATCTGCTCCTTCGACTCTACGAAGGGACCGTCGGTGACGAGGCTCTCGCCGTCGCGCACCCGCACGCTCCGGGCCGTCAGCGGGTCCGCGAGCGCCTGCGCGGTCACGAGCTCACCCGACTCGCTGATCTCGCCCATGAGCTCCTCGAAGTCGCGCAGCATCCCGGCGCGCTCGTCGTCGGTCATGGCCGCGGCCTCGGGCGTGCGCAGGAAGATCGGGTGCCCCCACATCTGCGGGTTGCTCCAGATCATGAGCAGGTACTTCACGTCGACTCCTTCGTCCTGGCGCCGTCGTGGCGGCCGATTCACGTCTCGTCAGGGACGTCGGAGCCGTGGCCGCGATCTCGACACCGCCACCGACCCTTCCACAGTCAGGTGTGGCGGGGGTCGCGGTAGCGTCGCAGCGTGTCAGCCGCCGACGCCCCGACCGCTCCCCCGGCCGTCCTCGACGAGCGCGCCGCCGAGGCCGAGCGGTCCGTCACGGCGCTCTTCGCCGGGCGGCTCGGGCGTATGCCGTTGACGCACCTCGCGCGCATCGTGCACCCCGCGCCGCCGGGGTCACGGACGTTCGGCGGCCTCCGCGGGGCGTGGCACTACTGGTGGCAGGCGCACTACCTCGATGCGGTCGTGGACGCAGGCCTCCGGTCCCTGCGCGCCGGTGACCCGGCAGGCGCGGAGGCCCGTGCCCGACAGGGTGACCGGCTGCTCTCGACGATCCGGCTGCGCAACCGGGTGCGCTGGGTCAACGACTTCTACGACGACATGGCCTGGCTCGCGCTCGCCTCCGGTCGGCTGCAGGACCTGCACGACGAGATCGGGCGCACCGCGCGGGGCCGACGCCTCCGCTCGGCCGGCAGCCACCTCACGGCGCAGCTGCGGTCGGCGCACACGGACGACCTCGGGGGCGGCCTCTTCTGGAGCCGGGACCGCGACTTCAAGAACAGTCCCGCGACGGGCCCGGCCGCGCTGCACCTCGCCCGTCTCGGCGACACGGACGAGGCTCGCCGGCTCGTCGACTGGCTCTACGCGCGCCTGTGGTCGGTGGAGAGCGGACTCGTGCTCGACGGCATCCGGCTCCTGGGTGGTGAGGAGGTGCTCGTCCCCGACGTGTGGTCGTACAACCAGGGCACGGTGCTCGGCGCGCTCGTGACGCTCGGGGACGACCAGAGCCTCGCGCGGGCAGCCGCGCTCGTCGCCGCGGTGGACGCGTGGCTGACGACCGAGGTCGGTGGCGCCCGGGTGCTTCGGACGCACGGCGGCGGCGACGGCGGCCTCTTCACCGGGATCCTCGTGCGCTACCTCGCGCTCGCCGCGAACGTCCCGGCCCTCGACCCGGAGGCGCGGGAGACCGCACGGCGGCTCGTCACGGGCACGGCCGACGCGCTGTGGACCGGTCGCGGCAGCCTGCGGGTCGCAGGTCGGCGTGACCCGTCGGTCTTCGCCGTCGAGCCGGGCGGGCCCGCACCGGTGCCACCGCTCGAGCTGTCGCCGCAGCTGCAGGCCTGGACCGTCCTCGAGGCCGCCGCCGCGCTCCACTGACCCCGTCGGGAAGGTCTCGGATCGGGCACGAAGGCTGGGAGCGGGCTGGGAATCCCGCCTCCCACGGGTGAGACTCGAGACGTGCGCACCCCACGAGCCCTCGCCGTCGGCCTCACCGCCGCGCTGCTGCTCGGCGCCTGCTCGACCGTGGGGCCCACCGACGACCGAGGGGGCGGCACGACGGGAGCCGGCCCGACGGCATACGCCAGCGCGTCGAGCGCTCCGTCCCCGGCGCCCTCCACGACGGCACCGGAGCAGACCCCGACACCCGGTCCGACCAGCACGCCGAAGCCCGCGCCCGATCCGGCGTCGATCGCGGCGCTCATCGCGATGCAGTACGACGGCGGCAACCTCAGGCTCGGGCGCGAGCGCGGCAGCACCGACGCGTACCGACAGTACTTCGCGACCTACGAGAGCAACGGGCTGACGATCTCGGGGCGCATCAACATCCCGCGCGGCACGGGCCCGTTCCCGGCTGTCGTCCTCGCGCACGGCTACGTCGACCCCGCGGCCTACACGAACGGCGAGACCATGCTCCGCGAGCGCGACCACCTCGCGCGGCAGGGCTACGTCACGCTGCACATCGACTACCGCAACCACGCGCAGTCCGACACGGACCCGCGCAACGACGCCAACCTCCGAGCGGGCTACGCGGTCGATGCCATCAACGCCGGGCTGGCGCTCAAGAAGGCGCAGGTGGTCGACCCCGACCGCGTCGCGCTCATCGGCCGGTCGATGGGCGGCGGGGTCGTCTACACCGCCCTGGTCGTACGCCCGGGGCTCTTCCGCGCGGCCGTGGCCTACGCGCCGGTCAGCTCCGACACCGTCGACAACTTCGACACGTGGGTGCGGCGCGACGCCTCCCGCTCGGGCGCGGCCCGCGCCGTCATCGGCCGCCTGGGCACTCCCGAGGCGCAGCCGGCGGCCTGGGCGGCGACGAGCCCGCGCACCTATTTCGGCCGGATCACCGAGCCGCTCCTCATCCACCACGGCACCGCCGACGAGGACTGCCCGCTGTCGTGGTCGCGCGAGTCCGTCGCGGCGTTGAAGGCCGAGGGCAAGGACGTCGAGCTGCGCATCTATCCCGGCGGGCGGCACACGCTGACGTCCCCGCACTGGGACACCTCGATCCGCCGCACCGAGGCCTTCCTCGCCGAGCACCTGGGCTGACGTCCGGTGCGGCTTGCCACGGCTACGTGGTGGGCAGACCCAGCAGACGGGCGCCGTTGTGCCAGAGCACGGCACGCATCCAGTCGTCGCCGAGGTCGAGACGGGCGAGCGCGTCGACCTGGTGGGCGTAGGGGTAGGGGATGCTCGGGAAGTCCGAGCCGAGCACGACCCGGTCGCGCAGCCCGCCGAGACGGTCGACGTAGCCGTCGGGGAATGGCGCGAAACGGTTCGTGAAGTCCGTGCCGCTCATCGTCGTGTCGAGGTGCACGCCGGCGAACTCCTCCGCGAGGTCGGCGAACTCGTGGTACTCCGGCATGCCGAGGTGGGCGACGACGAGGACGAGGTCGGGGTGCCTGCGCAGCACCTCACGCACCGCTCGCGGGCCGGTGTGGGTGCCGCGGATGGGCGCCGACCCGGCGTGGACGACGACGGGCACGCGGGCGGCCTCGAGCCGCGCCCACGCCGGGTCGAGCCGGTCGTCGTCCGGGGTGAAGTCCCCGACCTGGACGTGGATCTTGAAGAGGCCGGCCCCGTCGTCGAGGGCCGCCGCCACCTGGTCACCCACGCCGGGCTCCGGGTAGAACGTCGCGCAGTGCACGGCGTCGGGCACCCTCCGGGCGAAGTCGGCACACCACTCGTTGAGCCACGTCGCCATGCCGGGCTTGTGCGGGTAGACGAGAGCCGGGATCGCCCGGAGCCCGAGAGCGCGCAGCGTCGCCAGACGCGTCGGCTCTTCGTCGCGGTACGTGATCGGCCACGGCGCGCCGTAGTGCGTCTCGGCGTCCTCGAAGTAGGCCCACACCTTGCGCTGCATGGCGTCGGGCAGGAAGTGCACGTGGATGTCGGCGAGCCCCGGCAACCCGAGGGAGCGGACGTATGCCGGCACGTCGGCGTCCGTCGCCGGGCCCGGTGTCGTGCGGGGTGCGTCAGAGGTCGTCATCGTCTGGCAGCGTAGGTCAGGCCGGTCGCCCTCGCCGGGCGGGCGCTCACGTGCCACGCGCCGTCAGCACGGCCCCGACCCACGAGCGGTCGTCGAGGCCGTCGAGCGCGGCGCCGATGCTGCGCTCCTCGAAGGCGAAGTGGGAGTCCATGATCGCCATGAGCCCGTCGAGCTCCCCCACGAGACGAGTCCGGCGCGCCCCCGACGCCTCCGATGTCTCCGACGCCTCCTCGGCGAGGACGGCCACCCGGGTGAGGATGCCGGCGACGAGGTGGTGGTCCTCGGCGAGCTTGTCGAGCATCGGGCCGAGGTCGGGGCGCTCGGCGCGGAGCGCGGCGAAGAGTCCGTCGTCCTCACCGGTGTGATGGGCCTGGAGGGCGCGGCAGAAGCCGAGGCAGTGCGCGAGGAGCCCGGCGACCGGCGAGGAAGCGCCGGCCGCCGGCGCGCCGTCCCGGCCGAGGCTGTCACGGAGGACGCGCACCCGGGCCCGCAGGTCGTCGTGCACGGCGCTCAGCTGGGCAGCCAGGGCCACCGTGCGGTCCTGGTCGTCATCACGTGGGTCGCGGGAGCTCGGGAGCATGGTCCACCCAGTCCATCACGTGCACCCGCCGACGCAGAGCGCGCCGCCGCCTGACCGGCAGCGGCGCGCTCGACGCGGAGCGGAAGGGAGTCAGCCGGCGAGGGCGCCCATCGGGTCCCAGGCGGGGAGCACGATCGGGTCGCGGGTCAGCGCCTCCTGCAGCTCGGCGGGCAGCGCGTCGCGGCGCACGGCCACCTCGAAGACGAACTCGCCGAACCACGAGTCGTTCATCGTCATGAAGCCCTTGTCGCCCTTCTCGGTGCCCCAGCTGTTCTCGACGCGCCAACGACGCGGGACGTCGTCGAGCAGGTCGACGCCGGTGAAGAGCATGGCGTGCGTCATGAGCGACTCGTGGTGCAGCAGCCGGTCGGCCTTGCCGAGACTCGGCTCGGTGCCGTAGATCGCGGCGCGGTCGAAGAGGCCGGCGTCCCAGAGCCCGAGGGTGGCGTTGGACATCTGGCCGGTGTCGCACCCGAACCAGACGGGCTCGCCGCCGACGATCGCCTGTGCCGCAAGGGACTTCATGAGATCCGGCTCGACGTTGAGGTAGGTGACCGGCGGCGCCCCGACGACGTTGCCAAGGTGCTCGACCGTGAAGGTGTGCCCGTAGGGGCTGCTCGCGCGAGGGTCGTTGACGAGGCACACGTAGTCCTCGAGCGGCACCGTGACGTAGCGCTCGGCGAACTCGAGCGGCGTCATCGTGCCGTCACGGTGGAAGCCGCCGTCGGTGTCCTTCCACTGCCACACGAACGACTCCGGCGGCGTGCCGAGGTGGATGCAGAGCAGACGGTGGACCGTCACGAGCACCTGCTCCTTGGCGTCCTGGAGGTCCTCGGCGCCGGCGCCGTCGGCTGCCGCGGCCCGCAGGTCGCGCGCGGCCTGGCGCAGGATCGTGCTGAGGTCGCGGTTCATCTGACCGGTGTTGCTCGAGCTCTTCGTCTCGGGCATCGCGATCTTGGGCACGAGGCCGTGCTTGACGACGAGCGCGACGAACATGTTCCACTGCCCGCCGTCCTCGGCCGGCGTGGCGAGCAGGTGCGCCACGGTGCGGTCGTCGACGTCACGGTCGGACGTCGCGATGACGGACTCGAGCCAGTGGTTGGCCTTCTCGAACTTGTCCCAGAAGAGCAGGTGGTTCTGCGAGAACTCGAAGTCCTTGACCTTGAGCTTCTCGCGGGCACTCGCGCGCAGCAGGTTGGTGCCGGCGAAGAGCCAGCAACGGCCGCTCTTCTCCTGGGAGGTCGCCGTCCAGTCGTCGAGGAGGTTCGAGACCGAGTGGTCGATGCCCGTCACCACCCGGCGGTCGAGCGCGATCTCGTCGACCGACGTCGTCGTGACGGCATTCTGGAGCATTCGTGCGGTGGGGTCGGCCTCGAACGCCTTCGTGAGGCGCTCGACGAGGTCGGGGGCGAGGTCGCGCGGCATGGGCCACTCCTTCGAGCTTCTCGGGATCCCAGCATCGTATGCCGCCCCGCCGGCACCCACCCGGTCCCGCCCCACTCCAGTGAGCGCCCGCCACTCGGGTGAGCGCCAGGCCCCACTCGAGTGAGCGCCCCGCCACACGCGTCGCGGCAGGTCGGTCACACGCTCTCGGCGACGACCTCGATCGGCACCGCTGCGGTGTACGCCTGCGCGGCAGCCCGGACCTCGTCGGCGGTGAGGGAGCCCGGGACGAGCGCCGGGTCGGGCCGGAACTGGACGACCGTCCCCGTCGACGCCTGACCGGGCACGGCCTCCAGCACCCCCTGTGGCAGGCCGTGCTCGAAGCGCTGGCTCCAGCCGCCCTCGGCACGCCGGTTGGTGTGGACGACCCACTCGCTGAGGGCGGCGACGACCGAGATGCCGGCTCGCGGCGACCCGTCGGGCAGCAGCGGTGCGTCGTCGCGGCCGTAGAAGCGCAGGTCCTTCGTCGCCATGATCGGCTTGACGCGCGCGACACCGTCCTCGTCGACGCGGGTCTCGGTGCCGCGGCCGTCGTCGGCCACCGAGACCGAGCCGTCGGCGTGGAGCACGACACGGATCCGGGTCGTGCGTCCTTCGACAGCCTCGTCGACGGGGTAGGCGAGCACCTCGAGGACGAGCCTCAGCGGGCCTCCGGCAGCGAACGCACCTGCGTTGGTGCGGATCTCGTCGAGATGGTCGGGGTCGACCGCCCTGCTCCAGTCGTGCGTGGTTCCCACGCCCCCACCCTGTCAGAGGTCAGCGCGCCGTCAAGGCCATGATCGCCGCCGAGGCCGCGAGCTGGCCGGACGCCGCCGCGGCGACGACCGAGGCCATCGGCATCGGGTAGGCGGGCAGGTGCGCCATGTCACCGGCACAGAGCACCCGCTCCCGGTTCGACCGGGCGAACTCGTCAACCCGCACGGCGCCGGACGGGTTGAGCTCGAGTCCCAGCTGCTCGGCGAAGGGCGCCGACTGGCTCAGCTCCGGCTTCACGAAGAGCCCGGCGACCTGCTCGGTCGTCCCGGCGGGCACCTGCTCGCCGTCAGCACCCGCGAGCACCACGCGTACGCCCCGGCCGTGCCGCTCGGCCGAGACGACACGCTCGGTGCGCACGGTGGTCCCCACCGGGAGACCGTCGGGCACGGCGTCTCCGTCCGTGAGCACGACGATCTCGGACGCGATGCGTCCGAGCAGGCCCGATAGGTGCGGGGCGATGGTCGCCCCGAGGATGCCGACGCGCTGACCGCTGAGCTCGTGGCCGTGACAGAAGGGACAGTGCGCGACGAGGTCGCCCCACAACGCGTCCAGCCCGGGCACGGGCGGGAGGGTGTCACGGACGCCGGTGGCGAGGACGAGGGCCCGCGCCGTCACGGCCGTGCCGTCGGCCACGTACAGCCGGAACAACCCGTCAGCCTCCTCGACCGACTCGACGCGCTGCTCCCGCACGCTCACGGTGTCGTATGCCGTGAGCTGCTTTCGCGCGTCGGCGCGGAAGTCCGCCGGCGGAGTGCCGTCGAGGGCGACGACGTTGTGCATGTGGCTGACCGTGGCGTTGCGATAGGTGCCGTCGTCGAAGAGGACGGCGTCTCGGTGGACGCGACCGAGGGTGAGTGCGGCCTGGAGGCCGGCGGGGCCTCCGCCGATGACGGCGACGTCGGTGTGCGTGCTGGCGGTCATGGTGGCTCCCTGGGTGATCGATCCGGCGAGGGCTGGGCGGCCCTGTGCCTGTTGCGATCCAGCGTGTACCTTCATGTCGACATGAAGGCAAGGGCGCGCAACGAGAGCTGGACCGTCGGAGAGCTGGCGGCACGCTTCGACCTGCCGACGAACGTGCTGCGCCACTGGGAGACGCTCGGGCTGCTCACGCCCGAGCGCGATGGGTCCGGCTACCGGCGCTACGGCCGGGGCGACCTCGTCCGTGTCGCGGCCATCCTCCGCAACAAGGCGGCCGGCATGACGCTCGAGCAGATCGGCGTGCTGCTCGACGGCGAGGCGGCCGGACGGCACGAGGTGCTCGAGGCCCACCTGCGCGACCTCGACGAGCGGGCACGGTCGATCGAGCGGTCACGCGAGATGACCGAGCACGCACTGCGGTGCAGGGCGCACGACATCGTCGCGTGCCCGCGCTTCTCGCAGCACGTCGCCGACCTGACCGACGGTCGTGCGGCGACGGCGCGCATCGACGACTGGGCGTAGGCACACGTCCCATCCGGACCCGCGCTGGTCTTACGTCGACAGCGAAGGGCCCTTGGCGCGGCGGCCGGCGCGGGCGAGGATCGTGCCCATGAGACTGCTCGTGCTCGGAGGCACCCACCACGTCGGCCGCGCGTTCGTCGAGGCTGCCCTCGCCCGCGGCGACGACGTCACGACGGTGACCCGGGGCCTCACCGGCACCGCCGTCGAGGGCGCCGAGGCGCGCCACGCCGACCGCCTCGACCCCGACGCGCTGCGCACGGCGCTCGGGGACGACGAGTGGGATGCCGTCGTCGACACGTGGTCGGCCGAGCCCGTCGCGGTGCAGACGTCGGCGCGGCTGCTCCGCGGTCGCGCAGGGCACTACACCTACATCTCGTCGTGCTCGGTCTACACGTGGCCCATCGCCGTGGGATCCGACGAGGGCGCGCCCGTCGTGGAGGGCGACCCGGCCTCGACGGACGCCTCCGACTACGCCGCGGCCAAGCGGGGCGGCGAGCTCGCCGCCCTGGCGGAGTTCGGCGGTGACGTGGCCATCGCACGGGCGGGCCTCATCCTCGGGCCCTACGAGATGGTCGGCCGGATGCCGTTCTGGCTCAAGCGGATCGCGGCGGGCGGGCGCGTGCCCGCGCCGGGACCCCACGAGCGGCCGCTGCAGTACGTCGACTGCCGGGACATCGCGGACTGGGTGCTCGGGTCACGGCCGGTCGGCACGTTCAACGTGGTGAGCGACCCCGGCCACACGACGATCGGCGCCCTGCTCGACGAGGTGCGCACCGTGACGGGGAGTGACGCCGAGCTCGTCTGGCTCGACCCGGAGACGGTCGAGGCGGCCGGTGTCCAGCCGTGGACCGAGCTGCCGATCTGGGTCCCGCCCACCGGCGAGCTCGCGGGCCTGCACGCCCTCGACACCTCTGCCGCCCGGGCGGCGGGGCTGCACTGCCGGCCGATGCCCGAGACGGTCGCCGACACGTGGGCCTGGCTGCAGCGCGAGGGCCTGCCGGAGCGGCCGACGAACCGCGGCGGCGGCCCGATGGACGCCGACGCCGAGGCCCGCCTCTGGGCCGCCCACGACGCCGCCACCACCTGAGAGCCCCGCCCCCCGTCGCGTGGGTCCGGGGGGTCGTGGGGTCAGCGGGTGCGGGCGCGGTGAGCGGCGGCCTTGACGCGACTCTGGCACCGGGTCGAGCAGTAGCGACGCGTGCCGTTCTTCGACCCGTCGACGTAGACGCGGTCGCAGACGGGCGCGTCGCACACACCGAGCCGGCCGCCGAGGTCACTGCCGATGGCGACGGCCAGGCCTGAGGCGATCCCGGCCTGCCAGCCGCGGACGAAGCCGTCGTCAGGTCCGTGGAAGTGCAGCTGGTGGCCACCCGCCTCGTCGAGGTCGAGGCGCGGACGGGCCTCGGTCGCGGCGAGCAGGTCGTTGACGACCCCGGCCGCCGTCGCGAGGTCGCCACGACCGGCGGCCTCGAAGACGGTGCGGACGCGCGGCACGACCTCGAGCAGCCCGAGAGCTTCCTCGGCAGTCGGCCGGGAGCGTCGGTCCGCCGACGACGTCGCGTCGGCCACGCCGAGCGCCAGCGCGTCGCCGACGGGAGGGGCGTAGGCCGTCCCACGCGCCTCCCCCGGGCACGCGAGGTTGACGAGGGCCACCGCCGCGTCGAGCAGTCGCTCGACATGACTGTCGAAACGCATTTGACCAGTCACTCCTTCCGCGCCTAGGTTCATGACTGTCAAAGTCTAGTTCGACAGTCAGGAGTCCGCGTGCGGACCACGAGCGCGATGACCACGTTTCCGCCGGAGCTGCGCCTCCTCGTCCTCGCCCGGTGCGTCAATCGGCTCGGTGGCTTCTCGATGGCCTTCCTCGGCGTGCTCCTCGTCCGCGACCTCGGAGCGGGGGCGGCCGGGACCGCACTTGTCCTCACCTGCTTCGGCGCCGCGACGATCCCCTCGCGCATCGTCGGCGGCCACCTCGCCGACGCGTGGGGCCACCGGCCGACGATGCTCCTCGGTCTCGTCGCCTGCGCCGCGGCACAGCTCGTCGTCGCGGCGGCGCCGTCCCTGCCCTGGGCCCTCGTCGGGGCGGTCCTGCTCGGGCTCGCCTACGAGGTCGTCGAGCCGCCGACGCAGGCGCTCGTCTCCGACCTCGTGCCCGAGCACTCCCGCGCCTTCGCCTACTCGGCGCTCAACGCCTCACTGGCCGTCGCAGGCATCCTCGCCGGTGTCGTCGCAGCAGCCGTCTCGGGTGTCGGCCTGCGCTGGCTCTTCGTCGTCGACGCCGCCACCTGCCTCGCGTGCGCAGCCCTCGTGGCACACCGCATCCCCCGCGCCACGACACCCACAACGAACCGCCCCCTCGACCAGGACGGCCGTCGGGTGGGCATCCTGCCACGCCACGACGTCACGGCCGACGCGCGCTCGACGCCGGCCCGCGCACGCTGGGTCGCCGCCCTGACGGATCGGCGCCTGCGGCCCGTCGTCGCCTTCGGGACGGTCGCCGCGACGGTGACGATGGTCGTCGTCTTTGGGTTCCCGCTCCTCGTCGAGCAGCGGGGCCTGTCTCCGGCCGTGACCGGCTGGGTCCTCGCCGCGGGAGCGGCGGCCAGCGTCCCGGGCGCCTGGCTCGCGGCTGCACTCCGTCACCGGACCGACGACGCGGGGGTCCTCCTCGTCGGCGAGGTGGTCGCGTCGGCCGGGCTCGCGACGATCGCCCTCGCCGGCCACCCGGTGACCCTCGCCGCCGGTCTCGTCGCCTTCGACGTCGGCGGCCTGCTCGTCATCGCGACGACGATGGCCCGCGCCGGCACCCTCGCTCCCGACGGCGCCCGCGGCACCTACCTCGCCGTGCTGGGACTGACGTGGGGTCTCGCCACCTCGGTCGCGCCGGCGATCCTCACGACGCTCGGGACGGCATACGGCCCCGGAGCGCCGTTCGGTGCCGCGGCAGTCGCCCTGCTCGCGACCACCCTCGTCCGCGCCGGTCAGCGACCGCGGTTGCGGCGCCGGACGTCCTTGGGGGGCTTGCCGCCGGCGTACGACCGCGAGGGGTCGACGACGTAGCCCTGGCGCAGTGCCTCCCGACCGACGAGCATCCGGAAGCCCATCCGGTCACGCTTGCTCAGTGTCACCTCGGCGGGGACCGTGCGGCCGGCGAGCGCGAGGTCGAGCCGCACGACGAGGCGCTTGGTCACGTGCCCCGACGAGCTGCGCACGCTGCGTCGGTCGTGGACCGGGCACTCGATGGTGCGGCCGTCGTCGTCGGCGTCCTGCCAGGGGTGCACGGTGAAGCGCACCCAGGGCTGCCCGTCGCGGTCGAACTCCTCGATGTCCTCGGCGTGCAGCGACGACGTGCGAGCGCCCGTGTCGATCTTGGCCTTGAGCCACGGCAGGTCGATTCCGGGCATACCGACCCACTCCCTCCACCCGACGGGAGTGCTTGAATAGGCCGGCCCAGACACCCGCCCATCTTGGCAGGACCCTGCATGAAACTCGCGATCCTCTCCCGCGCGCCGCGTGCCTACTCGACGCAGCGCCTGCGCACCGCAGCGCTCGACCGCGGGCACCAGGTGCGGGTGCTCAACACGCTCCGCTTCGCCATCGACCTGTCGGGCCCGGAGCCGGATCTCCAGTTCCGCGGACGCCCGATCTCCGACTACGACGCGGTGCTGCCGCGCATCGGCAACTCGATCACCTACTTCGGCACGGCCGTCGTGCGGCAGTTCGAGCAGATGGACGTCTACACGCCCAACACGGCCAACGGCATCTCCAACGCCCGCGACAAGCTCCGCGCCGCGCAGATCCTCTCGCGCCACCAGATCGGCATGCCGGCAACGACGTTCGTGCGCAACCGCGCCGACGTCATGCCGGCCATCGAGCGGGTCGGCGGCGCTCCCGTCGTCATCAAGCTGCTCGAGGGCACCCAGGGCATCGGCGTCATCCTCGCGCCCGACATCAAGATCGCCGAGGCGATCATCGAGACGCTGCACAGCACGAAGCAGAACGTCCTCATCCAGAGCTTCGTCACCGAGAGCCGGGGCCGCGACATCCGCGCCCTCGTCGTCGGCGACCGCGTCGTGGCCGCGATGCGGCGACGGGCCAGCGGCGAAGAGTTCCGCTCCAACGTCCACCGCGGTGGCACCGTCGAGGCGGTCGAGCTGACGCCGGAGTACGAGCAGGCCGCCGTGCGCTCGGCCCAGATCATGGGCTTGCGCGTCGCCGGCGTCGACATGCTCGAGGGCAACGACGGGCCGCTCGTCATGGAGGTCAACTCCTCCCCCGGCCTCGAGGGCATCGAGGCCGCGACGAAGCTCGACGTCGCCGGCGCGATCATCGACCACATCGCCGGCCAGGTCGCCTTCCCCGAGATCGACGTGCGCCAGCGGCTCACGGTCTCGACGGGCTACGGCGTCGCCGAGCTCGTCGTGCACGCCGGCGCCGACATCATCGGCAAGACGATCGGCGACTCGGGGCTCGAGGAGCGCGACCTGCAGGTGCTCACCCTGCACCGTGGCACGAGCGTCGTCCCCAACCCGCGGCGCCGCGTCGTGCTCGAGGCCGAGGACCGGCTGCTGTGCTTCGGCCGCCTCGAGGAGATGCGCTCGATGATCCCGGAGCGCCGGCGCCGCCGCGCCAAGGTGCGTCAGCTGCCGAGCGACCCGATCCACACCGTCGCCTGACCGAGCGGGAGTGTGCGGTCAGGCCCGATGGCGTATGCCGCCACGCCCGATGGCGTATGCCGTCAGCCCCGGGGCGTGACGTAGACCTTGCGGAGCGTCTCGGTGACGGTCCACGTCGTGCGAGCGCCCTCGGGCAACCGCACGACGGAACCGGGTCCGAGCTCGAGCGTCACACCGCCCTCCACCCCGAGGGTGGCGCTGCCGGAGAGCACGACGAAGACCTCGTCGGCCTCGACGTCGGTGACCGTGCCCGGCGTCATCTCCCAGACGCCGACCTCGGCACCCGCGACCTCGGCGAGAGACGTGATGGCCGCGGTCGGCACACCGGCGAGCACCTCCACCCCTGCGGGAACCTGCTCGTCCAGGGGCTCGGCACCCACGTCGGCCACGAGGAGCGCCACCGCTGCCGGCAGTGCGGGGCGCTCGCCGGCTGACGGGTGCTTGGGCTCGGCGTCGGGTCCCGGGGTGGAGGGGTCGCTCGTCACCGTCGCAGACTAGTGCGAGCCGCTCGCGTGCCTCCGCGCCTCGAGCTCGGCTCGGAGCCGGGCCACCTCGGCGTCGGCAGCCGCCACGCGGTCGTCAGCCGCCGAGAGGGTCCCGTCGGCGGCCCCGGCGGTGGTGCTCCCGGAGGGGCGGGCGGTGGTGCTCCCGGCGGGTCCGGTGGTGGCGTCGGGCTCCGACCGCATCTGGTCGACCTCGGACTTGAAGATGCGTGCTGACCGTCCGAGGCTGCGGGCCATGTCGGGCATCCGCTTCCAGCCGAAGAGGAGCACGACGGCGAGGGCGATGATGCTGAGCTCCGGCCACCCGAGATCTGCCACGGGAACCTCCTGATGTCGGCGGCACCGGCGGCTCCGGGCGCCCGCGCACGCATGGTGATGGGGCACCGTAGGAGCCGCGGGTGGGAAACGGCCGGGAGCCGGCTGTGAGCCCGCCGAGCGCGGGGTCAGCACCGGTCGGCGCGTCAGCGCGCGACAGATCCTGCGTCGACTCCCGCGTCAACTCCGGCGTCAACTCCGGAGTCGACTCCGGTGTCCTCGCGGGCAGCGAGGGCGTCGAGGTCGCGCTCGGCGTAGAGGCGGTGCTGCCACTCCTCGTTGAGGATGGTGCGCAGGATCCGGGTCACGGCATACGGCTCCGGCTCGGGGTAGCCGGCGGCCGTGACGGGCTCGGTCGTGCGGGCGAGGTCGTCGTCGGTGAGGCCGTCGACGACGCGACGCACCGTCGCCATCCGGTCGGCCCGCAGTGCGAGGACCTCGTCGAGCGTCGGGTGCGCATCACGGTCGCGCGGCACGGGCGGACTGTCCGGCATGTCGTCGTGCGGCAGGTCGAGGGCGTCCCAGGGCTCGGGGTCGCCGAGGAGGGCTCGGCACACCCACGCATCGGTGGCGAAGACGAGGTGGCGCAGGGTCTCGATGAACGACCACTCGCCGTCGACCCGCTCGTGCAGCTGCTCGGGCGGGAAGGTGCGCGCCCGCTCGACCGTGCCGGCCCAGAGTCGCTCGACGACGTCCCAGCCCTCGCGGTAGCCGGCAGCGTCCGTCGGTCGCATCTTGGGCCGGTCGGGGTCACGGCGGTCGAGTTCGGCCTCGATGAGCGGCGCGACGTCGACCCCGTTGATGACGAGGTTCTCGACGTCGCCGGTGATGTCGACGTCCTCGAGCCAGACGTCACGCGCCCGCAGGCCACGCAGGTCCACCATCCGCAGGGAGGCACCCCGCAGGTCGACGTCGTGCAGCCGGGCTCCGTCGAGGTAGACGTCCTCGAAGGTCGCCCCGGTCAGCCGCACTCTCTCGAAGCGGGCGCCCTGCCGGTCGTCGTAGGTCACGTCGCTCATCCCGGTCTCCTTGGCTCGTGGGTCGCTGGCGCCAGAGGAAGCCTAGAACCCGTCCCGGACGATCCGCGTCCTGAGACCTCCGGTCAGCGGACTCCCTCGACGATGAGCAGGACACCGAAGACGACGAAGGCCGCGGCTGCGCCCCACGTGATGACGTGCTCGGGCAGACGCTTGCCGAGGGCTGCGCCGACGACGATGGCGAGGGCGTCTGCGGCGACCATGCCCACGGTGCTGCCCAGCCACGTGCCGAACCACCCGTGCTGGGTCGCCAGGGTGATCGTGGCGAGCATCGTCTTGTCGCCGAGCTCGGCGAGGAAGAAGGCGACGGTGACGGCGATGATCGCCGTGCGCCTCGTCGTCCGAGCGACGGCGGCCTCCTCGTCGGAGAGGGAGTCGCCGCGCAGCGTCCAGGCGGCGAAGAAGAGGAAGGCGACCCCGGCGGTGATCGAGATGGCGTCGCGCGGGAGGTTGTCGCCGATCGCGGCGCCGATGGCGACGGAGCCGAGGTGGACGACGGCCGTCGCGATCGTGATGCCGGCGAGGACGTGGAGCATTTTGAAGCGGGTGGCGAAGGTCATCGCCATGAGCTGGCTCTTGTCGCCGAGCTCGGCGACGAAGATGACTGCTGCACTCAGCAGGAACGCGGACATCGGATCGGTCTCCTCGGCGCAGCCACGAGGCACCGCAGGGAGCCTCGACCTGGCGCGCCCGTCGGTGGGTCGGCACGAGATCGAAAGTCTCGTCCGCCGCGGGTCCGCGCCTGCCGTGCTGGCGTCGCGATCAGGGCCGACCGCACCGGGCCGGAGCCAGTATGTCGATGCGGTCGTTGGGGACTACTCCCTTTCGATGCGCCGACCGTAGGCCGAACGCCACGCGTCGTGCAACGTCTCGGTGCGCCTAGCGATTCTTCTCGGAAACCCTTGGGACGCCGATGTGCCGACAGCCGACGTAGTGACATCCCTTGTCGTTCAACGGATCCGGCGCGGCCGGTTCGAAACTGACGAGGAGGGCGGCGACGGCCTGGTCGCCGAGCTCGACCTCGTGGGACACCCCCGCCACCTCGCCGGGTGGGGTGACCCCGACCCGGGTCGCGCCGCCGAAGGGCTTGCGCTCCCGGACGACGACCTCGGCGTCGACGGCGATTCCGGTCTCGGCGAACCAGCGGAGCAGCGCCGGGTCGTCGTCGTCGATGCGGGCGACGAAGCGGCGCTCCCCCGCAGGGCTCGTCGCGAGCGGCTCGGCGGTCGGCTGGTGCAGCACGCCGTCCGGCGTGGGGATCGGGTCACCGTGCGGATCGCGCCACGGGCGGCCGAGCTGGTCGTCCATCCGGTCGACCATGAGCGTCGAGACGGCGTGCTCGAGCACCTCGGCGTCGTCGTGCACCTCGTCCCAGGAGTAGCCCAGGGACCGGACGAGGAAGGTCTCGACGAGGCGGTGGCGGCGCACCATCCGCAACGCCTGCTCGAGACCCTCGTCGGTCAGCCGCATCCCGCCGTAGCGCTTGTGGGCGACGAGCCCGCCGTCGGCGAGCTTGCGCGCCATCTCCGAGACCGACGACGTCGAGACCCCGAGCCGGGCGGCGACGGCCGCGTTGCTCACCGTCTCGTCCTGCCACTCACCGAGGGAGAAGATGACCTTGAGGTAGTCCTCGACGGCGGTGCGGTTCTCGGTCTTGGCCACCGCCAGAGACTACGTGAGCAGCCGGGCCAGCAGCACGAAGGAACCGACGAAGAGGATCGTCGTGAGCGTCCCGGTGACGAGCCGCCGGATCTCGAAGTTCGGCATGCCTAACTTCTATCATGGGCGCACCGAGCGACGTCCGGATCCCTGACGAGAGGCGCGTCACGCCAGGCCGTCGGCGACCGCGACGACGAGCCCGCCGAGCATGAACGCAGCGATGGCCGCTGCCAGCGCCGGAGCGGGCAGGTCGGGGATGAACCTGCGCCAACCGGTGACCGCCCCGCTCGCCCGGTGGTGCGCGTGGGTCAAGGCGTGGCCCCTCCCCCGCGAGAGGAGGTGGCGGTTGACCGGATAGGCGGCGGCGAACGCAGCGACGAGCGAGATCGACATGCCGACCCAGAAGACGGCGTTGACGAGGCCGGCATCCATGGCGCCGGGGATCACGGCCATGACGAGGTTGTCGACGACCTCCATCGTGAGGATCGAGACGGTGTCGGCGGCCAGGACGAGCGCGAGCGCGGCGCGCAGCGACAGGCCGTTGCGCAGCAGGGGGAGGCTCGAGAGCGCGTAGCCGAAGAGGAAGGCGAGGGCCACGGAGAGGGCGATGGTCGCGCCGGCGGCGAGCCCGACGGCGGTGCCGATCATGAGGCCGAGGATCTCGCCGATGGCACAGCCGGTGAGGCAGTGCAGCGTGGCGCCGGCCGCCATGGAGGCCAGCCCGCCACCCAAGCCCGCAGTCGCGTCCTGGGCACCAGGGTGCTCGTGGGCGTCCTGGTGCTCGTGCGCTGATGTCGCCGCCTCGTTCATGGTCGTCCTTCCGGTCCTGGGGGCCACGGGACCCCGGCGGGGCCCGTCACCCGGCATACCCCCCATGGGTATGCCGTCCGTTGGCGTCAACGCGTGCCGGCCGTCGAGCATTCCCGTGCTCCGAAGTCGGGCGTTCGCCACTCCAACGGTGGAGCCATGCACAAGGATTGGATGCGTGACACAGCACGTCGACGGTGACCACGCGCACCGGATCCTCCTCGACCATGCCGACCGGAAGGTGACTGGCCCGCTCGAGGACCCGGCAGTCCTCGCAGCGGTCGTTGGGATCGAGCGCCTCGTCGTCGCAACGGGATCCACCGACGTGCGGGTGCTGTACGCAGCGCTCGCGGGCCGGCGCGTACCGGACGCGGACCCCGAGCGCGTCGCCGCCCTCGTCGCCGAGGCGACCCGTCACGTCGTGGCCGGACTCCTCCGCCGCAGCACGGGGCAGGCCATCGACGCCGGCGTCGTCAACCCGTCCTCCGGCGGCTACGAGATCACGACGGACGCGACGCTGCTGCGTGCCGCCGTCCGGGCCGCGCAGGGGTCGATCGACGCGATGCCCTACTACGGCATCCGCTACGGCGAGCGAGGCTCCCGCTTCGCCACGACGGACTCCGCATGGCTCATCTCGCTCGCCACGCTCGCCGAGAGCCGCGCCGTGCACCAGGTCCAGTGGCTCTCGCGCGTGCTCGCCGCACGGGGGATGCCGACCTGGCTGCTCGAGATGCACCTCGACGCCCTCGTGTCCGAGGTGCGCTCCGTGGCCGATCCGGCCGCGGTGGGGTCGCTCCCCGCAGCGGCGGACGCATTGGCGGTGGCCCGACGCCGACACGTCGACGACGAGCTGATCCGCTCGGCAGACGACTGGGCCGACGAGGCGCTCGGCCAGGACCTGCCGGTGCCGCGCAGCGGAGCCCTCATGGCCGCTGCGATCGCCGACGAGCGGTCCGGGGTGACGCGGGACGACCGCGTCCTCGTGGACTGGCTCACCGACCCGGAGCGGGTCGAGACCGACGTCGCGACGCGGCTGCTGGCCCTTCGGCGACGCGTTCTCGCCAGCGCCCGCTGACGGGTCGCGGGCGCGCTCGAAGGTCGGTCGCGATCAGGGCTTGACCTTGACGCAGCGTCAGGGTCGCACGCTGTCCACATGACCACGACACCAGCCATCGAGATCGTCGGGCTCACCAAGTCCTACGGCGACCACGCAGTGCTCAAGGGAGTCGACCTCAGCGTCCCCGCGGGCACGATCTTCGCCTTGCTCGGCTCCAACGGCGCCGGCAAGACCACTGCAGTCAAGATCCTCTCGACCCTGCTCAAGGCCGACGGCGGGACCGCCGCCGTCGACGGCCACGACGTCGCCACCGAGCCCGACCAGGTCCGCGCGGCGATCAGCCTCACCGGGCAGTTCGCCGCCGTCGACGAGATCCTCACCGGACGCGAGAACCTCGTCCTCGTCGCCCAGCTGCGACGCCTCGACGGCCCGGGCGCGATCGCCGACTCCCTGCTCGAGCGGTTCGGCCTCGCCGAGGCCGGCGGAAAGCGCGTCGCGACCTACTCGGGCGGCATGCGCCGCCGACTCGACATCGCGATGAGCCTCATCGGCGACCCGCCGGTGCTCTTCCTCGACGAGCCGACGACAGGGCTCGACCCGCAGTCGCGCATCGAGGTGTGGAAGACGGTGCAGGAGCTCGCCGGCCGAGGCACCACCGTCCTGCTCACCACGCAGTACCTCGACGAGGCCGAGCACCTCGCCGACCGGATCGCGGTGCTCCACGAGGGCCGCATCATCGCCGACGGCACCCTCGCGGAGCTCAAGCAGCTCCTCCCGCCGGCCAAGGTCGAGTACGTCGAGAAGCAGCCGTCCCTCGAAGACATCTTCCTCGCGATCGTCGGCCACGACGACGCCGCCCACCAAGGAGCCCAGCGATGACCACCTACGTCTTCCACGACACCGACGTCCTGCTCAGACGGTCCCTGCGCCACATCCTGCGCAGCCCCGACACCATCATCACCACGGCCATCACGCCGATCGCCATGCTGCTGCTCTTCGTCTACGTCTTCGGCGGGGCGATCGACGTCGGCGGCGCCTCCTACGTCAACTACCTGCTGCCCGGCATCCTGCTCATCACCGTCGCCTCCGGCATCGCCTACACGGCCTTCCGGCTCTTCACCGACGTCTCGGGCGGCATCTTCGAGCGCTTCCAGTCGATGCCGATCACCCGTTCGGCCTTTCTCTGGGGGCACGTGCTGACCTCGGTCGTGGCCAACCTGACCTCGCTCGTGCTCGTCGTCCTCGTCGCCCTGGCGATGGGCTTCCGCACCGGGGCCGGGGTGCTCGCCTGGCTCGCGGTCCTCGGGATCATGCTGCTGTTCACCCTCGCCCTCACGTGGCTCGCGGTGATCCCGGGCCTCACGGCCAAGACCGTTGACGGCGTCAGCGGGTTCTCCTACCCACTGATCTTCCTGCCCTTCGTCAGCTCGGCCTTCGTGCCGACCGAGAGCATGCCCGGCCCCGTCCAGTGGTTCGCCGAGCACCAGCCGGTCACCTCGATCGTCAACACCATCCGCAGCCTCTTCGAGCAGCAGCCCGTCGGCCGCGACGGCTGGGTCGCCCTCGCCTGGTGCGTCGGGCTCCTCCTCGTCGCCTACGCGCTCGCGATGCGCACCTACCGCAGCAAGCTCGCCTGACCCGGCATACGCCATCCACCGCGTGAAGGAGACCGTCATGAACAACCTGCTGAGCAAGACCATCGGCGACAAGAAGGAGTGGAAGGCCATGGAGGCGCGGGCGCACGCGTTGCCCCACGACTACCGGCTCGTCTACGGCGAGATGAAGTCGTACATGTGGCGCTTCACCTCGGGCGACGGCATGGACGTCGTCGCGGTCCTGCGCGACGTCCTCGAGCTCTTCGAGACCAGTGCTCGCGAGGGCCGGCGCGTCCTCGACGTCACGGGCCGCGACGTCGCCGCCTTCTGCGACGAGCGCCTGAGCGGCGTCACGACGTATGCCGACACGTGGCGGTCCGAGCTGAACCGCGCGGTCGAGTCGAAGGTCGCACAATAGGGCCATGCTGACCATCAGCCAGCTCGCGGCGTACGCCGGCGTCACCGTGCGCACCGTCCGGCACTACCACGCCAAGGGATTGCTGCCCGAGCCCGAGCGCGACCACTCGGGCTACCGGCGCTACGACGCGGCGGCAGTGGTCCAGCTCGTGCGGATCCGCACCCTCGCCGACGCCGGGGTCCCGCTGTCCCGCGTGCACGAGCTCCTCGATGCGGATGACGAGGAGCTCGCAGCGGCGGTCGCGCAGATCGACCGCCGCCTGCGCACCGAGATCCGCGAGCTGCAGCGGCACCGTGAGCGCATCGCCAGGCTCGCGGCCGGCGACAGCCTGGCGCTGCCGCCCGAGGTGGTCGCCTACGTCGACCGGATGCGCGAGCTCGGCTTCCCGGAGCGGCTCATCGAGGTCGAGCGCGACAGCTGGATCCTCATCTCGGCACAGATGCCCGACGCCGTCGCGACCCTCATGCAGGTCAAGCAGACCCAGATCGAGCACGAGGTGCTGCGCCGGCTCTACCTCGACATCGGCGACCTCGTCGACTGCGCTCCCGACGACCCCCGGCTGCCTACGCTCGCCGACCGAGTCGTCGCCTTCATCGAAGCCGCGTCCGCCGAGGCCGAGGGCGTCGAGGACGTGCACCCCGTCAGCGACGAGCTCATCGTCCTGCTCGACACAGCCTTCCTCGAGTCCTTCGCCTGCGCTGCCCGGCTGCTCGAGCTGCTCGAGGAACGCGGATGGACGGGGTGGACCGACATCCGGCGGTTGGAGCCGGCGCACTGAGCGATCGGGGGCTGTCACATCTGCTGCGTCCCGCTCGTCAGTAGAGCGAGACACCCCCGCGAGAAGGAGACGACCATGAAGACGATGACCTGCCGAGACCTCGGCGGACCGTGCGACCTCGCCCACCGGGCCGACACGGCCGACGAGATCATCAAGGCCCAGGACCGCCACCTCAAGGAGGCGGAGAAGTCGGGCGACGCCACCCACCAGGAGGCCCGTCAGGCGATGAAGGCCCGGTGGCGGCACCCGAAGAAGTCGATGGCTTGGTACACCGGGACCAAGCAGACCTTCGCCGCCCTGGCCGACGACTGAGACCTGCCGTCGATCCGGCCACCCGCCGTTCGCGTGGATTGTGCGGGGTGGCCGTGTCGCGCTCAGTCCAGGCAGAACTCGTTGCCCTCGACGTCCTGCATCACCTGGCACGACTCGTTGAAGCCGTCGGCGCGCAGCAGCGTCCCCCGGGTGGCTCCGAGGGCGACGAGCCGTGCGCACTCGGACTCGAGGGCCGCGAGGCGCTGCTCACCGACGAGCCCCGTGCCGACCCGGACGTCGAGGTGGACCCGGTTCTTGACGACCTTGCCCTCGGGGACGCGCTGGAAGAACAGGCGCGGACCCACCCCCGTCGGGTCGGAGCAGGCGAACGCCGAACCCTGACGCTCCGCCGGCAGCGACCGGTCGAACTCGTCCCACGAGGCGAAACCCTCGGGCGGTGGCGGCACCTCGTAGCCGAGCACCTCGCACCAGAAGCGAGCCACCCGCTCGGGATCTGCGCAGTCGAACGTGACCTGGACCTGCCTCACCGTCGCCATGCGCCCAGCCTATGGGCGCAGCCCCGGAGGCGACCACGCCAGATCTCCGCGGGCTCGAGCGACCTGTGCTGCCAAGGGATCCGGGTCAGAAGTTGTTGGCCATGTTGGTGAAGCGGCTGAAGTGGCCCTGGAACGCGACGACGATCGTGTCGGTGGGGCCGTTTCGGTGCTTGGCCACGATGAGGTCGGCCTCGCCCTCTCGCGGAGAGTCCTTCTCGTAGGCGGCTTCTCGGTGGAGCAGGATCACCATGTCGGCATCCTGCTCGATCGATCCCGACTCGCGAAGGTCGCTCATCGCGGGCTTCTTGTCGGTGCGCTGCTCGGGACCACGGTTCAGCTGCGAGATCGCGATGACCGGCACCTCGAGCTCCTTGGCGAGCAGCTTGAGGGCACGGGAGAACTCCGAGACCTCCTGCTGGCGTGACTCGACGCGCTTGCCCGAGCTCATGAGCTGGAGGTAGTCGATGACGACGAGCTTGAGGTTCTCGCGCTGCTTGAGCCGGCGGCACTTGGCGCGGATCTCCATGAGCGACATGTTGGGCGAGTCGTCGATGAAGAGCGGCGCATCGGAGACACGGCCCATGGTGGAGGCGAGGCGGGTCCAGTCCTCCTCGCGCATCGTGCCCTTGCGCATGTGCTGCAGCTGGATGCCGGCCTCGGCCGAGAGCAGACGCATGGTGATCTCGGTGCGGCTCATCTCGAGCGAGAAGACGACGGCAGCCATCTTGTGCTTGATCGCAGCAGACCGGACGATGTCGAGTCCGATGGTCGAGTTGTGCGTCGGGATCATCGACTCGCCGGCGAGGTACAGGTGGTCATCCGCCGCCACCTCGATGCAACGAACCGGGACCGACGCGATGCGACGCACGTCGGTGATGAACCGCGACGACCGGCGGGTGAGCGTCTTGCGTCGAAGCTCCTTGTGCAGGAGCGCCTTCCGAGGAAGCCAGAACACGTCGTCGTCACACGTGAAGTTGACGTTGTAGGCCGTGGACGACTCGACCGAGCGGCCCTTGACCGCACGCGTCGCGATGGTGCACCGGTAGCCCAGGCTGACGACGAGCTCACGAACGCCCTCGGCCAGGACGCGGTTCGTCACGGTGAACTGCACACAGCCGGCATTGGTCACGGTGCCGTCGGTGTCGAGCAGACCGGCCAGCAGATCGCGACGCTGGGCCTCGCTGGCGCGCAGGTACGCCTGCGGGACGTGCTTGTCGCCCAGGACGCCGAGACCGCGCAGCAACGCGGTCACCGTTCCGTGCTCGTCGCGACAGACCTGGCACCTGCGGAGGCCGGATGAGGGCTGGCCGCAGTCGGGGCACGAGGGGTGGGCACTGGGTGCACCGAGACCCTTCGCGCGACCTCCACACGACCTTCCGCAGGTCTTGACCTGAGAAGTCCGCGGGACGAACTCTTCGCCGCAGACGACACACGTCCGGGCGGCGACGGGCTCGTCGGGCAGGGACAAGGAGTAGCGCATCCGGGCCGCGAGGGGCTTGACGACGAGACCCTCGGCCTCGAGTCGCATCACCAGCTCGGGGTCCGCCGTGGTGATCGAAGCCCCGGCACTCGTGCCGTCTCCGAGCCAGGCACCGAGGACATAGGGCGGGACAGGCAGCGACTGGCTCTCGAGCTGAAGGGCGCCCGCGTTCGCGATGGAGTGGTTGAGCCTCGCCTCGGCCGTGGTCGTGCGCACAGAGAGCGCAATCTCTCCGGTGGTGCGCACCGACCCCACACCCTGGCCACGCCGCTCGGCGCGCGAGTGCGTCAACCACTGGTGCTGCTCGTCGGCGACCAACACCGAGCCGTCCGAGAACTCCACCTCGTAGCAGGGGCGGTCGACCATGACCTCGGTGGCCGCCACGACGCGAGTGGGACGGCCGTCCGAACCGATGACAAAGTCACCGACGGCGACCTCGCCCATCGTCGTCCACCCGGCGGGTGTCGGGAGAGGCGTGTCGAGGGCGAGCGCCTTGCCCATCGCCGGTCTGGCGGCGATGACGATCATCTGTCCGGGGTGCAGGCCGTTGGTCAGGGCGTCGAAGTCGGTGAATCCCGTTGGCACACCGGTCATCTCACCGGAACGGCCCGACGCGACCTCGATCTCGTCGACCGTGGCCTCGATGATGTCGCCGATGGCGTGGTAGTCCTCGCCGCCGCGCTTGTCGGCCACGGCGTAGACCTCCGCCTGCGCCGCGTTGACGATGTCCTCGACGTCGCCGCCACCCTGGGCGTAGCCGAGCTGGACGATGCGGGTGCCGGCCTCGACGAGGCGGCGCAGCACGGCGCGCTCCGCGACGATCTGGGCGTAGTAGCCGGCGTTGGCCGCGGTGGGCACCGAGGCGATGAGCTGGTGGAGGTAGGCCTGGCCGCCGACGCGCCCGAGGTCGCCGCGCTTGGTCAGCTCATCGCTGACGGTGATGGCGTCGGCGGGCTCGCCGCGACCGTAGAGGTCGAGGACGGCGTCGTAGATGAGCTCGTGGGCGGGACGGTAGAAGTCGGTGCCCTTGAGCTGCTCGACGCAGTCGGCGATCGCGTCCTTGGACAGGAGCATGCCGCCGAGGACGGACTGCTCGGCCCCGACGTCCTGCGGCGGGAGACGGTCGTCCGGGGGGCCTCCGTCACGGGTCGACGACGACGCGAACGCGCTCGTGCTCAGCTCAGCGAGCGACACGTGCTCCCCTTCCCCTGAGTAATGAATGACATCGGTGCAACTCGGTCCACACCAGTAGACAGCGTTGCGCTGACAGCGCCAGGCAGGACGGCGCCGACGAGACCTACCCAGCCCGTCGCGCGCCCTTCCCGAGGAGCACCCGCCCCACCGTAGGTGCGGGGCTCCACGGACAACAACCTCAGCCGCCCCTCGGCCTCATCCCCCTGTGGACAACCGGTGGACGGACATCCCCGACACGCCGTCAACAGGTGTGGACAACGTGTGTGAACAACTGTGGGCATGTGGCGCCGGTCACATCACGTCGTGCTCGGTGACCTGCACAAATGGCTGTCCACGGGCTGTGGAGAACAAGTTCCTCACCCCTGTGCGTTGTCCACAGCCCGTCGCGACACGCCCGACCATGGGGTATGCCGTCCGCCGCGGTCGCGCGGACAGGCTCAGAGCCCGGCGGCCGAGGCGTCGTAGTAGTCCCGGTTGCGCAGCATCGAGGCGGCAGCCTCGTCGAGCAGCGCGGTCGCGTCGGCGTGCCACTGGAGCACCGAGGCCGGGCACGAGGCCGACAGCGGACCCTCGAGCGCGGCCGCCACGGCCGCGGCCTTGCCGGGTCCGGAGGCGACGAGCACGAGGCGTCGCGCGTCGAGGACGGTGCCGAGTCCCTGGGTGACGCAATGGGTCGGCACGTCCGTGATCCCGTCGAAGAAGCGTGCGTTGTCGTGGCGCGTGCGGTCGGACAGCCGCTTGACGCGCGTTCGCGACGAGAGCGCCGAGCCGGGCTCGTTGAAGCCGAGGTGACCGTTGGCACCGATGCCGAGGATCTGCACGTCGACCCCACCCGCAACACGGATGAGTCGCTCGTACTCCGAGGCACCGGCGACGAGCTCGTCCTCGTCATGGCCGGAGCCGTCGGGCACCTGGAGCCGGTCGGGCGACAGCCCCAGGGGCCCGCAGACCTCGCGGAGCAGCACCTCGCGGTACGACTGGGGGTGACCGGCGGGCAGGCCGACGTACTCGTCGAGCGCGAAGCCACGGGCGCCGCGCAGGTCGAGACGACCGGTCGCCACGGCCCGCGCGAGCTCCGCGTAGAGCCCCAGGGGCGACGACCCGGTCGCGAGCCCGAGGACTGGCTCGTCGCGGCGTGCGGCCCCGAGGCCGTCGATGACGACCTCGGCCGCCCGGCGGGCGACGTCGGCGGGCGTGGGCAGGACGAGGACCTCCATCACCCCACCCTCTCACCGGGCACGGTGACGGCTGCGAGCCCGACCGGGGAGCCGACGGAGGCCAGCCGCGGGGCGCGGGAAAGGTCCGGTGCGGACAGCCATGCGGCGCCGAGGGCCGCCACGGGCACGTCGGCAGGCAACAGCTCGACCCTCTCGGGCAGGCCGAGGGCGTCGATCATCCGTGAGCTGCGTGCGCGCTGTTCGAGGTCAGCGCGGATCCCGTCGAGGAGCGGGGCCCCCAACCCGGCGAGGCCGCCACCCACGACGACGCGTTCGGCCCCGGAGGCGAGAGCGAGCAGCTGGACCGCCAGCCCCACCCCCGTGCAGAGCACGTCGACGGCGGCGGCCGCGAGGGCGTCGCCGGCAGCGGCGGCCGCGAACGGGTTCGTGGCCCGACGCCCGGCCACCGGCCAGAGACGGGCGAGCGCCGAGCCCGAGGCCACGGTCTCGAGGCAGCCGACCTGACCACACGTGCACGGGGCGTCCCCGCCGACCGGCAGGTGTCCGATCTCGCCTGCCGCCCCGTCGATCCCGCGGACCACGACGCCGTCGCGCACGACGGCCGAGGCGAGCCCCGTCCCGAGGTTGAGGTACGCGAGTGCCAGACCACCAGGACCACCATGACCACCGGGACCGGTGTCGGCAGCCGTCGACCCCTCGGCCCATGGCGCGCGCAGCCGCCAGGCACCGAGGGCGGCGGCCTTGACGTCGTTCTCGACCGCGACCGGAACGCCGAGGCGTACGGACAGCTCACCGGCGAGGTCGAGCGACTCGACCTCGAGGTTGACGGCGTGCCGGGCGACCCCGCTCACGGGGTCGACGAGCCCGGGCATGCACGCACCCACCGACACGACGTCCGCGGCACCCCCGGCACCCCCGGCACCCCCGGCACCCCGAGCCTCGTCAGCGAGGACCTTGCGGGCGAGGCGCACGGCAACGTCGACGACCCCTGACGCGCCGCGTCCGGACGGTGCCGAGCACATCGCCCGCACCGAGCCGTCGGCCACGAGGACCACAGCCGTCTTCGTCCCGCCGATGTCGATACCGAGCCGCGGCTCGGCCGTCATCGCTCCGGCACCCCGAGGTAGCGGCCGAGGGCCTGGGCGACGACGACGGAGCCCCCGAAGGTCACGAGGTCCGCGCCGCCGCGAGGCCAGCCGCAGTCGACGACGATCGTCGGATGTCCCTGTGCACGAAGGCGATCGGCGACCTCCCAGAGCGGGTGCCCCGCGGCGAGCCCGCGGCCGGCCACGGCGACCCTGGCGCCCTCGGGCACGTCGCCCTCGGGTGTCGTCAGCCCGGCGGCCGTCGGCCCCCAGGCAACCCGCCCGACGGCGAGGTTCGGGTCGGAGGCCACCTGCACGATGACGGCCTCGCCCGGGGCGTCGAGCCACGTGCGCACCGCGTCCCCGACCTCGAAGCCGCCGACGAGCGCGCCGCTGGCCCGAGCGGGCCCCACCACGTCGGCGGTTCTGCCGTGCACATCCGGGCCGCCGACCGCGAAGCCCTGGGACAGCAGGACGACCCGCGCCGCCGCCTCCTCGAGTCGCTCGACAGGCAGCCGACCCGACTCCGCCGCCCGCACGACCGCCTCGACGACGGCGAGGTAGCAGTCCTCCGTCGTCTCGGACCCGACACAGAGCAGGTCGCACCCCGCGACGAGGGCGCGCACCGCGGCCTCGGGGATGCCTGTCTCGGCCGAGGCCCCGGCCATGTCGAGGGCGTCGGAGACGATGACCCCCTCGAAGCCGAGCCGGTCGCGCAGCACGTCGCCGAGGACGACGGGCGAGAAGGTCGCCGGACGTTCGGCGTCGATGGCGCTGACGACGACGTGCGAGGTCATGATGCATGCGACCCGCGCCTCGATCGCCGCACGGAACGGCTCGAGCTCTCGCGCGTCGAGCACGTGCGCCTCGGCATGCACCCGCGGCAGCGCGTGGTGCGAGTCCGTCACGGTGTCGCCGTGGCCCGGGAAGTGCTTGGCGCACGCGGCGACCCCGACCGACTGCACACCATCGACGTAGGCGGCCGAGTGCCGCGCGACGTGGGCCGCCTCGGCGCCGAAGCTGCGGACCCCGATGACGGGGTTCTCGTCGGCGGAGTTGACGTCGACGACGGGCGCGAGGTCGAGGTTGATGCCGTATGCCGCGAGCTCGCGCCCGATGGCCGCGGCGGAGTCCCGCGTCAGCGCGGTGTCGTCGAGGCGACCGAGCAACGCGTTGCCGGGCTGCGTCGACCCCGTCGGGTAGTGCAGCCGCGTCACGTCACCGCCCTCCTCGTCGACCGCGACGATGACGTCCGGCGCCACCGACCGCAGCGACCCACACAGCTGGGCCAGCTGGTCGGGGTCCACGACGTTCGCGCCGTAGAGACAGACGGAGGCCAGCCCGGCGGCATACTCCCGCTCGATCCACGCGGGGACGGTGGTGCCGACGAATCCGGGCATGAGCGTGCCGACGGTGAGGCGCCGCAGCGCCTCTCGTGAGGTGTGCATCTCAGCCCTTCACCGCCCCGCCGACGAGGCCGTTGCTCATGCGCCCCTGGACGACGAGGAAGAAGATGATGACCGGCACGGCGACGACGGTCGACGCGGCCATGACCTGGCCCCAGTCGGTCTCGCGGGTCGCACTCGCCTGGACGAAGCCACGGAGCCACAGCGGCAGGGTGCGCGACTGCTCCTCGGTCATGACGACCAGGGCCACGGTGAACTCGTTCCACGCCTGGAGGAACGCGTAGACGCCCGACGCGACGAGCCCGGGAGCCAGCAGCGGGAACGTGATCCGCAGGAAGGCCTGGGTGCGCGAGAGCCCGTCGACCATGGCCGCCTCCTCGAGCTCGACCGGCACGCCCGCGACGAAGCCGCGGAGCATCCACACGGTGAAGGGCACGACGGCAGCGGTGTAGAGCAGCGCGAGCCCGAGCACGTTGTTGAGCAGCCCGACCGAGCTCATCATCTTGTACTGCGCGATGAAGAGGCCCTCTGCCGGAAGCATCTGGATGAGCAGCAGGGCGAGGATGAACGAGCGCCGGCCCCGGAAGCGGAAGCGGCTGATCGCGAGGGCGCCGAGGAAGGCGATGACGATCGCGGCGGCGACGGTGACGAGGGTGACGGCGAGCGAGATCCCCAGTGCGCGAATGAATCCCGCGTCACCGAAGACGGTGGCGAAGTTGTCGAACGAGCCGCCGAAGGGCAGGAAGGTCGGGGTGCTCGACTGAAGCGTCACCTTGTCGAGGAAGGCGGAGTTGACCATCCAGTAGACGGGGAACGCCCAGACGAGGGCGACGATGACGGCGACGACCGTGAGGACCGAGCGCCGCGTCGAGCCGCGGGTCGAGTGACGGGAGCTGGCGGGGCCGAGGATGCGGCTCACGACTCCTCCTTCATGAGCGAGCGGACGTAGTACCAGCTGACGGCGACGGTGAGCAGGAGCATGAGGATCGAGACGGCGCTGGCCATCCCGAAGTCCCCGGCGCCCGTGCCGAGCTGGTAGATGTACGTGCCGAGCAGGTGGGTCTCGTTGGCCACGCCACCGGCGTCCTGGAGCAGCTTGATCTGCGTGAAGACCCGCAGGTCCCAGATGAGCTGGAGCAGCAGGACGATCGAGATGACGGGCGCCACGAGGGGAAGGATGATGTGCCGCAGGCGTTTCCAGCCACCGGCGCCGTCGATCTCGGCCGCCTCGAGCACCTCCGGGGAGAGCTGGGTCAGGCCGGCGTAGATCGACAGGGCGACGAAGGGCACGCTCATCCAGACGACGATGACGGCCGCGACGACGAGGAACGAGAGCGGCTCGACGAGCCAGTTGTGGCCCTGGGCGTCGACGCCGACGCGCTCGAGCGCCCAGTTGAGCAGGCCGTTTCGCCAGTTGACGATCCACGTCCACACCGTCATCGAGGCGACGACGGGCATGGCCCAGGCGAGCAGCAGTGCGACCTGGAGCACGAGGCGGGCGGCGCGGCTGACCGCGCCCATGAGCAGGGCGAGGCCGAGGCCGATCGCCACCGTCGACAGGGCGCACACGAGGCAGAAGGCGATGGAGCGCCCGACGATGACCCAGAGCTCCGGGTCGGTCACGAGGGACGCGTAGTTCGCGAGGCCCACCCACTCGGGCGGCTGGCCGAACTGCTGCATCATCCCGAAGTGCTGGAAGCTCGTGACGACCTGCCACCCGACGGGGTAGCCGAGGGCGGCGACGAGCAGGACGAGAGAGGGGAGCACGAGCCAGACGGGCGTATGCCGTCGGGCGGGGCGGGCGGGAGCCGTGGGCTCCGGCACGGGGGCGGTCTCGGGGGGAGCGGTCGCCGTGGAGGTCATGGGCGGGCCTTTCGAACCTGACGGCCGGCGGTCGGGTGGAGGGATCTCCCGACCGCCGGACGTGGTGTCACGCGAGGGTCAGGTCACTTGAGGTTGAGCAGCGGCGTGATCTTCGCGTCGTACTCCTGGGCCAGGGCCGTGAGGTCCGAGGCGTCCCGGATCTTGGAGAAGAACTCCTCCATGACCATCTTCGACTCGACGGTGGCCCAGCCCGGGGCCGCAGGCGTCAGCTTGGAGTTCGTCGCGGAGTCGATGAGCGCCTTGGCGAACTGGTCGTCGCCGAGGGAGCTGACGTAGTCGGTGTTGGCCGGACCGAGACCGGCACCGCCGAGCTTCTTCTGGTAGTCCGCGGAGAAGATGATCTTGAGCAGCTCCTTGGACAGGGCCTGGTTCTGGCTGGCCTTGGAGATGGCGATGTTCGAGCCACCGGCGAAGACCGGGGCGGGCTTGCCGTCGTTGCCCGGGAGCACGAAGGCGCTGAACTTCGCGTCGTTCCACTCGCGGACCTTCTTGCCGTCCTTGTCCTTGAGGTCGCCGATCGACCAGTGCGCCCAGCCGGGAGCCATGATCGTCGCGGCGGCGAGCGACGTCTTGCCGGTGACGTTGCCGGACTCGTCGAGGATCTCGTCGGCGTCGTTGACGTAGAGCCACGGGGTCTGGTCCTTGGCATCGGCCGGGGCCTTGGACGCGTTCCTGTAGAGATCCTGCAGCTGGGTCAGACCCTTGACCGTGTTGGGGTCCGCGAGCGTCGAGACCCACTGGCCGTCCTCCTGCTTCGCGAGCTCGCCGCCGTTGGCGAAGATCCACGAGATGCCGTTGCGCCAGTCCTGGCCGCCGAGGAAGAAGCCGGAGAAGTTCTTGATGGTGCGGGGGTTCTTGGCGGTGATCGTCTTGACGGCGGCGTTGAACTCGTCGAGGGTCTTCGGCGCGGCGACACCGGCCTCCTTCCAGAGGTCCTTGCGCGCGAACATGTAGCGCGAGCCGAAGTAGTAGGGCAGCGCGTACTGCTTGCCGTCGACGCTGCCGACGTCGACGAACGACTGCAGCAGCTTGCTGCCGCCGAGCTCCGGGTAGAGGTCGGAGACGTCGCTGAAGGCGCCGACGTTGGTGAAGGTCGGGCTCTGCGTGTTGCCGATCTCGGTGACGTCGGGGGTGTTCTTCGGGTCGGGCAGCGACGTCGTCAGCTTCGTGACGAGGTCGCCCCAGCTCTGCTCCTCGATCTTGAGGGTGGCGCCGGTCTTGCTCTTGAAGGTGTCCTGCAGGTAGGTGCGCAGCTCCTTCGGGGTGTCGGTGCCGGCGAGCCAGAGGGTGATCGTCTTGCCGGCGTTGCCCGACGCGCCCGCGGAGGGGTCGGTGGTCGAGCCGGTGGCACCCCCACCGCACGCGGTGAGGACGAGCGCCGCGGTGGTCGTGGCCACGGCCAGACCCAGGGTCTTCTTCATTCCTTGTCTTCCTTTCGAAGGGCCGCGGTGCGGACCGGTTGTTCGCTGGACGCGAGTGGAGGGGTGTCCCTGTGGAGGGGAGTTCGGGGGGTGGTGCGGTGTCGTGGTGCGGTGTCGTGGTGCGGTGTCGTGGACCGATGGCGTATGCCGCCGGGCCGGGTCGGGGTGGACCGCGGCGTCAGGCGACGCCGAGCTGGTCCCAGAGCACGAGGACGGCCGCGCCGCGCAGGACGATGTCGTCGGAGCGGTGCGCGAGGCGCACCGTGAGGTCAGTCGTCGTACGGGCGAGGAGGCGGGCCCGGAGGGTCTCCTCGACGGCGTCGCGCAGGACCCCGCCGAGCAGGTGCTCGGGGCCGCTGAGCACGACCTCCGACAGGTCGAGGGCCGCGACGACGGGGGCGAGGGCGATGCCGAGCCGCTCGCCGGCCTCGCGCAGCGGCTCCTGCGGGTCATCGCCCGGGGCCGCGGCGAGCGCCTTCTCGAGGTTGGGCGCCGAGATCCACGTCTCGAGGCAGCCGACCTTGCCGCAGCGGCACGTCGCACCGCCGTCGGTGCCGACGGTGACGTGGCCGATCTCGCCGGACGCGAAGTGCGCACCGCGCACCCGCTGGCCGCCGACGATGAGCCCGCCACCGACACCGCGGCCGATCTTGACGAGGACGAGGTCGTCGCCGCCGTCGCCGAGGGTGTAGTCGGCGTGGACCGCCGCGTCGGCGTCGTTGACGACGAAGACGGGCAGGCCGGTCGCGTCTGCGACGATGTCGCGCAGCGGCACGTCGGTCCAGCCGAGGTTGGGGGCGGTGTCGACGACGCCGCCCGGGCCGACGATGCCGGGGGTGCCGACGCCGATGCCGAGAAGGGGCGCGGTGGCGGCGCCGATGACCTCGTGGACGAGGTCGAGCACCGTGTCGACGACGGCCTGGCCGGAGTCGTCGCCGATCGGGCGCTCGGCGCGGACGAGGATGTTGCCGTCGAGGTCGAGCACCGCGGCGCGAAGCACCTCGTGGGCGGCGAGGTCGACGCCGATGGCCTGCAGGCCGGTGCGGTTGACGTCGACGAGCGTGCCCGGCTTGCCCGGACGCACGACCTCGGACGGGCCGAGCTCGACGGCGTGGCCGCTGTCCATGAGCTCGGAGACGAGGTCGGAGACGGTCACCTTGCTCATCCCGAGGCGACGGGCGAGGTCGGCCCGGCTCATCGCGCCGACGGAGTAGAGCATCTGCAGCACGAGCGAGAGGTTGTGCCGCCGGCCGTGCGCAGGCAGTACGGCGGTGCGGGGGGAGACGCGGCGGGCTCGCGGCAGTGCGGTGGTCACGAGAGTTAGTAAAGTTTACTAACTCTCAGTTTGGCAACCCCCTGGTCGAGAAGAGTTCACCGGCCCTCCGGCCGATCGAGGTGATGCTGACACCGAGGTGGGTAGCGCCATCACCTCGAACGAAGCGGTCTGGAGGGGCCCTGCGTGGGTGCCGCGACATACAGTCGAGGCATGTGCCGCAACATCCGACAGCTCCACAACTTCGAGCCGGCCGCGACGAGCGATGAGGTCCGTGCCGCCGCGCTGCAGTACGTCCGCAAGGTCAGCGGGAGCACCAAGCCCAGCCAGGCCAACCAGGCGGCCTTCGACGAGGCGGTCGAGGCGATCGCGCACGCGACGGCCCACCTGCTCGAGCACCTGACGACGACCGCGCCGCCCAAGGACCGCGAGATCGAGCGCCAGAAGGCGCGCGAGCGCAACGCCGTCCGCTTCGGCACCCCCGCCTGACCCGCGCCAGCCGACTCGTCGTCCTTCCTCGTCGCCGTCGTCGCGGCGATCCTCGCGCTGCTCACGGTCTTCCTCCGCCGCCGCCTCGCCGTCGCACCCGGCTGGCCCACGGCGGCCCGACGCACCACCGCCGTCGTGCGGGCGCTCGGCTGGGCCGCGACCCTGTCCGCCTTCGCCGTCCAGAGCGGTCTCATCGACCCGCGCGGCACCCGGTGGGCTCGACGGCCTGCGCGTCGCCCGCGTCACCGACCTGCACGTCGGCCCGATCCGTGACGCGGGCTTCACCCGCCGCGTCGTCGACCAGGTCAACGGGCAGCACCCCGACGTCGTCGTGCTGGGCGGCGACCTCATCGACGGCACGGTCAGCCAGGTGGCCGACGCGCTCGCTCCGCTCGGCGACCTCGACGCCCCGCTCGGGGTCTTCGCCGTCCGCGGCAACCACGAGTTCATCTCGCAGGAGGCCGACGCCTGGATGGACCACGGGGAGACCCTGGGCATCGACGTCCTGCGCAGCGAGAACGTCACGCTCACACTGGGATCCGCCAGCATCCGGATGGCGGCATCCACGACGAGACCGGGCGCGGACCCGACGCCCCCAACATCGACCGAGCCCTCGCCGACGTCCCCGCATCGACCTTCACGCTGCTCGCCGCGCACCAGCCCAAGGCCGCCGTCGGCCGCGGGCACGGGCGTCGACCTCCAGCTCTCCGGCCACACGCACGGCGGCCAGCTGTGGCCCTTCCGGTATGCCGTGCCGCTCCAGCAGCCGGTCATCGACGGGCTCGCCGCGGTCGGCGACGTGCCCGTCCTGACGAGCCGCGGCGCCGGCGCCTGGGGTCCACCCGTCCGCGTGCTCGCGCCGCCCGAGATCCCCGTCATCACCCTGCGCGCCGGCTGAGTCCCGCCTTAGTCTGCTCGCATGGGCATCTGGTCGACCCAGGTCACTCCGCGGCTCGTCGCAGCCGGCGGCGAGGACGAGAAGGTGCGCGCCCTCCGTGCGCGGGCCTGCGAAGGCCTCCACGGCGAGGTCGTCGAGCTCGGCTTCGGCAGCGGGCTCAACATCGGGCTCTACCCCCCTGCGGTCACCCGCGTCGTCGCCGTCGAGCCGTCCGACGTCGCGTGGGCCCTGGGGGCCCAGCGCCGCGCACGCAGCCCGATCCCGATCGTCCGGGGCGACCTCGACGGCCAGTGGCTCAGCCTGCCCGACGCGAGCGCCGACGCGGTCCTCTCGACGTTCACGCTGTGCACCATCCCCGACGTCGGCCGCGCCCTCGCCGAGGTCCGGCGCGTCCTGCGCCCCGGCGCCGCGCTCCACTTCCTCGAGCACGGCATCGCGCCGGAGGAGGGCGTGCAGCGGTGGCAGCGCGTCATCGAGCCCGTGCAGAAGAAGGTCTTCGACGGATGCCACCTGACCCGCCCCATCGACCGGCTCGTCGAGGAGTCCGGCCTCGTCGTCGAGGACATCGAGCGGGCCTACGCGCCGATGCCGAAGGTCATGCGCCCGTGGGTCTTCGGCTACCTCGGCCGGGCCGTGCGGCCGGTCTGACGACGAGCGGGACCCAACCGTCCGGCACCCCTCCTCGTCAAGACGGTGACGGGCCGACCACCAGGCGAAGACCGGGGTCCGGGTCACGGTCCACCGCAGTGGTGGGCCCCAGGGCACCAAGGGCCGGGAGCAGCGGCCGAACCCGACGTGCCGCTCGCTGCGCCTCGGCGGGGTCACGGTGACCAAGGTGAGCTACGCAGCGTCGGACGGCTCCTCACCGATCCGGCTCTCGACGTCGTGGTCCTCGACGGCTGACCTGAGCCGTCGACGGCGCCGACTACGGTTGTCACATGTCGATCGGCCCGCACCCCGACCTCGTGTCGGAGGTGAGGGCCGCTCTCGTCGCCCGGGCCGACCCGGATCGAGCGGCGGGACAGCAGCGCTACATGAAGTCGGCGATGCCGTACGTCGGCCTCACGTCCCCGCAGCTCAAGGCGGCCCTCGCTCCCCTGCTCCGCGACCCCGGCCTCGCCATGGAGTCACGGGAGCAGTGGGAGGCGACGATCCGGGCCCTGTGGGACGGTGCCACCCACCGGGAGCAGTGGTATGCCGCCATCGCCCTCGCGCGTCACCGCCCCTACCGCGCGTGGGTCGACAGCGGCGCGATGCCCTTGTGGGAGAGCCTGATCCGGGCCGGTGCGTGGTGGGACGTCGTCGACGACATCGCGACCCACCTCGTCCGCGACACGGTGCTCACCCACCCGACGGTCGAGAGGCTGCGAATGCGCGACTGGGCCGGATCGGACTCGCTGTGGGTGCGCCGAGCGGCGATCATCTGCCAGGTCGGCGCGCGTGACCGACTCGACCAGTCGTTGCTCACCGATGTCGTCGAGCCCAACATCGACGACCCGGACTTCTTCAGCCGCAAGGCGATCGGCTGGGCGCTGCGCGACCACTCCCGCGTCGACCCGCAGTGGGTGCGCTCGTTCGTCGCCGCCCACCCCGACCTGTCCGGCCTGTCGCGACGCGAGGCGCTCAAGCACCTCGGACCGCTGTCGTGAGGCCGTCATGAGCAACACCGCCCCCCTGCCCACGAACCACCGCCGCGAGATCGTCCGCCTGGCGGTCCCCGCCTTCCTCGCGCTCATCGCCGAGCCGCTCTTCCTCCTCGCCGACTCGGCGATCATCGGCCACCTCGGGACCGCCGAGCTCGCCGGGCTCGGGGTCGCGAGCGCGTCCCTCGTGACGGCAGCCGGCATCTTCGTCTTCCTCGCCTACGGCACGACGAGCGTCGTCGCGCGCCACCTCGGCGCCGGCGACGAGCGCTCTGCGGTGAGCGCCGGCATCGACGGCTTCTGGCTGGCCCTCGGCCTCGGCGCCGTCACGGCCGCCGCGGTGGCTGTGTGGGCCAGACCGATCAGCGCTGCCTTCGGCGCCTCCCCCGCCGTCATCGAGCAGGCGACGACCTATCTGCGCATCTCCGCCCTCGGCATCCCCGCGATGCTCGTCATCCTGGCGGTCACGGGAGTGCTGCGTGGCCTCCAGGACACGACCACGCCCCTCGTCGCCTCGGTCGTGGGCTTCGGCGCCAACATCGTGCTCAACCTCGTCTTCGTCTACGGGTTGCACTGGGGCATCGCCGGATCCGCGTGGGGCACCGTCATCGCCCAGACCGGCATGGGCCTCGCGCTCGTCACCGTGCTGCTCGTCAAGGCCCGAGCCCGGCAGGCCCGGCTGCGCCCGCACCCGGCGCGCGTCCTCGCAGCCGCGCGGACCGGCATACCCCTGCTCGTGCGCACCGTCGCCCTACGCGCGATCCTCATCGTCACGACGTGGGTCGCGGCCTCGCTCGGCGACGTGACCCTTGCGGCCCACCAGGTGGCGATGACGGTCTGGTCGTTCCTCGCCTTCGCGCTCGACGCCCTCGCGATCGCGGCGCAGGCCATCACCGGTCGCGCCCTCGGCGCCGGCGACCGGATGGCGGTTCGGGAGGCCATGGGCACGATGATCCGCTGGGGCGTGTGGGGTGGGCTGGCCCTCGGGCTCGTCATCGCCGGGCTCCACTCGGTCGTGCCGCCGCTCTTCACTCCGGACCCGGCCGTCCAGGAGGCGCTCGGCGCGGCCCTCGTCGTCGTCGGGCTCGGACAGGCGGTCGCGGGCTACGTCTTCGTCCTCGACGGCGTGCTCATCGGCGCGGGCGACGGCCGGTGGCTCGCGTGGGGCATGGTCGTCACGTTCGTCGCCTACCTGCCGCTCATCCTCGCGGTGCGCGCCGGGGGGCCCAGCGGCTCCGCGACCCGCGACGTCGTCGTGCTCTGGCTCGCCTTCACCGGGTTCATGGTCATCCGCGGCGTCCTGCTCGGTTGGCGGTCCCGCCGTGACGACTGGATGGTCGTCGGCGCCCGCTGAGCATCAGCCCGCCCGGACGGCGCCGGCCACGAGGAGCCCCGCGGAGGCCAGCGACAGCGCGGCCCGCACGTGGTTCATCGCGACCCAGCCCGGCGCATACCCCTGCCAGACCGCCGCGGCGGCGGCGGAGCCGGCGTCCACCCGGCCGAGCGCGTCGTTGCGCGGCACGTGGTAGGCCGCGGTGACCCCGAGGGCGACGACGCCGGTGAGCGCCCCGGCCACGAGCAGCGCCCGAGCGCTGCCGCTCGAGCGGGCGAACGCCCAGCCGCCGACGGCGAGCGACCCGAGGCCCGAGACGACGAGGGGCACTGCGAGGCCGCGTGGCGCCGTGACGTTGATGGCCTGCATGGCGCGCACGGCGTCGCTCGCCGCCAACCGGTCGAGGCCCGGCATGACGAAGGTCGAGAAGCCGACGAAGACGCCCCCGAGCACGCCGGTGCCGAGGGCCGTCGCGAGGGTGACGGTGCGCATGAGAGTCGTGTCCATGTCTCCATGACACTGCGCCGGGGTGAGCAGGTGAATGTCCCTTCGGCTCATCAACCTCAGCGATCGTCTCATCGGCGTACCGTGGGGCGATGGACACCCTCAGCGCCGTCATGGACGGCCACCGGGCCCGCGGCGCCTCGCTGCTGCGGTGCGAGATGCGGGCGCCGTGGGCCCTGCGGATCGAGGACGAGGCCGCCCTCGGGCTCGTCGTCATGGTGGCGGGGACGGCTGAGCTGCTGCCCCAGCGGGGCGAGGCGATCGCCCTCGGCACCGGCGACCTCGCACTCGTCAAGGGCACCCACCCGTGGGTCTTCGCCGACGACGTCGCGACCGAGCCCGGTGTCGTCATCGAGCCCGGCAACGTCTGCCGGTCCCTGACGGGCGAGCACCTGGCCGTGTCGCTCGGGCTCGGCACACGCACGTGGGGCAACGCAGGTGACGAGCCGGGAGAGACGACCTTCCTCACGGCGTCGTGGGAGCTCGCGAGCCAGGTGACGGGCCGGTTGCTCGACGCCCTGCCCGACGTGGCGGTCGTGCATGCCGACGAGGCCGACCCGACCCTCTCGGGGCTGCTCGCCCGTGAGGTGAAGCGCGACCTCCCCGGCCAGGACGTCGTGCTCGACCGCCTCGTCGACCTCGTGCTCATCGAGGCCGTCCGCCAGTGGTTCTCGCGCGCCGAGGACTCGGCGCCCTCGTGGTGGCGGGCGGGGTCCGACCCGCTCGTGGGCCGCGCGCTCGCGGCGCTGCACGACGAGCCGGGGCACCCCTGGACCCTCGACGTCCTCGCCGCCCACGTCCACGTGTCGCGCGCGACCCTCTCGCGCCGGTTCACCGACCTCGTCGGCCAGTCACCGATGGCCTACCTCACCCACTGGCGGCTGGCCCGCGCCGCCGACCTGCTGCGCGCGGGCAGCCTCAGCGTCGAGCAGGTCGCGCACGCCGTGGGCTATGCCAACGCGTTCGCCTTCAGCGCCGCCTTCAAGCGTGAGCACGGGTCGGCGCCGCGCGCCTTCCGGTCGGCGCCCGTCGTCCCGGGAGCGTCGAGCCCCGTCCCCGGCTGACTTCCGGCGCCTCGGACGGCGCACGTATGCCGTCCCGCAGCGGTCCAGCGATCCCGACCGACGCGTGGGCACGGTCAGGGCCAACTGCTACGGGTTTCCCAGCGTTCTTTAAGGTCGGGCGCTCATAGTCGATGTCGTGAGTTGCTCCTGTGCGACTCGGTGATCTCCTCCCCCTGTCGGATCATCGGGTCAAGGGCACCCGCCCCTGCTGGTCGAGTTCGGCGACGTGACCAGCAGGGGCGGGTTTTTCTCGTTTCCGGGCCTGCTCGCGCGCCCCTCACATGGCGCCGTCGGCGACCTCGACATCGGACAGCAGGGCTTGCACCTCGGCCGTCGTCGGCATCGCCGTCGAGCACCCGAGCCTGCCGGCGACGAGAGCACCGGCGACGTTGGCGAAGTGCAGGACGCGCTCGAGGTCCCACCCCTCGAGCAGGCCGTGCACGAGCGCCCCACCGAACGCGTCGCCCGCACCGAGGCCGTTGACGACCCTCACAGGAAGGCGCCGACCCTCACCTGCTCGGAGGGCGTCATGGCGAGCACGCCGCGTGGTCCCTGCGTGACGACGGCGAGCTCGACGCCCGCCGCCAGGAGCGCGCGGGCCGCCCCCTCGGGGTCGGTCTCCCCGGTCGCGACCTCGCACTCCTCGACGTTGCCGACGGCGACGGTCGCGTGACCCACGGCCTCGCGCACCCGACGACGGGCCTCGTCGGGGTCGCTCCAGAAGACGGGCCGGTAGTCGAGGTCGAGGACGGTGAGCGGCGCCCGGCCGCGCTCCTCCCAGGCAGCGTGGTGGGCCGCTCGGCTCGGCTCCTGGCTGAGCCCGGTGACGGTGGACCAGTAGACCCGTGCCTCCCGGATCGCTTGCAGGGGAAGGGAGTCCGCCGTGATGAGAAGGTCTGGCGCGATCGGGTAGCGATAGAACCAGATCGGGAAGTGGTCAGGCGGGAACACCTCGCAGAAGGCGACCGGGGTCGGCGGCCCCGCGGTGATGGTCTGCACGTGAGCGTCGTCGACGCCGAGCTGCAGCAGCTCGCGGTGGACGAAGCGTCCGAAGGCGTCGTCGGCCGTGGCGCTGACGAGCGTGGCGCGCCGACCGTGGCGGGCCGCGGCGACMGTGACGTTGGCCGCGCTGCCGCCGAGGAACTTCTCGAAGGTGCGCACCTCGTCGAGCGTGACGCCGTGCTGGAGGGGATAGAGGTCGACGCCCACCCGACCCATCGCGACGAGGTCGTAGACGGTCACGGGAGCCTCCCACCGGTGCCGGGCCCACGCCGGCGTCTGGACCTCCACGCTAGCGGCGATCAGGTCACGGAATGGTCACGGCTCTTGACCGATGCCCTCCGGCACCCCCATTCTCCTCGTGAGAGCGCTCTCACGGCCACGTCTCACGCACGGAGAGCGCTCCCACACCCACACTGGGGATGAGACCAAAGGAGCTCTCCATGACATCCCGTTCCACCCGGATCGGCGCGCACTCCGTGCGCTCTCGCCACGCCGTACTCGCCACCCTCACCGTCGGCCTGCTGGCCCTCTCGGCCTGCAGCTCGGGTTCGGGTGCCGACAGCCCCTCCACCGCGGCCGGCAGCACCGGCGGCGGCGGACCGGTCACCCTGACCCTCGCCACCTTCAACCAGTTCGGCTACGAGGAGCTCATCCCCGAGTTCGAGAAGTCGCACCCGAACATCAAGGTCACCCACAAGAAGGCCGCGACCTCCAACGAGGCCCGCGACAACTTCTTCACCCGCCTCTCGGCCGGCAGCGGCATGGCCGACGTCGAGGCCGTCGAGGTCGACTGGCTCCCGGAGATGCTCCAGTACTCCGACAAGTTCACCGACCTCAACTCCGCCGACGTCCAGGGCCGCTGGCTCGACTGGAAGGCCAAGGCCGCCACCGACGCCGAGGGCCACCTCATCGGCTACGGCACGGACTCCGGCCCCGAGGCGATCTGCTACCGCAGCGACCTCTTCAAGGCCGCCGGCCTGCCCAGCGACCGCGAGTCGGTCGCCAAGATGTTCGGCACCACGTGGGAGAGCTACTTCGCCGCCGGCAAGCAGTTCAAGGCCAAGTCGAAGGTCCCCTTCTTCGACAGCATCGGCGCCACCTACCAGGGCATGGTCAACCAGCTCGAGGCCGCCTACGAGAACCCGAGCGACGACGCGATCACCGCGACGGACAACGCCGCCGTCAAGAAGATCTACGACCAGGTCATCCAGGCCGGCATCACCGACGGTCTCTCCGCCAAGCTCCAGCAGTGGGGCGACGACTGGACCGCGAGCTACCAGAAGAACGGCTTCGCGACGATGCTCTGCCCCGGCTGGATGGTCGGAGTCATCGAGGGCAACGCCAAGGGCGTCAAGGGCTGGGACGTCGCCAACACCTTCCCGGGTGGCGGTGGCAACTGGGGCGGTTCGTACCTGACCGTGCCGAAGCAGAGCGCCCACCCGAAGGAGGCCCAGGAGCTCGCCGCGTGGCTGACCGCGCCCGAGCAGCAGATCAAGGCCTTCAAGAAGGTCGGTGCCTTCCCGAGCCAGAAGCAGGCCCTCGAGAGCCAGGACCTGCTCTCCTTCACGGTCGCCTCCTTCAACAACGCGCCGACCGGCCAGATCTTCGCCGACCGCGCCAAGGCCGTCACCATCACGCCGTACAAGGGCACCCACTACTTCGCGATCAACGACGCGATGCAGCAGGCCCTGACCCGCGTCGAGCAGGGCAGCTCCCCGCAGGAGTCGTGGGACAAGTGGGTCGGCGACGTCAAGGCCCTCGGCTGACCTGATCCCGCCGGTCGACGGGTCGAACGCCCGACCCGTCGACCAGCCGACCGCGGACGGCCCGGTGCACCCCTCACCGTTCACCCGGGCACCGGGCCGTCCGCCCGACCATCGGAAGCGCCATGACCGTTCAGTCCCCCACCCGCACGACGCAGCCGGACCCGCCCGGCGCCGCGGCGATCGTGCAGCGCACGCTCCTGCCGCCCCGCTCGGAATGGCGGCGCCGCCTGACGAAGCTCGACGAGAAGGGCGCGCCCTACGCATACGTCTCGCCGTTCTTCATCCTCTTCGGCATCGTCGGGCTCTTCCCGCTGCTCTACACGGCGTGGGTCTCGCTCCACAAGTGGAGCCTCATCGGGGGCCAGGGCGACTTCGTCGGGCTCAAGAACTACGCGGACGTCCTCGCGCAGCCCTACTTCTGGAACGCGCTGAAGAACACCGTCAGCATCTTCCTGCTCTCGAGCGTGCCGCAGGTCATCGCGGCCCTGCTCATCGCGGCCGCCCTCGACAGCGGGCTGCGGGCCCGCACGTTCTGGCGGATGGGGGTGCTGCTGCCCTACGTCGTGGCCCCCGTGGCCGTCGCCCTCATCTTCAGCGACCTCTTCGGCGACAAGTTCGGCCTCGTCAACCACCTGCTCGGCCTCGTCGGCATCGACCCGATCCAGTGGCACAAGGAGGTGCTGCCCAGCCACGTGGCCATCGCGACGATGGTCAACTTCCGGTGGACCGGCTACAACGCCCTGATCTTTCTCGCCGCCATGCAGGCCATCCCCCGCGACTACTACGAGGCGGCCATGATCGACGGCGCGGGCCGCGTCCGCACCTTCTTCTCGATCACGATCCCGCAGTTGCGCGCGACGATCATCTTCGTCGTCATCACCTCGACGATCGGCGGCCTGCAGATCTTCGACGAGCCGCGGATGTACGACCAGTACGGCCTCGGCGGCGCCGATCGCCAGTGGCAGACGCTGACCCTCTACCTCTACCAGCTCGGCTGGACGCAGAAGAACTTCGGCCGCGCGGCCGCCGTGGCGTGGATGCTCTTCCTCATCGTCATCGTCTTCGCGGTCGTCAACTTCCTCGTCACCCGCCGGATCGCCTCGAAGGGACAGCGATGACCGCCCCGACCCTGACCCCTGCACCCGTGGTCAAGCCCCGACGGGGCACGAAGCTCGTGCGCCGCACCCAGGCCAGCCCGACGGCATACGTCTTCCTCGCGATCGTCCTCGTCGGCTCGGCGTTCCCGCTCTGGTGGTCCTACGTCATCGGCAGCAAGGACTCCGCCGCCATCGTGCAGGACCCGTTCTCGTTCGTCCCCGGCGGGCACTTCCTCCAGAACGCGAGCACCGTCGTCACGACGATCCCGTTCTGGAAGGCCCTCGGCAACAGCATCCTCGTCAGCTCCACGGTGGCCGTGCTCGTCGTGCTCTTCTCGGCGATGGCCGGCTTCGCCTTCGCCAAGCTGCGCTTCCGGGGCCGCAACGGTCTGCTCGTCTTCGTCATCGCGACGATGGCCGTGCCGACCCAGCTCGGGATCGTGCCGCTCTTCATCGTCATGAGCAAGCTCGGCTGGATCGGCAGCCTCTGGGCCGTCATCCTGCCCAGCGCCGTCAGCGCGTTCGGCGTCTTCTGGATGACGCAGTACCTCCAGGAGGCGCTGCCCGACGAGCTCATCGAGGCCTCGCGCGTCGACGGCGCGTCGACGCTGCGGACGTTCTGGTCCATCGCGCTGCCTGCCGCCCGCCCGGGTGCGGCGATGCTCGGCCTGTTCACCTTCATCGCGACGTGGACGAACTTCTTCTGGCCGTTCATCATCCTCGACCCCGGCAACCCGACGCTGCCCGTCGCCCTGCAGCAGCTGCAGGCCGCCTACTTCGTCGACTACTCCCTCGTGCTCAACGGGGTCGTGCTCATGGCGCTGCCCCTCATCGTCCTGTTCGTCTTCGCCGGGAGGCAGCTCGTCTCCGGCATCATGCAAGGAGCCGTCAAGGGATGACCGCCCAGACGCGTACCCACCAGACCCTCATCACGCCGGGCACGACGCCCGCGACGAATCTCCTCGTCGCAGAAGGACGCCCGGTGCCGCAGGACTTCCTCCTCGGTGCCGCGACCGCGGCCTTCCAGATCGAGGGGGCCCGTCACGAGGACGGCCGCACCGACTCGATCTGGGACACCTTCTCGCACACCCCCGGCGCCGTCGTCGACGGTGACACCGGTGACGTCGCGTGCGACCACTACCACCGGTATGCCGCCGACGTGGACCTCATGAGGTCGCTCGGCCTGCAGTCCTACCGCTTCTCCACCTCGTGGGGACGCATCTGCCCCGACGGCGGACCGGTCAACGCGAAGGGGCTCGACTTCTACGAGCGGCTCGTCGACTCGCTCATCGAGTCGGGCATCGCGCCGTGGCTCACGCTCTACCACTGGGACCTGCCGCAGACCCTCGAGGACCGCGGCGGCTGGACCTCGCGCGAGACCGTCGACCGCTTCGTCGACTACGCGCTGGCCGTGCACGATCGGCTCGGCGACCGGGTGCGCACGTGGACGACCCTCAACGAGCCGTTCTGCTCGGCCTTCCTCGGCTACACCGCCGGCATGCACGCGCCGGGCCGCACCTCACCCGCCGACGGTCTCGCCGCCGCGCACCACCTCCTGCTCGGCCACGGCCGGGTCGTGCAGGAGCTGCGGGCCCGCGACGCCTCGCTCGAGCTGGGGCTGACCCTCAACTTCACCGTCGCCGACCCGCTCGACCCCTCGGACCCGCGAGACGTCGACGCCGCGCGCCGGGTCGACGCGCAGATGAACCGGATCTTCCTCGACCCGATCTTCCGCGGGCAGTATCCCGCCGACCTCCTCGAGGACGTCCGCCACCTGGGACTGACCGACCACGTCATGGACGGCGACCTCGAGGTGATCTCCACGCCCATCGACGTGCTCGGCGTCAACTACTACAACGGCGAGGCCATCGGCCACGAGGCGCCTGCCGACGCCCTCGACGACAGCGTCAACGGCGGCCGCACCACCCGATCGCCGTTCCCCGCCGCCGATGACGCCCACCGCCACCCGCGCGGGCTCCCCGTCACCGCGATGGACTGGGAGATCCAGCCCGAGGGGCTCACCCGCCTGCTCGTCCGGCTCCACGAGGAGTATGCCGGCCCGGCCGGGGTCGCCCTGCACGTGACGGAGAACGGCGCCGCCTTCGACGACGCCCCCGACGAGGACGGCTTCGTCGACGACCGCGGCCGGACGGCATACGTCCGCTCGCACCTGGGTGCGATCCTCGACGCCGTCGACGCGGGGGTCCCCGTGCGCGGCTACTTCTACTGGTCGCTGCTCGACAACTTCGAGTGGGCCTGGGGCTACGCCAAGCGCTTCGGTATCGTCCGAGTCGACTACGACACCCAGGTGCGCACGCCCAAGGCGAGCGCGCTCGACTTCGCCCGCATCATCTCGACGCGGAGGCTGCCCAGCCCGTGGGACGCCCCGGCCACGAGCGGTGACGGCGACGACCCTGCAGGAGAATCGACACCATGAGCGACGGGACGCTGGCCACCCCCGTCGGACGACCCACCCTCGAGGAGGTCGCCCGGGTGGCCGGCGTGTCCCGGGCCACGGTCTCGCGCGTCATCAACGGCTCGCCCCGGGTCAGCCCGGACGTGCTCGTCGTCGTCGAGAAGGCCATCGCCGAGCTCGACTACGTGCCCAACCGGGCCGCACGGTCACTCGTCGCCCGCGCGACGATGTCGATCGCGCTCGTCGTGCCCGAGGACACGCACCGCTTCTTCGGCGACCCCTACTTCGCCGACGTCGTCCAGGGCATCAGCGACCGGCTCGACGACAGCGACTACGTGCTCAACCTCCAGCTGACGCACCCGAGCTCGCCGTCGGAGAAGACGAAGCGCTACCTGCTCGGCGGCAACGTCGACGGCGCCATCGTCGTCTCGCACCACTCCGGCGACCACTTCCTCACCTCGCTCAGCCGGTCGCTGCCGGTGGTCTTCGGCGGCCGGCCGATCGGCGAGGCCAAGGACCGCGACTACTACATCGACGTCGACAACCGGCTCGGCGGCGTCCGGGGCACCCAGCACCTCATCGACCGGGGGCGCACCGCCATCGCGACGATCACCGGACCGGCCGACATGCCGGCCTCGGTCGACCGCGAGCAGGGCTGGCGCGACGCCCTCGCAGAGGCCGGGCTGTCCGACCACCGCCTGGCGCGTGGCGACTTCACCGAGGCCGGCGGCATCCGCGCCGCGCTCGCCCTCATCGACGAGCACCCCGATCTCGACGCGCTCTTCGTCGCGAGCGACCTCATGGCGAGCGGTGCGCTGCTCGCTCTCGACGAGCGCGGGCTGCGGGTGCCCGACGACGTCGCGATCGTCGGCTTCGACAACAGCAAGTACGCCACGCGCGGCAAGGTCGGGCTGACCACCGTGGCCCAGCCCGCCCAGGAGATGGGCGTCGTCATGGCCGACACGCTGCTGCGCCTGCTCGCGGGCGAGTCCCCGCCCCGGGTCACGACGCTCGACACCGAGCTGGTCGTCCGCGACTCGAGCTGACGGGCAGCGGAACCGGAATGCTTGGAACTGCTGTGCCCACCCTGACAACCTCCCGCGGCACGCGAGCGTCCTGATCTGCATCGGCTCGACGAGCGAGCCCACCAGACAGGGGATCCATCACATGTCCGTCACGCGTACCGTCACCGCCATCGCCCTCGCCACCGCGACGACCATCGGCACGACCGCCCTCGTCGTCGCTCCGGCGCACGCCGGGGGCGCACCCGATCTCGGCACCGTGGACGTCGACCGCCAGGCCCGCCTGCACGACGGCGTCGTCACCCTTCGAGGCACCTACACGTGCACCGTGCCCGACTCGCCGGCGCCCTCCGGTCCGGGGACGCTGGGCCTCGAGCTCGTGTCGCGGTCGGGGGCAGCCGCCACGACACCGCTCACGGTCTCGGTCCCGGTCACCTGCGACGGGACCGAGCGCAGCTGGACCGTCTCCACCGCCGCAGGTTCGCTGCGCCAGGGCCGGGCCTGGGTGCACGGCCACCTCGAGGTGCCCGATGCCGCCGGCAGCACGCCCTGGGAGCTCTTCGACACGACCGTCGCGGTGGTCGGCCGCCGCTGAAGGGCCCGCCTCGCCGGCGAACCGGCGGCACACCTCGGCGTCAGCGAGAGCTTGGGGTCAGCTGCTCAAGGAGCGCGGCGTGCGGTCGACGCGGGCGTGTGCGCGGCGCCGTTCGGGAGGTATGACGAAGGGCCGGGCTCCGCGTGTGCGGATCCCGGCCCTTCGACGTGTCAGACCTCGACGGTCAGGCGGGGACGACCTCGAACTTGAGGGTCGCCGCGACCTCGGGGTGCAGACGGACGGTCGCCTCGTAGGAGCCGAGCGTCTTGATGGCCTGCTTGACCTCGATCTTGCGCTTGTCGAGCTCCGGGCCACCGGCAGCCTTGACGGCCGCGGCGATGTCGCCGTTGCTGACGGCGCCGAAGAGGCGACCGGACTGGCCGGACTTGGCCGGGACCTTGACCGACGTGGCCTCGAGCTGGCCCTTGACACCCTTGGCGGTGTCGAGGTCCTTGATCTCGCGGACCGCGCGGCCCTTGGTCAGGGCGTCGACCTGCTTCTGGCCGCCCTTGGTCCACGGGGTCGCGAGACCGCGCGGCATGAGGAAGTTCCGGCCGTAGCCGTCCTTGACCTCGACGATGTCACCAGCAGCACCGAGACCGGTGACCTCGTGCGTGAGAATGAGCTTCATGGTGTTCTCCTCGTTCCCGAAACCGGCTCAGCGAGCCGAGCTCGAGTAGGGCAGCAGGGCCATCTCACGGGCGTTCTTGACGGCCGTGGCGATGAGACGCTGCTCCTGGGTGGACACACCGGTCACGCGACGCGCGCGGATCTTGCCGCGGTCGGAGATGAACTTGCGCAGGAGCGCAGTGTCCTTGTAGTCGATGTTCTCGACCTTCGCCGCCTTCAGCGGGTTGGCCTTCTTCTTGGGCTTGCGCACAACGGGCTTTGCCATCGTGGTGCTCTCCTTCTTGATGAGAGCCCGGGGTTTGGTGCCCCGGGATGGGTTTGAAGAACTACTGGGGTATGCCGTCCGGCTGCGTCACCGGACGGCGGTGCTGACCTGCTCGATCAGAAGGGGGGCTCGTCGTAGCTGGGGGCTGCGCCCCAACCACCACCCTGCTGGCCACCGGCAGCCGGCTGACCGCCACCGGAGCCACCGCTCCAGCCGCCGCCCTGCTGACCACCTGCGGCCGGGGCACCCTGGGCACCGCCGGCAGAGCCGCCGGTCGCCCACGGGTCCTCGGCCTGGCCGCCGCCGGAGCCCCCGCTCCAGCCGCCACCCTGGCCCTGGCCGCCGCCGAAGCCGCCACCGCCGCCGGCACCGCGCTGGGTCTTGTTGACCTTGGCGGTGGCGCTGCGCAGGGACGGGCCGATCTCGTCGACGTCCATCTCCACGACGGTGCGCTTCTCGCCTTCCTTCGTCTCGTAGGAACGAGACTTCAGCCGGCCGGACACGATCACGCGCATGCCCCGCTGGCACGACTCGGCGACGTTCTCCGCCGCGTCGCGCCACACCGAGCAGCGCATGAACAGCGTCTCGCCGTCCTTCCACTCATTGCTCTGGCGGTCGAACTGCCGCGGCGTCGAGGCCACGGTGAAGTTCGCGACCGCAGCCCCGGACGGCGTGAAACGCAGCTCGGGGTCGGCGGTCAGGTTGCCGATGATCGTGATGACGGTGTCGCCTGCCATGGACCAGTCCTTCGTCGGTTGATCGAGCGGATCAGTAACTTCGCTGAATCAGGCGCCGGGGCGCAGCAGCTTGGTGCGCATGACCGACTCGCTGAGGTTCAGCTGGCGGTCGAGCTCCTGGGCGGTGGCCGGCTCGGTCGTCATGTTGACGACGACGTAGATGCCCTCGGACTTCTTCTTGATGTCGTAGGCAAGACGGCGGCGGCCCCAGATGTCGACGTTCTCGACGGTGCCCCCGTCGTTCTTCACGACGGTGAGGAACTTGTCCATCGTCTTGTCGACGGTGCGCTCTTCGGTCTCCGGGTCGAGGATGACCATGAGTTCGTACTGACGCATGCTTCTAACCCACCTCCTCTGGTCTCGGCGGTCACGAGTCTCTCTCGTGACAGGAGGGTTGCATTCGTCCCGCCGCGAGCCTGGGGCCCGGCCTGATCTTCCAGCCGGGTTCAGCCTCGCAGACCTCACCGACATCGGTCGGTTCGATCCACAGGCCACCGGGCACACGGCGAACTGGGCAAGACTACCGGCCCGGACGGCATACTCCGAAATCGGAGGGCCCTCGCGCGGCCACGGCTCAGGAGAAGCGGACGATGAGCCGGTCCTCGGCGCCGCTCATCGGGCCCGCGAGGTCGTCGGGCTCACCCTTCGACCGGCTCCACCGGTCGCGGGCCCGCAGCCACACGACGGCCACGAGCCACAGCACGGCCACGACGCGCAGCATCGAGAAGAAGGCGTACCACGACGCCGGCAGACCACGATCGGGCACGGTCGTCGCCGCGATCGTCAGCCACACCGCGACGAAGTTGAGCGTCTCGGCGCCGGCCCAGATGAGGTGGTCGCGCCACTGGAGGGCGCACCACGCGATGAGCGGCAGCAGCCACAGCGAGCTCTGCACGGTGAACGACTTGCCGGTGACGAGCACGATGCCGACCATGACGAGCGACACCTCGGCGATCGTCGGGCGTCGGGCCGACGACAGCGCCAGCACCGCCCCGACCGCGAGGGCGACGAGCCAGCCGACGACGGCGAGCGCCGTGACGGCCCCCGTGGGCAGGGGGTGCCCGGCGAGCTGCGGCAGCAGCCACGGAGAGCCATAGCCGGCTCCGGCCGACGCCCACCCCTGGTAGGGGGAGGCGGCCGCCTCGTGGTTGAGCAGCCAGAGCCCGGAGAGCAGCGCGCCGAACGTCAGCAGCGCGTAGCCGGCGACGCGACCCATCTCGCGCAGCCGACCCGACCGCACGCAGAGCAGCGCGATCGCGACGAGGATGAGCACGGGATAGGTCCGCGCCCCGATGGCGAGCCCGAGCAGCACTCCGGCGAGCGTCGGGTTGCGCCGCGACCACGCCCACATGCCGGCGCTGGCCAGCGCCACCCCGAGCAGGTCGGCCGAGATGAAGCCGGCCAGCACGACGACGGGGGACAGCGCGACGTGCGCCGCCGAGATGGGTCGAGCGGCCGACGACGCGACGAGCCACACGATGACGAGCAGCAGCAGGGTCAGCAGCACCGACCACAGCGCGAAGTACCACGCGGCCCGCGTCTTGAGCGATCCGTCGTCGGGGCCGAGGCTCGCGACGGCCGTGAGCACGAGCCCGGTCAGGGGCGGCTGCCCGGTGACCGGCGCGCCGTCGCCACCCTGGAGGTATGCCGCGAGGCCGGCCTTGAGGTTCGCGTCGCGGTATGCCGTGGGCAGGTCGGCGTAGCAGGCGCTCCAGAACTGGGTGTCGCCCGTGAAGCCGGTGCGCAGGCAGGGGGCGCGCAGCAGGATCGCGAGCCCGGCGGTGACGGCCGTCAGGGCCGACAGCAACGCGGCCGTGAGCACCCACGGGAGCTCACGGGCTGCGGCATACCGTCCGCGGGGGCCTCCGATGATCTCGGAGGCCGCCCGCACGACGGGGTCGTCGACCTTCTCGGTCACGGGACGGTCACCCCGTCACCCCGTCACGGTCCCCGGCCCGCCCGCGCGTCATGGGCCGTTGCCGGGTTTGGTCGACGTGGGCGACGGTCCCCCTCCCCCGGGCAGGGGAATCGTGATCGTCGGCTGCGTCGTCGTCGGCTGGGGCTTCCCGGTGCCGTTCGTCTTCGTCGGCTGCTGCGTCGTCGTCGGCGGTGCCGTCGTGGTGGTCGGCGCCTGCGTGGTCGTCGTCGTCGCCGTCGGCGCCTGGGTCGTCGTCTGCGGCGGCGGCGTGAACGTCGTCGTCGGGGTCGGGATCTTGTCGTCGCCGACACCCGCACGGTTCGGGAAGTCCTGGACCTCCATGTTGTCCGTCACGACCTTCATGAAGTCGTAGAAGACGTCGGCCGGGATCGTGCCACCCGTGAGGTTGGTGTCCTCGGAGCTCGTCAGCGTCTGCGGGTTGCCGTTCGCGTCGGGCTTGTACATGCCGATGGACACCGCGAGCTGCGGGATGAACCCGGAGAACCAGATCGACTTCGCCTCTGAGGACGTGCCCGTCTTGCCCGCGACCGGGCGGTTCAGGCGCTGGAGCTTCGTCGCGGTGCCGCCGTCCTTGACGGTGTAGGTCATGGCGTCGGTGACGTCGGCGGTCACGTCCTTGTCGAAGGCGCGCTTCGTCTGCGGCTTGGCGTCGTAGGTGAAGTCACCGGTCGTCGAGGTGACCTTCTTGACGAAGTACGGCTTGGCCCGCACCCCCTGCGAGGCGATCGTCGAGTAGGCCGTGGCCATGTCGATGACGTGCGGCGAGGCCGTGCCGAGGACGTTGGTGAGGGTCTCGTCGAGACCCGGCGTCCGCGCGGGGATGCCGGCGTCGATCGCCGCCTGCCGGGTCAGGGCCGGCGTGATCGTGTTGTTGAGGTTGACGAAGGCCGTGTTGATCGAGCGACCGATCATCCGGCGCATGTCGACCATGCCGTAGGAGCGGTCGCCGAAGTTCGTGATCTTCGTGCCGTCGATCTCCTGGGGCTGGTCGCCGTCGAACTTCGTCTTCGTGGACACGCCGTCGCGGACCGCCGCGAGGACGGCGAACGGCTTGAAGTTCGAGGCGCCCTGCATGATCGCCTGGGTCGAGGTGTTGAACTGCGACTTGGCGTAGTCGGCGCCGCCGTACATCGCGACCACGGCACCGTCGCCGGGCCGGACCGCGACGAGGCCGCCCTGCACCTTCTTGGGCAGGTTGTCCTGCATCGCCGCGATCGCCGCGGTCTGGGCCTTCTTGTCGATCGTCGTGACGATGCGCAGGCCGCCGTTGTCGATGTCCTGCTCCGAGAGGCCGGTCGAGACGAGCTCGCGCTTGACCTGGGCGGTGATGAAGCCGTTGGGGCCCGACGAGAACTTGTTGCCCTTGTAGGCCTGGATCTTCGGCAGCTCGGTGTACTTGGCCCGCTCGGCCGCGCTGAGCCAGCCCTCCTGCACCATCCCGTCGAGGACGTACGCGTAGCGCTTGGTGAGGTTGGCCTCGGCCGTGTCGCCGTTGGCGGGGTCGTAGAGGGACGGCGCGTTGATGACCGACGCGAGCACGGCCCCCTCGCCGACGGTGAGCTTGGAGACGTCCTTGCCGAAGTACGCCTTGGCCGCGCTCTGGATGCCGTAGGCGCCGCGACCGTAGTAGATGGTGTTGAGGTACTTCTCGAGGATCTCGGCCTTGGAGAGCTGGCCGTCGATCTTGACCGCGATGAGGATCTCCTTGGCCTTTCGGGAGATCGTGCGGTCCTGGGTGAGGAAGTAGTTCTTGACGTACTGCTGGGTGATCGTGGAGCCACCGACCTGGGTCTCACCGGTGACGCTCGTCTTGACGGCGCGCAGGATGCCGCCGACCGAGATGCCGTTGTTCTGGTAGAACGTGCGGTCCTCGGCGGCGATGTGGGCGTCCTGGACGAACTTGGGCACCTGCTTGAGCTTGACCGACTCGCGGTTGCCGTCCTGGACGGCGATGCGGTCGAGCTCGGTCTTGCCGTCGCTGTAGTAGACGATCGAGACCTGCTTGTTGGCCAGCTCGTTGGGCTGCGGGATGGCGGTCTGGTTGTAGGCGATGACGACGCCGACGACACCGAGCACGAGCAGCACCGCGGCGGCGATCGAGCCCCACTTGAGCGTGCCGAGCACCCACTTCTTCCAGCCGGTGCGGCCCTCGCCCTCACCGTCGGCGAAGCCGGCGGTCCCTGCGGACCGGCCGTTGCCGTTGCCATTCCCTGCGCGCTGGGGCCGGCCCTTGTCGCCCGCCAGCTGGGCAGCGCGGATGTCGCGCCTGCTCTGCGTCACAACCTGCTCCATTCACTGATCAGGCCCGAGAAACCGTCCCGGGCCGCCACTCAGTATGACCTGACCGGCGCCGTGACGACGAAACGACGGAGGCGGCTCACACGAGCGGCACAAGCACCCCACAGACTGTTTTCACATACCCGGGGGTGGCGGGCAACCTTTCTCCGGCCCCAGACGGTCCTGCAGGATGTGACGACAGTGACAGGCACCGACGCCGGGGCGAGCAGCCTCTCCGCCGGGCCGCTGACAGGGGGACGAGCCGTGGACCGAGGGTCCTTCGACGACTTCGTGGCGACGCGCTCGACCCGACTGCTGCGGACGGCATACCTGCTCACGCACGACCGGGCACTCGCCGAGGACCTCGTGCAGACCTCGCTCGCCAAGGCGTGGTTCGCCTGGGCGCGCATCGACGGCCAGCCCGACGCGTACGTCCGCCGGGTCATGGTCAACACGTACTCGAGCTGGTGGCGGCGGCGCTGGAACGGCGAGCAGGCCACGGCCGACCTGCCCGAGCGTGCCGCCGCTGCCGGGCACCGCCCCGAGGACGTACGCGTGGACGACCGCACCGACCTCTGGCGGGCGCTCGCTCGGCTGCCGAGGCGCCAGCGGGCCGTCGTCGTGCTCCGCTTCTACGAGGACCTGTCCGAGATCGAGACCGCCGAGATCCTGCAGTGCTCCGTCGGCACCGTGAAGAGCCAGGCGAGCCGCGCGCTGGCCAAGCTCCGCATCGACCCCACCCTGAGCCCGACCTCCGACGAGGAGCGTGTCCGATGAACCTCACCGACCTGCGCGACGAGCTGACCACCCACGCCGACGACCTCGGCACCGCCCCTGACTTCACGGCCGGTGTCGCCGGCCGGGTGCGCACGACGAAGCGCCGCGGGGCCGTCGCCGCAGGCTCGGTCGCGACGCTCGCCGTCGCCGCCCTCGCCGTCGGTGTCGTGACCTCGCTCGGCCGTCCCGCGCCGACGGTCCCAGCCGCGTCGTCGTCGAGCGCTGCTCCGATGATCGGAGCCGACGGCCTGCCGTTCCGCTCCGTCCCCGACGCTCCCGGCGACGTCGTCAAGGACGGCCTGCGCTACCGCGCCCGGGTGGCCGACGACCGGCTCGTCGCCGGTTTCATCGGTGACCGTGGCCAAGGTCAGTTCTCGCTGGTCTGGGAGCCCATGACGACCCACGTCTCCATCGGCGCCGAGTGCTACCTGCCCGGCCTGACCGACACCGCAGCGGCGACGTACATGGTCACGGTCAGCTTCGGGGGGACCGCGGGCTTCTTCGGCAGCTCGTGCGCGGCCGGCCGGCCCGCGGAGCGCGACCTGCCGGCCGGGGGAACCGTCCCCGGCGAGCCGGACCAAGGGTGGACGGAGCTGACGGTCGGGCGCACCGCCTCGGTCCGCATCCAGCTCGTCGACGCGAAGACGCGCAAGCCGGTCTCGGTCGACGGCGCCCAGCTGACCGGCGCCATCTACGCGCAGGGCGCACGGACCCTGATTAGGGACCTGTCCGGCAAGCCGGTCGCGGCCCTCCCCGACGTCGTCGAGCGTGAGGGCTACCGCTACCGCCTCGAGGGCCGTGCGTCGGTCGCCGACGCGACGACGCGCGACGAGCTCGTCGTCCCGACACCCGGCGGTCGGCCGTTCCTCGTGACCTACGGGTATGCCGGCACCGGTGGCCCCTCCGTCGGGGCCGAGCACCTCACCGGACTCGTCGACGAGAGCACCGCCGTCTCAGGCGGCCTGACGACGGCGGCACAGCCGGCCCGGCCCGAAGGCACCGTGACCCTGCGTCACGACGGCGCGGTCGCCGCGACGGGCGTCCGGCTCGTGGCCGTCTACGTTTCCGAGCCCTGACACCCCGGCTCCGGTCCAGGCCACACCGGCCCGGACGCCCGGCGCCGGGTCAACCAACAGGCACGAACCACCAAGGCGTCGGATAGACGCCGAAACCTGGGTTCGGTCCTGTTGGTTGACCCGTCGGCGAGCAAGCCGTAGCGCGATGCGTCGGTGTGATGTATCGCAGCGATATATCTGGGTGTACCGTAGTCACGTGCCCAAGTCCGAACGTCCTCAGAGCCGCCGCGCTGCGCTGCTCGAGTTCGCGGTCCTCGGCCTGCTCCACGACGGCCCGCTGCACGGCTACGAGCTGCGCAAGCGCCTCACCACCGCGCTCGGCATCTTCCGGGCGCTGTCCTACGGCTCGCTCTACCCGGCGCTGCGCCACCTCGTCGACTCGGGCTGGATCCACGAGACCACCGAGGCGGCGACGGGAAGCAGCAAGCGGCCCCGCATCACCTACGAGCTGACCGCCGACGGCAAGGAGCACTTCCAGGACCTCGTCGCGGCCAGCGGCCCCGACGCCTGGGACGACGACGACTTCGACGTCCGCTTCGCCTTCTTCTCGCGCACCGAGGCGCAGGTACGCCTGCGGATCCTCGAGGGCCGGCGCTCCCGGCTCGAGGAGCGGCTCGCCAACATCCGCGACGCCTCCCAGGCCCGCCGCGAGCGGATGGACAGCTACACGCTCGCCCTCCAGCAGCACGGCGAGGAGCGCGCCGAGCGCGAGGTGCGCTGGCTCGAGGAGCTCATCGTCGCCGAACGCCGCGCGGCCCTCGACCCGGGCCCGGCGGCCTACGACGAACCCGGCCTGGCCACCACAGACATCACCACCCCCCAGAGCACGACCACCAACAACAAGGAGTGATCCATGGGATCCGTACGCGTCGCCATCGTCGGCGTCGGCAACTGCGCGAGCTCGCTCGTGCAGGGCGTCGAGTACTACAAGGACGCTGACGCCACCACCGGCGTCCCCGGCCTCATGCACGTCAAGTTCGGCGAGTACCACGTCTCTGACGTCGAGTTCGTCGCCGCTTTCGACGTCGACGACAAGAAGGTCGGCAAGGACCTCTCCGAGGCCATCAACGCCTCCGAGAACAACACCATCAAGATCGCCGACGTCCCCACGACGGGTGTCGAGGTCCAGCGCGGCCACACGCTCGACGGTCTCGGCAAGTACTACCGCCAGACGATCGACGAGTCCGGCGCCGACCCGGTCGACGTCGTGCAGGTCCTCAAGGACCGTAAGGTCGACGTCCTCGTCTCCTACCTCCCGGTGGGCTCCGAGCAGGCCGACAAGTTCTACGCCCAGTGCGCCATCGACGCGAAGGTCGCCTTCGTCAACGCGCTCCCGGTCTTCATCGCCTCCGACCCCGAGTGGGCCGCGAAGTTCGAGGCCGCCGGCGTCCCGATCATCGGTGACGACATCAAGAGCCAGGTCGGCGCGACGATCACGCACCGCGTCATGGCCAAGCTCTTCGAGGACCGCGGTGTCGCCCTCGACCGGACGTACCAGCTCAACGTCGGCGGCAACATGGACTTCAAGAACATGCTCGAGCGCGAGCGCCTCGAGTCCAAGAAGGTCTCCAAGACCCAGGCCGTGACGTCCAACCTGACGGGCTCGCTCTCGGGTCTCGTCGACAGCAAGAACGTCCACATCGGCCCGTCCGACTACGTCGCGTGGCTCGACGACCGCAAGTGGGCCTACGTCCGCCTCGAGGGTCGCGCCTTCGGCGACGTGCCGCTGAACCTCGAGTACAAGCTCGAGGTGTGGGACTCGCCCAACTCGGCCGGCATCATCATCGACGCCATCCGTGCGGCGAAGATCGCCAAGGACCGTGGCATCGGCGGCGCCCTGCTGTCGGCCTCGTCCTACCTCATGAAGTCCCCGCCGGAGCAGCGCCCGGACGACCTCGGTCGCGCCAAGCTCGAGGCCTTCATCGCAGGCACCGAGGAGCGCTGACCCAACCGGTCGATCCCGAGCCCGTATGCCGTGAGGCCCCTCCCAGCCGGGAGGGGCCTCATCGCTGTCGCTCCTCGAGGATCACGCCTGGCGCCGGACGCGGCCGGACTGGACGACTGCCGTGACGCCGAGGGCCAGGAGCACCAGGGCCGGCAGCAGCGCCGGTGACCGCCAGGGCGTGAACTGCGGGTACGAGGCGACGGCGACGGCGGCACTGACGGCGCACACCAGCCCGGCGAGCACCTCGAGGAGGCCGAGCACGCGCGAGAGGCCGGCAGCTCGGTGCGGGTGGTGGGGCGTGGAGCGAACGACGTTGACCGCGACCGCACCGAAGACCAGAGCGACTCCGCAGACCGCCACGCCGATGGGGGTGTAGAGCGTCTCCAGCTCGGCACCGGACCGCGTGCCAGCCACGACGAGGACGATCCCCGTGCCCAGTGCTGCCGCGGCGACGACGACGTGCCCCAGCGCGATGGCCATGGCCTGGGCGGACGGTGCACGCCTGTGTGAACCGAGGTGCGTGGAGGTCGTCATGCTCCAGCACAGCACCGATCCGGCCGCTGCGGACGAGTATGGCGACTCAGTCGGAGCCGGTGATCCGGGCGCAGCGCTCGGTTCGCGGTCCAGACGAAGCCCGATGAGCGACCCCGACGCGCGCGCTCAGCCCGCTGACGGCATACGCGAGGGGTTCTCGCCGCCCTCCGCGTCGGCACCTTCGGCAGCGTCGGCGCCCTCGGCATGGTGGCGGCGCACCTGCCAGACGACGAGGGCCCCCACGACGACGACACCCACGGCGACGGCGGCGCCGCGCCCGAGCCACGTCTCGACCCGGGCGTAGGAGCGGCCCGCGAGGTAGCCGGCCGTGACGACGACGCTCCCCCAGGCGATGCCGCCGGCGGCGTTCCAGACGAGGAAGGTCGGGTAGTGCATCTTCGACATCCCGGCCAGGGCCGGCATGACGGCGCGCAGGAACGCGGTCCAGCGGCCGAGGAAGACGGCGGCGCCGCCGCGGCGGCCGAGGAAGCCCTGCGCCTGGTCGATGCGCTCGCGGTGCCGGTCGAAGGCGCGCAGAGCCACGACCCGGCCGCCGAGATGACGGCCGACCTCGAAACCGACGGTGTCGCCGACGATCGCGGCCACGACGACGACGACGAGGACCGCGGCGAGCGGCACGTGCCCGAGCGAGGCGGCCACGCCACCGAGGATGGCGACGGTCTCGCCGGGCACGACGAAGCCGACGAAGAGCGCGTCCTCGACGAAGACGATCCCACCGACGACGAGGAGCACGAGCCACACCGGGGCATGGAGGACCTGGGTGGTGATGGTGTCGAGCAGGGCGCTCACGTCGGGGGCTCCTATGGATGGCGACAGATTCCACGCGCAGTCTCGGTGAGTCGGCTGGGAGTCCACTGGATGCGCGTCACAACATTTGGACACCCATAACGTGATGCATGGTTCTGTGGTCAGAATGGCACGCAGACCGGGGCGCGCCGTGCGCCCGACCGCGAGAGGACGAGCCAATGGCAACACCGCGACTGGGCGAGATCGCCCCCGACTTCGAGGCCACGACGACCGAGGGCCCGATCCGCTTCCACGACTGGAAGGACGCCAGCTGGGCCGTCCTCTTCAGCCACCCGGCCGACTTCACGCCGGTCTGCACCACCGAGCTCGGCCGCGTCGCCGCCCTCGACGACGAGTGGAACAGGCGCGGGGTCAAGGTGCTCGCCGTCTCGGTCGACCCGATCGAGCAGCACGAGGAGTGGAAGGGCGACATCGAGGAGGTCAGCGGTGCGACCGTCGGCTACCCGATCATCGCCGACGACTCCCGCCAGGTCTCCGAGCTCTACGACATGATCCACCCCGGCGAGGGCGACACCTCGGGCGTGCGCTCCGTCTTCATCATCGACCCGGCCAACAAGGTCCGCCTGTCGCTGACCTACCCCAAGAGCGTCGGCCGCAACTTCGACGAGATCCTCCGCGCCGTCGACGCGCTCCAGCTCACCGACAGCGGCCCGTTCTCCACGCCGGCCGACTGGCGCGAGGGCCAGAAGGTCATCGTGGCCCCGACCGTGTCGACCGCCGACGCCCGCGAGCGCTTCGGTGCCGACGCCGTGGACGAGGTCAAGCCCTACCTGCGCTTCACCACCGCCCCGGCCTGACGCGGCGGGACGGACGGTGGCCGGCCCGTGGGTCGGCCACCGTCGACGTACCGATCGTCCTGTCACGACACGGGTGACGTCAGCACCCGGGTCAGGCGGTCGGGCTGGCGTCACCACTGCCGAGCAGGCGGGCGCCGACGCCGACCCCGGCCTGACCGCGGGCGACGTCCAGCAGCGCGTCGACCGCGCCGCGGGCGCTCTCGCCGCTCCACGTCATCCGCGACACAGTGAGCCCGGCGACCATGGGGGCCGCGAACGACGTGCCGCTCCAGGCGGCCAGCCCGTCCGGGAAGTCCTCCTTGCGGCCGACGAGCGGGGGCTCGCGGTAGACGTAGGTACCCTCGGGGAAGGCGTTGACGACGTCGGTGCCCAACGCGTACACGTCGACCCAGCTGCCGTGGTTCGAGAAGCCCGCGCGGGCGCTGCCCTCGTCGCCGGCGAGCGCCCCGACCGACACGGCCCACGGGAAGGCAGCCGGCCAGAACGGGCCGCGGTCGCCGTCGTTGCCCGCGGCCGCCACGAGCACGGTCCCCTTGAGGTGACGCAACCGCCGCTCCCAGAAGACCTCGAAGGACAGCAGGGGCAGGTTGCGCCGGGTCCGCGTGCCGCCCGACAGGTTGATGACGTCCGGCGCGTGCCGGAGGGCCCGGACGAGGCCCCTGACGACATCGGTCTCGAAGGCCGCGCCCCCGACCGAGAGCACGGCCTCGACGCGGACCTCGGCCGCGGGCGCGTACGTCCGCACGATGCCCGCGATGAACGTGCCGTGTCCCGTGTAGTGGCCGACCGTCGGGGGCTCGGGCGGGCCCGTCACACCCTCGAGCCACGAGTGGGCGGCGATGACGTCGCGCAGCGTCCCGGTGTCGACGATGACGACCCGTCCGCTGCGGCCGTCCATGTTGTCCGGGACGACGGACTCGTCGAAGGAGTCGACGGACCGGGGCTGGGGCTCCTTGGCCATGCACCACGTCACGGGCGTCACGTGGATGAGGTGGTCCGGGGTCGCCACCCCCACCCCGAGGGCGTCGTCGAGCTCGGCCACGACCGAGGGCACGTGCGCCCGGGCGGGCAGGACGAGGGCGTGCAGGCCGACGGTCTGCTGCGGCGTCTCGTCCCCGGCCTTGTCGACCGGGAGGTCGAGGCCGAGGTGCGTCACGACCCTCGGCACGTCCTCGTCGCGGACGAGGACGACGCCGGGCCGATAGAGGTAGCGGGCCACGCCGTGCGCGTCGCGCTCGACCCCGAGGGCGCGTCCTGCTCGTCGGAATGCCTTGACGATGCGGCGCACCTGGACGTCGGACCGGTCGGTGACCACTCCGTCGTCCCAGGGGTCCCACCACTGGATCGCGCGCAGGACGTCATCGCGCCCGCCCACGTCCGAGTTGCTGCCATCATCACTGGTAGTAGTCATGAGTTACCTCCGGGGCGGGGACATGAAACAGGTCCGACATGAACGCCAGACATGCAGCAGACGAGGCGGCCGCCGCGGCTGATACACGTCCCCCGAGCCCTGTCGCGGACGACCTGCTCCCTCTCGCAATATCCCAGCCCGGCCTCGCCACCACAACGGCTCTGGAGCTGCTGGCCGGACCGGCCGGGCCTCACGAGCGTTCGCTCGCACACCACGCCCTCGCCATCGTCGAGCGTGACCGCGGGCGCACGGAGGCCGCCCTCGCCCAGGCGAGACGGGCCGTGGCGTACGCCCGTCGCGCGGGACCCGACCGCGAGGCGGAGGTGCGGGCGACGCTCGGCACGACCCTCGTCTTCGCCGGGCGCACCGCCCAGGGGCTGCTGCAGCTCGAACGCGCGCTGCGGCTCAGCACCGGCCCCACCCGGCACCGGGTGCTCCACCTGCGCGGGTGCACCTTCTGGCTGCTCGGTCGCTACGACGAGGCCGTGCGAGACCTCACGCGGGCCGTGGAGCTGAGCCGGCGGGCACACGACCGTCTCTGGGAGGGAAGGGCGCTCGGGTCGCGCGGCGATGCCCGCCGAGCGCTCGGTGACGCCGACGGGTCGAGCGCGGACTACGCCGCCGCCGAGGCCGTCCACCTCGAGATGGGGGCCGTCCTGGAGGCGACGCTCTCGGCACGCAACCGGGCCCTCGTCGCCCTCCAGCGCGGCGACGTCGTCGTGGCCCTGACGCTGATGGACCAGGCGGAGGAGCGCTACCGGACGGCCGGGGTCGACTCGGTCGAGCAGCTCGTCGACCATGCCGAGGCACTGCTCACGGCCCGGTTGGGGGCCGAGGCGGAGGGCCTGCTGGAGGCCGCGCTGGCACGTCCCGACCTGGCACCGGTGTGGCGGGCCGACCTGCTCCTGGCGTCGGCGCGCGCCGCGCTCCTGCTGGGCCGGTGGGAGGCCGCGGCCACGCGCGCCCGGGAGGCCGAGCTGACCTTCCGCGCTCACCGTCGCCACCGGTGGGCGGCCCGGTCGACGCTGCTCGGGCTCGAGGCGGCATATGCCGCCGAGCAGGAGGCTCGCCGGTCCACCGRGGGGGTCAGCGCCCTGCCCCGTCCGTCCTTGCCCGAGCTGCTGCACCGGACACGGACGCTCGTACGGGTCCTGCGCCGACTCGACGACCCGTCCCTGCCGGAGGCCCTCCTGCTGCTGGCGCAGGTCGCCGGCGACACCGGGCACGAGCGCCTGCGGTCTCAGTCCCTCCGAGACGCCGCCGACCGGCGCAGCGACGGCGCTCCCCTGCCCCGTGCCGCGGCCTGGCTCGCCCAGGCGCTCCTCGCCGAGCAGGCCGGCGACCGGCGTGCGCTCCGGCACGCCTGCCGGCGGGGGCTGGACGCCGTCGACGAGCACCGGTCGCTCATCGGCGACCTCGAGCTGCGCGCCCTCGCGAGCGGTTACGGGCTCGACCTGGTCTCGATCGCCGTCGCGGACGCGGAGGCAGCCGGTGACGCCCGGGCCGTGCTCTGGTGGACCGACCGTTGGCGCGCGACCGCCCTCACCGGGCCGGCCGTGCGCCCGCCCGACGACCCGGAGCTGGCGAGCCAGGTCTCGGCGCTGCGTGACGTGACGCGCCGCCTCACCCTCGGCGGGGAGGAGCACCACCTGGTGCGCGAGCGCGCGCGCCTGGAGTCGGCGGTGCGCAGCCGCTACCGCCGCCTGCGCGCCGGAGGCACCGACCACGTCGGCCGCGACCTCGACCGTCTCAGCGACCGTCTCGGTGAGACGACGCTGCTCTACGTCGCGATAGTGCGCGGTTCGCTCGTCGCGGTCACCGTGGCCGACGGGCGGGCCCGGCTGCAACGCCTCGGCGACGCCGCGTCGGTCGAGCGCGAGGCGACGTACGCCCGCTTCGCCCTGCGCCGGGCCGCCTACGGGCGCGCCGTCGACGTGTCAGCTGCCGGACAGCGGCTCCAGGACGTCCTGCTCGGGACGCCCGATCCGGCCTGGTGCCGTCCGTCGGTGCTCGTCGTCCCGGCCGCCTCGCTGCTGACCGTGCCCTTCGCGCTGATGCCGGCGCTGCGGGACGCGGCCCTCACCGTCTCGCCCTCGATCGCCCTGTGGGCTCGGTCGCGCGAGGACGCTCCGCCTCGGTCGTCGCGCGGGCACGTCGCCCTCGTCACGGGCCCGGGCCTCAGCTCCGAGCAGCGCGAGGTCGCCGACCTGCGCCGCCTCCACGGTGACGCCGTGGTGCTCGGCGGCGGGGCCGCGACGGTCGAGGCCACCCTCGGCGTCCTGGAGGGAGCCCGACTGGCCCACCTCGCGGCCCATGGCGACTTCCGGGCGGATGCGCCACTGTTCTCGTCACTCATGCTCGCCGACGGGCCCCTCATGGTCCACGACCTCGACCGGCTGAGACGACCCCCACGCTCGGTCGTGCTGTCTGCGTGCGACTCCGGGGGCGTCCACCCGATCGGCGCCGACGAGGCGCTCGGTCTCGTGTCGAGCCTGCTCGCCATGGGCACCCGGTCCGTCGTCGCGAGCGTCAACCCGGTCAACGACGCCGCCACGGTGAGGGTCATGTCGACCGTCCACGCAACCGTGGCCGCGGGCGGGTCGCTCGCCGACGGCCTCCGTGATGCCCGGGCCGCCGGCGCCGAGGACCCGCTCCTCGCGGCCACGGCCGCATCGTTCACCGTCTGGGGTGGCTGAGGGCCTGCGCCGTGCGGGTCAGCGGGCGTCGAACCACGGCGTCGACATGACTCGCGCGCCGTCGTGCTCCAGCACGATGCGAGCCAGGCCGAGCGGCACCCGTTCGAAGGTGAACTGGCCGTCGTCGAGGTCGAGGCGGGTCAGCGATGCGGACGTCTCGAGCAGCACCTGGGAACCTGCGGCATACGGCCGCTCTGCCCGCATGACCACGCCGACGACGTTCGCGAAGTCACCACGACGACTCATCTCCAGCTCGATGGACACGCCCTCGTGCTCGAAGACGATGAGGTGGGAGGCCATGCCCGACCCGTTCGCGTCGCGCACCGCCGCCTCGTCCAGCGTCCCGGTCATCAGGCGCATGAGCGCCGTGTCGACATGGCGCAGCTCGAAGGCGGCCCGGCCGAGCTCGACGACGGCATCGGGCACGGGGTCGACGACCGCCGCGATCCGTCCCAGACGGTCGAGGAGCTCGAGGTCGTCCGGGTGCAGCTCCTGGTCAGACATCAGGGCCTCCCCCTCGGGTCGAAGACGTAGCCGGAGGCGCCGATGAGGTCGCGCAGCTTGTCGAGGCACCGCATCCGGGTCGGACCGATCGAGCCGACCGACATCCCGAGCGCGTCCGAGATGGAACGGTAGTTCGGGCGGTCGCTCGCCATGAGGGCCCGGAGGAGCACCTGACAGCGCTCGGGCAGGTGGCAGAAGCACGTCCAGAGCTCGCCGTCGCGCTCGTCGTCGAGCAGTGCGGCGTCGAGGGCCAGCACCTGGTCATCCACGACACGCGTCGCGAGGTCGTCGTCGCGCACGAGGTGCTCGCGGCCCCTCTTGCGCAGGACGGCGAGGCACTCATAGCGAGCCGTCGTCGAGAGCCAGCCCGCCAGTGCCTCGGGCTGCGCGATGGTGTCGAGGTGGTCGAGGAGCTTGAGCCACGTGTTCTGCACGACGTCGGCGGCGTCCTCCTGTCGGAGCCGGTGGCCGCGCGCGACGCCCCACAGCAGTGACGAGAAGCGCTCGACGACGGTGTTCCACGCGGCGGCGTCTCCCTGCGAGGCGCGGGCGACCAGCTCGGTGAGTTCACCAGGTTCGCCCATGCGTCGCCCCTCCTCTGGGTGCTCAGTCTAGGTCTCACACCGGGCAGACGCGGCTGTCAAGCGAATTGATACGTCCCGGGGGGGCACGCGTGGGCCGGGCAGGCGAAAGGGTGGCCGCTCCTCCCCTGTCCGGGAGCGACCACCCTTCGCGTCGGGTGCTGCGGAGCCGTGCTCACGCGGCAGCCGGGCTCACTTCGACGACGTCTGCTTCTGCGACTCGGCGTTGGTCTTGCACTTCTTGCCCATGGCGTCGAGCTTGTCGCCGGCGGCCGAGACGACCTGACGCTGGCCGTGCCAGTCGCTCTGGAAGCGGTCGGCGTCGGTGCCGCCCCAGTTGCCCTTGATCGTGGAGACGGCGCCGTTGACGGCCTCGACGATGCCGTCGAGCTCGCCCTTGTAGCCGACGAGCTTGTCACCGGACGCGGACACCGCGTCGGCATTCATACCCTTCTTGTAAACAGCCATGTCAGTTCCCCTTCAGGAGTGAAGCGTGTGTAGGTCGTGGTGAGATGAGGTGGATCAGTACTGCGACGAGGTGCTGCGCTGCTGCTGGACCTCGTGGTCGATCGTCGACTTCATCTCGGTGAGCAGCTTCTGGGCCTTCTGGAGCTCGGGACGGTGCGTGCCGGTCCACTCCTGCTCGAACTGCTTGGAGTCGTCACCCTGCCAGTTCTGCTTCAGGGACTCGACCTCCTGGTCGACCTTCGTGATGAGCTTCTGGATGGCCTCCGCCTGCTGCTGCAGGACGTTGCCCTGAGCGTTGACCTCATCGTCGTTCATTCCGAGCCAAGCCATGACCTTCTCCTTTGCCTGTGTTCCCCCGACTGATTCGGGAAGTTCTCTTCCGGACCAACCGTGCAGGCCCGCGCTGTGCCAACTCCTCGACGTCCGCTGGGCCCTTCGGGCAGTTCGTCCTGATGGGCGGCTTTCGTCGACATGCAGAAACCTATGTCAGCCCTCGGGGGGTGTCGATGGGGAGCACTCCCCATGATTCGTGACCCTGTGGGGCACCGATGGCGTATGCCGTGTGCTTCGTCCGATTCCCCTGTGCACCAAGGCTTTCGGCTTGAGTTGTAGGCTCATGGTCGGGCCACCTGGAGGAGCTCGAACTTGCCCTTCTCGATGATGAAACCCCGGCCCGGGGGCAGCTCTGCCCGGTTGAGGGCGGGGAGGTTGGCCTTGAAGACGGACAGGCCCTCGTTGCCGTCGGGGTGCAGGGCGAGGCCGGAGCGCGACGTCTTGAGCAGGGCCTGGAGGCCGAAGTTGCTGCTGAAGAAGGCGGCCTCGCCCTCGGCGACGACGAGCTGGTCGTTGTCGACGCAGGCCTTGGCGAGGGTCGTCAGGGCGTTCTCGGCGCCCGACGGCGCGAGGTCGTCGATGCGCTCGACGAAGACGGCGATCGGCCTCGTGACGCGCCCCTCCTCGATCTCGGCAGCGAGCCGGCCCGCGAGAGCCGACGTGGCCTCGCCACCGACGGCGGTCTCGGCCCAGATGCCGAGGTCGAGCAGCTCGGACGTGCGACGCGGCGTCATGAGGTAGAGCGCCGATCCCGAGCTGAAACGGAAGAGGCCGGCCGCGGTCGTCGCGACGGCGGTCGTGCGTCCCGACCCGGACGGCCCGGTGATGATGAACGTGCCCTTCGGGTCGAAGCCGATCGGCTCGAGCGTCGAGGACGCGACCCCGACGACTGGACGCCCAGTGAACTCCGACGGGAGGTCGCCGAGGGGGATGACCTCGGCGAGGCTCTCGATCGGCGGGGCCTGGCTGACGCCGGCCTTGCGGGTCGCGTCGGCGAAGGCCTCGATCGCAGCGGCCTGCACGGTGACGTCGGACGAGCCGCCGAGCACCGCGACCTGCACCTCGGACCCGGACATGAGCCCGCGCCCCGGGGGTGAGGCCATCGTCAGGACGTCACCCGGCACGCCGAAGACGGAGTAGTCGTCGACGTTGCTCATGCGCAGGATGATCCGGCCCTGCACGGCCGCAGCGAGGTTCGTCGGCAGGCCGGTGCGCTGGTCGGACGCGATGATGAAGTGGACCCCGACCGGTCGGCCGTCGGCGGCGAGGCCGGCGAGCAGGTCGAGCCACTGGAAGCGGCCGCCGACCTCGTAGGCCTGGCGGAACGCCGTCATGTTGTCGATGAGGACGATGACGCGCGGCTCGTCGGGGCGGCCGGCGAGGCGACGGTAGTCGGTGATCGTCGCGGCACTGACGGCCGAGTAGCGCGAGGCGCGCTCGTCGATCGTGGACCGGAGCGTGCGGAGGAGGCGGATGACGCGCTCGTGGTCGCCCCCGGGGATGATCGAGCCGACGTGCGGCAGGGCCTCGAGCATCGCGAGACCACGGTTGCCGAAGTCGAGTCCGTAGACGTGGCAGGGACCGCCGCGCACCGTGTAGCCGGCCGCGACCGCCATCGAGCGGAGGAAGACGGACTTGCCGGAGCCCGACGTGCCGTAGATCGCGATGTTGCCCTCCTTGTCGGGGCGGAACGCGATCTCGGGCTGGGCCTGGTTGTCGGGGTCGTCGGCGACGCCGAAGACGAGCTCGTCGTCGCGGCGCTGCGTCGGGAGGGTCGCGAGGTCGTAGACCGAGCGCATGTCCGGCAGCCACGGCTTGCGCGGCTTGGGCAGCTCGGCCACGCGGGCGGCCCGACCGAGCGTGCTGACGAGACGCTGGATGTCGGTGGGCCCGAGGTCCGCGGCGTCGTCGGCGCCCTCGACGCGCGGCGGCTCCCACTCGACGCCTCGGCCGAAGGTGAGCGTCTCGACCTTCATGTCGGGGGGCGGCGGGACGTCGGAGGTCCACCCACCGGCATACCCCGTCTGGAAGGGGACGAGCCGGCCGGGGCCGGTCTTGGACACGGCACGGCCGGGCAGCGCAGGGTCGAAGAAAGCGGCCTCCTTGGACCCGAGCACGTCGTCGGAGTCGTTCTCGTCGGCCATCCGCAGCGCCATGCGGAGGTTGGTGTTGGCGCGGAGGTTGTCCTTGATGACACCCGCGGGACGCTGCGTCGCGAGGATGAGGTGCAGGCCGAGCGACCGGCCGCGCTGCGCGACGTTGACGACGCCGTCGACGAACTCCGGCACCTCCTGGACGAGCGCGGCAAACTCGTCGACGACGAGGATGAGCGACGGCGGGGCGTCCACCTCTCCGCGACGCTCGAGCTCGAGGAGGTCCTTGGCCTTGTGCCGGGCGAGCAGGTGCTCGCGGTAGTGCAGCTCGGCCGCGAGGGAGGCGAGAGCACGACGGACGAGGTGCGGCGAGAGGTCGGTGACGAGACCGACGGTGTGCGGCAGCTTGACGCAGTCGCGGAAGGCCGAGCCACCCTTGTAGTCGACGAGCAGGAAGGTGACGCGCTGCGGCGAGTGGGCCGCGGCCATGCCGAGGATCCAGGCCTGGAGCAGCTCGGACTTGCCGGCACCGGTCGTGCCGCCGACGAGGGCGTGCGGGCCGTCGGAGCGGATGTCGACGGAGAAGGTGCCCTGGCTCGACTGACCGACGATGGCGCGCAGGTTGCCGGGCTTGCGGGGCAGCACGGCGGGCGCGTAGGGACCGGTGAGGATCGAGCGCGACTCGCCCCACTTCTCGATGACGGCCTCCTCGGAGCTCGCGAGGTCGGTGCCGGCGAGGGTGAGGAGCGAGACGGCACGCGGCAGGTCGCTCGCGTCGTCGACGGGGACGCCGGCGTCGACGACCGGTGCGAGCTGGCGGGCGCAGGCCATCGCCTCGTCGTAGCCGATGCGGTCGACGGCGACGGGCTGGACCTCCTCGCCGGCGTGGACGTAGCCGGCGAGCGAGCTCTGGTCGTCGCTGACGACGAGGAAGGTGTGGCAGGCCGCCGGGAGCAGCTGCTGGGTCTCGGCGACCCAGAGCACGAGGACGCCCTGGCGGTGGCCGCGCTCGGCGATGGCGACGAGACGGCTGCGGTCGATGGGCGCGTCGCTCTCGACGAGCACGAGGACGGTCGGGCGCTCGGCGCTGGCCTGCTCGCGCTCGTTCGCGGTGCCCTTGGCCTCGATGATGTCCTCGAGGGCGTCGGCGAGCGCCGAGCAGGCCGGGGCGCTGGCAGCGAGGTGGTCGGTGCCGATCGGGCTGTGCGGCGACGTCGTGTGCGGCAGCCACTTGAGGAAGTCCCAGTCGCGGGCCGAGCTGCCCGAGGCGAAGGAGCAGACGGCGAGCTCGGCGGGCGAGTGCAGCGCGGCGGTCTGGAGCACGACCGAGCGTGCGGCGCCGAGGGCGTTGGCGCGCTGGCCGGCGACGCCGATGGCACCGTCGGCGAGCGGGCTCGCGACGATCGGCACGTCGTGCACGACCTCGAGGCCGTGCAGCTGCTCGGAGACCTCGAGCCAGGCCTCGGCCTTGGAGCGGCCGACGGCCGGCATCTTGATGGCCGAGCGGGACGGACGGGTGCCGAGGCCGAGCCGGAGCTCGGCGTAGCCGTTGCCGTCGCGACGACGGGTCCAGAGCAGGGCGCTCCGGTCGCGCACCGCGGTCAGGCACTCGGTGCCGCTGGGGTGCTCACCGCGACGGGTGTGGCCCTCGACCTCGAGGGAGCCGCGGATGCGCTGCGAGAGGAGTGCGAGGTCCTCCGTGAAGTCCTCCATCGCCTGCGCGAAGTCCTTCTTCTGCTGGCGGCGGGCCTCGTAGTAGGTGCCCGCCATCATGACCGGCATCATGAGCATGAAGATGATCGAGAACGGGCTCTTCGTGATGGCGAAGAGCACCGCCCCCATGAGCAGCGGCACGATCATCGCGACGAGCGGCATCGGGTTGGGCTTGCCGCGCTCGGGCAGGTCCGGGACCTGGAACTCCTGGCCGGAGAAGAGCGGCGCCACGCGCGGAGAGCGCGAGAACGCCACGGTGCCGGCGTCGCCCGACAGCACGCCGCTGCCGGGTCGCGTCACCACGCCGTCGCCCTCGAGGTGCACCTCGAGCTCGGTGTCGCCGATGCGCACGACGTCACCGCTCTTGAGGTGGGCACGGGTGACCTGCTGCCCCCCGGCGGTGATGCCGTTGGCCGAGCCGAGGTCGACGACCTCGACGACCTCCTGGATGACGAGCTTGGCGTGCTTGCGCGAGACGGACTCGTCGGACAGCTGCACCTCGCTGCCGCGGCCGCGGCCGATGTATGCCGTCCCGCGGGCGAGCGGGAACTCGCGCCCGGCGTCGGGGCCCGTGCGGATGTAGGCGACGGCCGCGGGCCGGCCCCGGTCGACGAAGCCCTCGCCGGCACGGGTCGTCGAGACGCGCATGCCGGACTGGAGGCCGCTCTCGGCGACGGTCGCACGGGGGTCGAGGCCACGCATGTCCTGGTCGACGAGGGCGAGCGTCATCGGGGCGTCGACGCCGAGCACGCTCGAGCGGTGCGGGTCGGCTGCCGCGAGATAGGCGGCGAGGTCCCCGACCGTGGTGGCGGAGTCCGTCGTCGCGACGAGGTCGGTCTCACGGTCTCCCGACCGGAGGACGAACTTCAGCTTCACGCGTCACCCTTCGTGCTGTTCGAGGCGTTCGAGTTGTTCGGGCTCGATCCTGCTCCGCGCCGGCTGCCGCGACGTCCGGCGTCGCGGCCGGGCGCGCTCGTGCCGATCCCGGCCTTGGTGGTCTTGCCGCGTCGAACCGGCTGCTGCGGACCGCCGTGGCGGCGCGACGTCCGCGCGAGGGCAGGGCCGAGTCCGGCCCCGGTGGGCAGGTGGTCGCGGAAGGTGCGCAGCGACACGTCGCCCCGCAGCTTCTGCCAGAAGCCCTGCCCGCTGCGGATCCGCTTGCGCGCCGTCTCGACGTCGGCCCAGAAGGCCTCGACCTCCTCGGGCGTCGGCTCGGCGACGTCGAAGACGTGGCCGTTGGCGGCGGCCGCGAGCGGCACGAGCGCCAGGTTCGGCGCCGGGGCCCCGACCGGGGTCGCCCCCGTCTTCGAGGGCTCGCCGGGACGGAGGGGCTCGGTGCGCCCCGGGTCGGCCGGCTCCGAGACCGAGGAGGTCACGCGGACCGGGGCGCCCATGAGGGCGCCGTCGACGACCGGGCTCGGCTTCTCGGGCGGCGGGCCGAAGACGTGCTCCTCGAGGGCGCGCGCCTGTTCGAGTCGAGTTCCCTTGACCGGCAGCGGCATCCGCAGGTCGCGGGCCGTGTCGACGACCTCGCGCCACCCGCCGCTGACACGGCTCGCGGTCTCGCCGGTCGTGCGCCGGCGACGCCGCCGCAGCCACTTGGCGAGTCGGATCGCGCCGTAGACGAGGAGCAGGACGAGCAGCGGCACGACGACGAAGAAGAAGAGCCACCGAAGCCAGTCCGGCCAGTTGTCGGGGTCGAGCGGGTTCTTGTCGTCCTTGGGCGGGTTCTTCAGCTGGGTCGCGTTCTGCGCCTGATCGGGACCCTGGAGGACGCTCGGCGGGTTGTTGGCCGCGGGCGGCGGCACCTGGGCGCCGGTCTTCTTCTCCTCGGACTTCTGGATCAGCTGCTGCGGCTTCTTGTTGCKGTCTGGGACGAACTGCTTCCAGTAGATCGGCTGCCACGAGCCGTCGGTCTTGGCGATCTCGACCCAGGCGTGGACGTCCTTGCCCTTGATCGAGCCGGTGGCGTCGGGCTCGGCGCCGAGCACCACCCGGGCCGGCACGCCGAGGCGGTTGGCAGCGAGGGCGAGCGCCGACGCGTACTGCTCGTCGTTGCCGGCCAGCTGGGTGGCCTTCATGAACTGGGTCATCCGCCGGAGGCTGTGGCCGGGGAGGAAGACGTTCTGGTAGTCGCCCGGGGCGCCGCCGTCCGTGTAGGCGCCGTCCTGCATGGCCTTGGCCACGGCGACGACCTTCTGCCACTGGCCGTCGACGCGCTCGGTCCACGGCGAGATCTTGTCGTCGATGAAGGTGAGGTTCTGGCTGTCGACGACGGTGCCGTCGGCCACGTCGACGTCCTTGGGCAGCTGCGCGTCGACCTTCTGCGCCAGGGCGCTGACGGAGTACGTGTCGCCGGCCTGGAGCTTCTCGGGCAGGACGCCGGTGTCGGTGTCGACGTTGAAGCGCAGGTCGTCCGCAAGCTGGTCCCMCCGGGGTCCACCGAAGTCGAGACCCGTGACGGTGCCGAACGTCGGCAGCCAGACGTCGCTGTAGCCACCGGCCGGCACACCGACGGTCGCGGTGACCGGGTCACCGGCCCCCTCCGCGGCGATGTGGCTGCCGACCTTGCGGAAGCTCGTGCCCTCCGGGACCTCGCCCGTGCCGAGGTTGGCGTTGTTGCCCGCGCCCCACACGAAGTCGTCGTAGGAGTCGAGCGCCGCGATGCGCACCGGGACACCGGGCGGCAGTCCCTTGACCGTGAGCAGCGTCTTGTCGAAGAGCTCGGAGCCGTTGGGCTCGGTGTACTGGCGGAAGCCGGCCAGCGGGGAGGCGTACTGCGTCACGTCGACTGGCGGCTGGAGGCCGGTGCGGAGCACCGTGCGGTCAGCGGGGTCGGCGCCCGGCAGCATCGGACCGACGAAGAAGCCACCCACGGTCGCGACGGCGAGCAGGGCCGCGGTGGTGACCGCGCGCGTCGCACGACCCGCGCCGTTCTGCAGCGCGGGTCGGTTGCGGTTGCTGCGCAACGCCGTCCACCCGATGGCGACGAGGGCGAAGAGGGCGCCCTGGAGCAGCACGCCTGCGGGCGTCAGCGTGCCGAGCACGATCGACGCGACGAGCAGCACCACCGGCGCGACGAGCGCCGTCACGGCGCCGGTCCACCGGCGCGCGACGCCGTAGGTCAGCGACCCACCGACGAGCGCGAAGAGGAACGGCAGGGCCATGTAGGGGCCCTCGGAGTCGACGGGCGGGAGCGCGGTGAGCAGCTCCTTCCAGCCTGGCACGGCCATGTGCACGAGGGTCGCGAACGTCTCGCCCGACGGGATGAACCCGGCGATGAGGTCCTCGCGGACCGCGAGCGGACCACCGAGGAGGAGGTATGCCGCCGCGACCGCGAGCAGCGTGAGCACCCCGGGTGCCCGGAAGGTCGCGGTCACGTGGGCGACGAGCACTCCGATGACGAGACCGGCGAGGCCGACCCAGAGCCAACCGAGGCCGAAGAACGTCGTGCGGAAGCCGACGAGGGCGAGGCCCACGAGCACGACGGTGAAGCCGGCGTCGACGAGGTGGGTGGTGGTGGGCAGCAGACGCGACAGCTGCGTGCGGACGCGCTCACCCGCGGACGGGGGCGTGACCAGTGCGGACGGGGGCGGTGCAGGGATCCAGCCGGCAGCGCCGGGAGACGTCGGAGAGCTCATCGGGCCACCCCTCCGACGAGAAGTGTGCGGAGGTCCTCGAGCGCGGCGAGCGTGAGGATGACGAGGCCACCGCCTCGACGGATGCCGTGGTCGGCCTGCGGGTCGAGGACGACGATGACGCGCGTCACCTCGGGCGGGAACTGCCCGGCCGCGCGCTGCAGCTCGATGAACGGCCGGTGCGGACCGGTGACGATGAAGCACGTGCTCGTGTCGGGCGCGAGGTCGGCGGCGTCGAGCGAGGTGGTGAAGAGGTCGACGGGCCCGGGCTCGACCCGGGACATCGCGTCGAGGCCGACCTGCGGCACCGACTTCGTGACCTTCTGCGACCCGCAGACGATGGTGCAGTCCTGCTCGTCGAGCATGACGCGGACCATGATCGAGGAGCCGACCGAGATGGCCGTCTCGACGTCGGCCTGGATCGCCGTCGGCGCGTTCGCCGCCATGACGTCCCGCTCGACGTCGCGGTCGCTCCGGCCGGTCTTGCCGTGACCCGAGCGGTACTGCTCCGGGTCGGGGTCCACGATGATCGTCACGTGCGACCGGCGCGTGTCGAGGAACTGGCGCACGAGGAGCTTGCCGGCCTTGGCCGAGCTGCGCCAGTGGATGTATCGGCGGTCGTCGCCGGGCTGGTACTCGCGCAACGCGTGGAAGGCGAGGTCGCTCATCGACACGTCCTCGGTGGTGCTGCCCTCGAGGTCGCGCAGCAGACCGGCGCCGAGCGACTCGAGCGCGACGGTGCGGGGGTGGACGAAGAGCTCGGTGCGCTCGGTCCACGTCAGGGTGCGGCGCATGAGACCCAGCGGGTCACCCTGGACCGTCGTGGCGGGCCCGACCTGGATGACGCCGCGGCGCGACGTCGGCACGACGAAGAGCTCCTCGTGGGCGTTGCCCGAGGTCAGGGCGGGGAGCACGAATCGCGCGGCCGACAGACCCACCGGCAGCTCGACGAGGATCGGCAGCATGGGGGTGCGGGCCTCGTTGGTGACGAGGATGCGCCCGGTCGCGGGGTCGCCGACGACGACACGGCGCGGGTCGACCTCGGCGAGGATGCGGACCTTGGTGCGACCGAGGGCGAGGACGAAGCAGATCGCGAAGAGGAGCAGGGCCGCCGCGGCCACCATGAGCAGCTCGGTCCAGCCCCAGCGGGCCCCCACGAACCAGCAGACGAGGCCGAGCGCGAGGATCGTCCAGCCGAGCGGTGAGATCCACCGGAGGATGCCGGCGACCGGGCGCCACACGCCCTCGGTCTGACCGGCCACCTGCTCGATGGATCGTGTGATCGGCTGGGTGATCTGACGGATCCCCCGGCTCGTCGTGCCCGGGACGGCGCGCGCCCGACCGCCGGTCGTGGCCGCCGTGGGGGCGGACGCCGCCACGGGCGCACCGGCACCGGCCGGCGCTCCCCTGCGTGACGGCATACGGAAGCGGCCGCCGCGACGCGACGACGTGGCCCCCTGGTCCTGCTGGGTCATGCGGTCCCCTTGGTTGCTTCGACGGTCGCGGTCAGGCCGAGGCGCGCTCGGCCGGCGGCGCGATGTCGCCGAGGATCTGGTCGACGCACTGCTCGACAGTCGTTCCGGCGAACTGCGCCTCGGCGTTGAGGAGCAGACGGTGGCTCAGGATCGGCTCGGCGAGCAGCTTGATGTCGTCGGGCACGACGTAGGTGCGGCCCTGGCTCGCGGCCCACGTCTTGGCGCAGCGGACGTAGGCGAGGCAGCCACGGACCGAGAGGCCGAGCTTGAGCGACGGGTGACGCCGCGACTCCTCGGCGATCCGGCTGACGTAGCCGAGGATCGCCGGGTCGACGTGCACCTCGTCGGCGAGCTTGGACATCTCGACGATGACGTTGCTCGCAATGAGCGGGCTCAGCGTCTTGGCGCGGTCACGCGTCTTGGCGTCGGCGAGGACGGCGATCGTCGCCTCGTGGTCGGGGTAGCCGACGCTCGCCTTCATGAGGAAGCGGTCGAGCTGCGCCTCGGGCAGGCGGTAGGTGCCGGCCTGCTCGATGGGGTTCTGGGTCGCGATGACCATGAACGGCTCACCGACGGAGTGCGGCTTGCCGTCGATGGTGACCCGCCCCTCCTCCATGACCTCGAGCAGCGCCGACTGCGTCTTCGGCGAGGCGCGGTTGATCTCGTCGGCGAGCACGATGGTCGCGAAGATCGGGCCCGGGTGGAACTCGAAGCTCTGCTTCGTCGGCTCGTAGATCGTGACGCCCGTGACGTCGCTCGGGAGCAGGTCGGGCGTGAACTGGATGCGGCTGTGCGTGCCCTGCACCGTGGCCGAGAGGGCGCGGGCGAGCTGCGTCTTGCCGGTGCCCGGGAAGTCCTCGAGGAGCATGTGCCCCTCGGAGAGCAGGCAGGTCAGCGCGAGCCGCGTCACGTGCTGCTTGCCGAGGACGGCCTTCTCGATGTTGCCGACGAGCTGGTCGAAGGTGTGCGCGAACCAGGTGACCTGCTCCTGCGTGATGCGACCTGTGGTGGGGGTGGCCGTCATGGGTGTCGTTCTCCTGTCATGTGTTTCATCGATCGTGGGGTATGCCGTGTGGCTGGGTCGGGGCGCGGCAGGCTCCCTCGCGGGAGCGGGCCGTCACCCCCAGGGATTGCGTTGCGCGGAGTCGGACCCGTTCGACGACGAGCAGGTCACGCGGACCCAGCCGTTGGGGAACCCGAAGAACTTGTTGGAGTCGTTGCCCCCGTTGCTCGGGCGGTGCGACCCGCCGGAGCCGTTGTCGGGGTTGGACCAGCCGCCGTCGGAGCTGTCGACGGTGCAGCTGATGGCGCCGTTGTAGTTCGAGAGGTTGTAGCCGATGTGGTTGCAGTTGGAGCCGCACTGGGTGCCGTCCGGCTTGAGGCACCCGGTCGCGCCGCAGCCACTGCCCTTGTAGACCGAGTTCACCTTGGGCTTGGGCGCGGCGTTCGTCGTGCCCGAGATCGAGGTGTACGGACCCCAGCCCGAGTCGGTCGCGAAGGCGCGGACCCGGATGGTGCGGGTGTCGCTGTAGCCGAGGCCACCGATCGTCGTCGACTCCCGGCCGGCGCCGAACGTCTCGTTCTTGTCGCCGGTCACCTGGTACTGCGTGATCGGGCGGCCGTTGTTGGTCGGCGCGTTCCACGTGAACGTGATGCTGTTGTTGTCGTGGTTCTCGCCCGGGTTGCGGATCGCCCGGGTCGGACCGAAGGGGTGGTAGGTGACGCTGTTGGACCACGGCGAGCACCGCCCGGCGACGTTGCAGGCCTGGATCTCCATCGACTGCTGGTTGTTGCCGAGGTTGGACGCGGTGCCGCCCGAGCAGCCGCTGCCGCACGCCCACGAGCCGGAACGGCCCTCGTTGGTGCGCCAGTTGACCTTGTCGTAGCCGCGCGAGCGCGAGTCACCGAGGCTGAACGAGGCGTTCGCCGCGTAGTTCTCGGTCGGCGTCGCGACCGACGTGAGGTTGGGCGTCTCCGGGATGCCGTCGGCGGTGTAGCTGCTGAAGTTGGCCTTGTCGGAGGTCGCCGGTCCGCCGTTCGTCGCCGTGACGACGTACTGCACCGTCTGGCCCTGGTAGGGGATCGTGTCGCTCGCGACGCGCTGGTCACCGCCGGACACGGTGGCGATGAGGTTCCACGCGCCGCCGCCGGTGCGACGGAAGACGTCGTACTTGGTGATGGGCGGCCCGTTCGGGTCGGTCGCGGACCAGGCGATGGAGACCTGGGCGTTCGCCTCGCCGGGCACGGGCTCGCGCGGGGTCAGCGTCGGCGCCGGCACCGCGGCCGGCTTGCCGAACGACTGCGCCTTGACCTGCGCCCCGAAGGGACCCCAGCCGGCCTCGTTGTTGGCCTGGACCCGGACGTTGTAGGCGTCGTTGTTGATGAGGCCGCTGATGACCTTGGTCAGCCCCGGTGCGGCCACCTCGGCCTGGCCGGTCGCGCCCGCGCTGCCGCCGATGTTGACCCACTGGACGCGGTACTTGAGCACCTTGCTGCCCTCGTTGGGCGGCTCGCTCCAGCGCACCGTCAGCTTGCGGTCGCCCGGCGTGATGTCGGTGATCGACGTCGCCTTCGGCTTGGTGTCGGGCCGCACGGTGTTGCTCCGCGGGCTCTGGTCGGACCAGCCGACGGGGTTGCGGCTGCGGACCGTGAACGAGTAGTCCTGACCGTTGGTCAGCCCCGTGACGGTGCACGGGGAGGACGAGCAGGCCTTGGTGCCACCACCCGGTCCGATCGCGGTGACCTCGTAGGCCTGGATCGGCAGGCCGCCGTCGTAGGCCGGCGGCCGGAAGTCGACCCGCGCGCTGCTGCCGAGGATGCGGTCGGCGACCGCGGTCGGCGCGGCCATGGGGTCGGGCTTGCTGCGGACGCTGACGGAGACCTGGCCGAGCGCCGCGGGTCGACCGGGCGCGTCGACGGCCTGAACCGTGATGCGCGCGTCGCCACGGCCCTTGTCCGACGCGGACACCGTGATCTGGCAGCCGCTCTGTGTGACGCTCACTCCCGTGCCCGAGACGACCCGGGCCGACTGCACCTGGCAGCGGGGAGCGGACAGCGGGCTGTCGAGGTACTGCGACAGGTTGACGGTGCGGCTCGTCCCGGCGATGAGGCCCTCGACGCGAACGGGACGCAGCGTGGCTGCGGGTGGGGCGCTGACGACGCGGACCTTGATCTTGAAGGACTCCGCGCCGCCCTTGGCCTTGACGGTGACCGCACCGGTCGAGCCCTCCTGCGCCGCCGGCTGGGCCTTGAGGACGACCTGGCGCCCACCGGCACCGGTCTGGTTCAGGTCGACGCGGTCGATGGCGGGGTCCCACGTCGCTTCGTACTGCGCCGTGCTCGCATCCATCCCGGTGGGCAGCCAGGCGTGGCAGAGCCGCGGGATGTCGAAGGTGCGGGCCGGGCCGTCGGCGACGAGGCGGACCTCGTGGTCGGGGCAGCGGAGCACCGGCACGTCGGGTCCGATCTGGACCGGGATCGTGACGTACGCCTTCTGGGCCGCCTTGTCGGACGGGCCGGTCGCGTTCGTCACCTCGAGCATGAGGGCGGCCGGTCCGACGTAGCCGTTGGTGGAGGTGAGCTTGAGCTCGGTGCCGGACGAGAGGGCGGACTGGAGGTCCTCGTCGGGCGACGTCGAGATCGTCTCGGGCGACGTGACCGAGACCTTGCCGCCACGGGGGTCGACGACGTAGTCGGCGAGGCTGACGTCGACCGTCGAGTCGGCGCCCATCTTGATGGTCTTGCCGTCGACGACGTAGGGCGCACCGTTGGTGCCGGCCGGCACGTAGATGAGGGCCATGGCCGACGCGCCGTCGGCGTCCTCGATGAGGTAGGGCACGACGCGTGCCTGCGGACGCAGCTGGATGCGCAGCTTGCGACCCTCGCGGACGACGCCGTCGCCGATGAACTTCGTGATCTTGAGACTCGCCTGGTCACCGTCGAGGTCGCGGTCGTTGGCGAGCGCGTCGACGAGGATCGAGGTCTCGCCCTGCTTGGCGAGGCCGGTGTCGTCGACGGCGATCGGCGGGTTGTTGAAGTCCTTCTGGCCGCGGACGGTCAACGTCGACTTCGACGCGTCGAAGAGCCCGTCGGTGATGCCGTAGGTCAGCACCTTGGCCGGGCCGTCCTCGGGGGCGACGACCTTGAAGGTGTCGTCCTTCTGCTTCTGGAAGTCCTTGAGCACGTCGGCGTCGTTGAGCGTCGACAGGTCGACGAACGACACCGAGTCACCCGCGGCGATGAGGTCGTTGGACAGGACGTCGGCGTGGACCGTGCGCCCGGGTGCGGCGACGACGTCGTCCTCGACGGCGACCGGCGGCTGCGGGTCGCCCGGCTGGACGACGCCGACGCGCACGAAGCCCTCGCTCGTCAGGCCGAAGCGGTCGCGCAGCTGGTAGCGGATGACCTCCGTGCCAGCGCTGCGCGGGTAGGCCTCGTAGCGGATCGTCGCGGCACCGAAGCCGAGGACGCGACCGAGCTTGAGGTCGACGGCCTTGCCGTCCTCGCCGACGATCCCGCTGACGAAGGTGAGGTCACCGTCGGGGTCGACGCCACTCGTCGGCACCGTGATGGCCAGGGTGTCACCGGCGGTCACGCTGGCCGAGAAGCTGCGCGCCGAGGGGGGCTGGTTGGGGTACTTCACCGCATCGGGCAGCGGGTTGATCGTCACGTTGATGCGCCCCGTCACCGCCCGGGCGCGCAGGCCCTCGGGGTAGGTGGCGTACTCGAGGATGGCTGACTTCGGGCCCTTGAGGGTCTCCTGGTCGGGGACGTAGCGCACGACGGTGCCGGAGGCGAAGGCCTGACCGCCACCGGAGAGCACCTTGACGCCGGCGGGGTCGAGCTTGAGCGGGATGCCCTCGCTCATGGAGTCGTTGTCCAGCGCCGGGATCGTCACGGCGTCACCGACGCGGACGGTCGCGACGTCGTCGACGACCGTCGGGAGCACCTTGTCCTTGGGCTCCGGCTTCTGCACGACCGACAGCTGTCCGACCGCGGTCTTCGTGCCGTCGCTGATCGTGTAGCCGACGGTGCCGCGGCGCGGCGTGTCACCGTCGAGCGGGGCCGTGGCCTCGGCGCGGACCCACCGGCCCTGCACGACCGAGACGCGCAGCCACGCGTCACCGGTGACGACGCGCTGGACCACGAGGACGTCGCTGCGCGGGCTGTAGTCGTTGGAGAGCACGTCGGCGATGACCGGCGTCTGACCACGGAGCACGGCGGCGTCCGGCGTCGCGACGGGCGGCAGGTCGACCGACGGGTTCGGCAGGATGTCGACGCGGATCCGGCCGACGCTGACGCCGGAACCGACCTGGGCGGCATACGTCACCGTCGAGGTGCCGGGGGTCTGCCCCGTGACGGTGAGGACGCTCGTGTCGAGGTTGGTGTCGAGCTTGAGCTGGCCCGGGCCCTTGACCGACTGCGCGAGGCGCATGCGGGCCTGCGGGTCGGTCGGGTCGGCGCCGGCGATGTCGTTGCCGAGCGGCTGGAGCTGCACCGGCTTGCCGACGACCGCCCGCACGACGTCGGGCTGCGTCTTCGGCGGGACGGCCTTGCTGTCCTGCTCGCTCAGCACGTCGAGCGTGACCGACGCCTTCTGGGTGCCGCCGCGGCCGTCGTCGACGACGTAGTCGACGACCTGGTCGCCCTTGTCGCCCTGCGCCTTGACCGTGAGCGCGCCGGAGCCGTCGACGCCCGTGGTGGTCGGGTCGACCGCCGAGACCTGGATCGGGTCGTTCTCGGCGTCGCGCCAGTCGGCGATGACGCCGATGCGCACCGAGCCGCTCGCGACGACGGGGTACTTCGCCTGGGCGAGCTTGGCCTGACCCGTACGGATCTTCGGCGGGGTGTTGGTGTCGGCGCCGACGATGCGGACGTTGACCTTGGCCGTGGCCCGGCCGTTCTTGGCGGTCGTGCCGTTGTTGACGGTGTAGTCGAAGGAGAACGAGCCGCTGGCCTCCTCCGGCACGGTCACCTGGACGGTCTGGCCGTCGGCCGAGGCGCTCGAGGAGATGCCTTCGACGCCGGGCTGGGTGACGTCCCCCGGGGAGATCGCGAGGATCGAGCCCTGCGAGTCGGAGTCGTTGTCGAGCACGTGCAGGGTCGAGGTGCGCCCCGCACGGACCTGGAGGTTGTCCGGCTGCGCCTTGGGCGGCGTGCGGCTCACCTCGTCGTCGACGAGGTTCTCGTCCTTCTTCTTGTTCTTGTCGTCGGTCTGCGGCGGCGGGATGACCGAGTTCCAGTTGTCGATCTTGACGCGGTTGCGGTCGATGTCCCAGACGTCACCGGAGTCGAGGTCGTTGAGGACGATGAGCCCACGGTTGACGCGCAGCTTGACGCCGTCGGTGCGCACGCCCTTCTTCATCGCTCCGAGGTCGACCGTGTCGGCGTCGGTGGGCGACCCGCAGTTGCGGCCGTAGTAGACGTTGGAGGCCCCGGCCCACGCCGCGTGGATGCAGCTCGCGAGACGCACGGGCGCGGAGAGGAAGAGCCGCTGGCCCGGAGCGCCCTGGCTCAGCTTCACGCCACCGGTCGTCGGGCTGTCGCCGGTCAGGGAGACCTGCGTCAGCTGCGCCTCGTCCTGGATGAGGACGGACGCCGCGTCGGGGCCAGGCTGCTGGAGGGCGGCGAAGGCGGGGTTGCCGGGCTCGGCGTTGCCGACCGAGAGCTGCTCCGGCTCGGTGAGCGCGTCGGAGTAGAGCTTGCCGGTGGCGGAGTCCCAGACGATCCAGTGGCTGCCGACCGCCGTCACCTGCGCCGACTTCGACGTGAAGCCGAGCTTCGTCGTGACCGGCTTGGCGAAGGCGTTGCCCTCGGGCCTCAGCAGGGTGACCGTGCCTACCTCGGCGGACACGGCATACACCGTGCCGTCGACGCCGACGGCGACGGCGGAGTTGCCGCCCACCTTCGCGAGCGGCTTGGCCTGCGTCTGGAGGGCGTCGAGGCCCGTGATGCCGCTCCGGTCGTCGACCCGCTGCGCCCGCAGCTCGCCCTTGGCCGGGTCGATCATCGCGATCGTCCCGCCGCGCACGTCGACGAGCGGGGCGGTGAAGACGCGGTTGCCGGTGGCCGTGCTCGGCTTCGGCACGACGATCGACTGCTCAGGAGCGAGGGTGCCCTCGGCCGGGTTGATCGGGACGATCTGGTTGCTCGCCTTGGAGTAGCCGACGATCGCGGCGCCGTCCTGGAAGATGTCGAGACCCGAGCCGGTCGAGCCGTCGGACAGGACGCCGGCGTCGAGCTGCCCCGCCGGCTTGTTGATGCGGCCGTAGCGCGCCTGCTCGGAGTTGGTGACCCAGACGCCACCGTCGTTGAGGTCGGCCTTGCGCGCCACCTCGCCCTCGCTGCGGGTGGCGAGCCACACGAGCAGGCTCGCGACGAGGGCGACGACGACGGTGGAGATGACTCCGACCCGTCGCTTGGTAGCGGCGGTGCTCATGCGTTCCCCTGTTCGGCGACGACCATGCGGTGCTCGGCCCGGTTCTCTTCAGCTGGCGTGGTGTCGGTGCGGGCCGGGTCGTCGATGAGGGCGAGGTCGTCCTCGGTGACGAGCTTCGTCGAGAGCGCGTGCTCGACGAGTCGGGCCTTGCGGTTGGTCGCGAGCTTGCCGACGCCGCCGTGCAGGCCGCGCGTGCCGGCGTCGGCGAGCTTCTGGCAGACGTTGTCGAGCTTGCGGTTGAAACGGGTGATGGTCCAGCCGAGCCGGTCGGCGGCAGCTGCCGAGGAGGGTATCTGACTCGTACCCGCTTCCCGGCGGCGGAGGAACGGCTCGCAGAGCGCGACGATGAGCAGCTTCTGGTCGGGGGTGAACGAGACGCGCCCGACCGTGGCCGCGCCGACCTCCTCGTCGTCGGAGTCGGCTGGCGGGTCGGCCGTCACCGACGTGAAGGCGGGGCTCGCGACGTGGATCTCGAAGTCGTAGGTCGTGGGGCCGGCCGTGAACCAGACGATGAGCTGCTTCATCGCGAGCGGGATCTTCGCGCCCGGGTTGAGCCACGCCTGGAAGAGGCCCTGCTCGTCGGCGACCGTGGCCGTCAGCGTCGAGCCGGTGTTGCTCAGCCACCAGAAGCCGTTCTCGAAGGACACGACGAGGAAGGTGCGGTGCAGGTAGGGGTTGTCATCCACCTCGACGTCGCCGGTGCGACCGATGGTCAGGCCGGTGTCGGGTGACACGGAGTACTCCTCGCCGCAGAACACGACGGTCACCTTGCTGTGGATCACGATCAGGTCCCCTAATCCCTGTCGACACGCTCTCGCGCGGGTGTTCGCGGCCAACGATGTCCGGCCGCGCGGCGTTACGGACGTCTGTGGTGGTTTGGTGGTGTCTGCGTCGAGGTTGCCGGTCCGACCGTTTCGTGTCCACCCGCCGCCATACTCAGGCAGCTGGTGCCAGCCGCCCTCACTGCGCGGTCTCGCACTGGACATCGGCCCCCGGGGAGGCCTGGCCCGCGCGGGCCACGACGACGGTGGCACACACCTTGGTGCCCTTCGGTGCCTTGACGGTGTACGTCCTGGCCGTGACGGAGACGAGCCTGGCCCGCTCCGGGTTCCCCGCGTCGGACGGCGTCGGTCCGTAGGACACCCGGAACGTGTCCTTCGTGGAGGGCTGCGGGTAGTTCCACGTGAAACGGACACTGCCCCGCCCCGACGTCGCCGAGATGGTGGGCTTGTCGAAGACTCCGTCGCCGATCGCGCTGTCGTCACCCGGCATCGAGATGGTGGCGCTCGGCGTGGGCGTCGCCGGAGTCGGGTCACCGGACCCGGACTGCAGCACGGGGAAGACGACGAGACCGACGAGGACGACGACCGAGGCGGCCAGACCCCAGAGCACCGCGGGCTTCGCGAGCGGGGACGTCGATGCCGGCCCGGAAGCCGGAAGTGCTTGTGTCCCTTGCGTGCTCGCGGCGCGACGGACCGTCGCCTCCTCGGCGGAGTCGCTCCCGAGCGGAGCGGTCTGGCTCCGCACCGGGTCGGTCACGGCAGCCGGACGGACCGGGGCCGCTGCGGCCGGGACGCTCGGGCTCGGCATCGGTGCGGGCGACCACCGCTGGCCGCCGGCCTCGGAGCGGCGGCGCGTCTCGTCGTCGAGCATGGTCGGCGACGGACCGACGGGTTGGGCCACCACGGTCTGCGGCGCCTTGATCCGGGTCCGGTCGTCGTCGTCACCGCCGCGGCCGGTCGGCGAGCCCTGGGTCTGGCTGACGAGCGTCGTGTGACCCTGCTCGTCGAGGACGACGATGGGCGTGCGGCCCAACCGCTGCTGCTGCTCGACCGCCTGCAGCGCCCGGGCGAACTCGAGCGCCGACGCCGGTCGGTGCGCGGGGTCCTTGGCCATCGCCTGGGCCAGCAGGCGCTCGAGGCCGGCCGGCACGTCCTGGCGGCCCGTCGCGGGCGGCGCGGTGCTCCGGATCCGCGGCATCAACGCATACGCCGAGTTGTCACCGCCCGGGATCTCGAACGGCGAACGGCCGACGAGCAGCTGCCACAGGGTCGCGGCGAGCGAGTAGACGTCGGAGCGCTCGTCGCCGTTGCTCTGGCCGTAGAGCACCTCCGGCGGGGCCCACGGCACCGAGACGCCGACGTCGTCGGTGGCCTCGGCCGGGGCGTCGCCCTCGCGGGCGCCGCGACCGGCGATGCCGAAGTCGGTCAGGCCCGGGGCGCCGTAGGCGCTGACGAGGACGTTGGCCGGCTTGATGTCGCGGTGCGTGATGTGGGCGCGGTGTGCCGTCTCGACGGCACTCGCGAGCTGGATGCCGGTGCGCAGGACGTCCTCGACCGAGAAGCGCTCGGCCCGGGCCCGCATCGCCAGGTTGGGCGGCGGGTAGTACTTCATGACGAGGTAGGGCCGGCCGTCGTCGGACGCACCCGAACGGAAGACCTGCACGATGTACGGGTGGTCGCCGAGGGCGGCCATGGTGTCGGCCTCCTCGACGAACTGCTGACGCAGCGCGTCGGTCAGGCCCTCGGACTTGAGCACCTTGACCGCGACCGGCATGCGGGGGCTCTGCTGCTCGTAGAGGAAGACGTCGGCGTAGCCGCCGGAGCCGAGCGGCTGGACGAAGACGAGGCCCGGGATCTTCGGGGGCGCACCCTTCTTCACGAGGCACCTCCGTCCGCGGCCGGCAGGTGGTGGTCGGGCGTGCGGGTCACGACGCCGCCTCGAAGGTGAAGGAGACCTCGTCGGCCATGGACACGAGCGACCCGGGCTCGAGGACCTGCTGGTCGTTGGCACGCAGGCGGCGGGGGCTCTCGCCGGGCAGCGTCACCGTCGTGCCGTTGGTCGTCCCGAGGTCACGGATGAGCACGTGCCAGCCCTCGAGGATGACCTCGACGTGGTTGCGCGAGACGTCGCGCTCGGGGCTCGGGACCTTGACCACGTGCGGTCGGTCGTGGACGGCCAGGCCGTCGCCGAGCTTCGGCGCGCGGCCGAGCAGCACGCTGCGGTCGAGGGTCACGACGTCACCCGTCGACAGGCGGAGCACGCCCAGCGGCGGTCGCGGCATCGTGAACGGCTCCTGCGGCGGGATGCTCGAGCCGCACACCCGACAGCGATCACTGTGCGGAGGCGTCGGGTGGCCCGCTGAGCAGAGGACGGCGAGGACGCTGGGTCCGGAGAAGGTCTGGTTCTGCGCGGCGTTGCGTGCCTCGAGGAGGGCGCTTCGGTCGACGGTCAGCTCCGTCTCGTCGTCGTCGGTCCCCGCGCCGATGTCGGCGGTGTGCGCGGGCGGGTCCGCGACGGGTTCCGCGCCCGTAGCCGCCGGGGGGACCGGGGGGACCGGGGGCAGGGCGACGGGGAGCGAGACGGGCACGTCGAAGGTGGGCTCGGCAGGCGGCTGCGCCGCGCTGGCGTATGCCGTCGCCGCCGTCGGTGTGGATGGCGCGGTCTGCGCGGGTGCGGGGGCGGTGCTCGCCTGCGGCGGTCCGGTCGAGATGAGCGGGGTCGCCTCTGGTGCGCGGACGCCGGGGGGCGGGGTGTTCATCGGGGGGAGCAGGCTCGGGGCCGGCGGCGGCGTGTGCCGCCCCGAGAAGGTCGGGACCTCCGGCTCCGGCTCGGGCTCGGGCACCTCGGCGGCCGGGGTGGACCGGGCCCACGGCACGGAGGAGATGAGGCCACCCTCGGGCACGACGGGCGCCGACGGGATGGGCCGCGCCGGCACCTCGGGCGCCGGGGCAGCGTTCGTGACCGGCGCGTCGGAGGCGTCGGCGACGGACGGGACCGACGGGTTGGGAAGGTGGTCGTCCTCGTCGTGCCCGGCCTCGTCGTCGTCGGACCGCGTCAGTGACGCAAGCACCTTGCGGTGCTCGTCGGCGGCCGTGGTGTGGCCGAAGAGGTAGTCGTAGCTCGGCGGCGCAGCGGGCTGGTCGTCGTCCGCGTCGTCCGTCTCGTCAGGGTCGTCGAGTGCGGAGGTGGTGGGCCCCGCGGCCGGACGACGGACCGCTCCGGCCACCGGGGCGGACGGAGTCGTCGACGTCGGGGACGCGTCGGGCTCGAGCACCGGGCGGCCGGCCCACGTCGAGTCGACGTCACGCGGCGCCGCCGCGGGCAGGTCGTCGGCCACCGGCCCCGGCGCTGTCGGCCCTGTGGGCGCTGTCGGTACGGGTGTCGTCGCCGGTGCCGTCAGGGCGACGGGTGACGGGGACGTCGGCGCCACGGGCGCGGTGGACGGCGAGGGCGCCGGAGCGACGGCCTCGGTCGGCGAGGAGGCCGTCGGCTGAGTCGGCGGCGTCACCGGCTCGGACGGCACGGACGGCATGGACGGCACGGACGGCACGGACGGCACGGACGGCACGGACGGCACGGACGGCACGGACGGCACGGACGGCACGGACGTGTCGTGACCGGATGCAGCGGCGGGGGCGGGTGTCTCGCCGGACGCACCTGCCCCGTCACCCAGGAGGTCGCTCGACGGGGTGGCACGAACCGGCACGGCCGGGGTGACCGAGGTCCACGAGCGGAGCGCCGGCAGCGGAGCGGGGAGAGGCCCTGTGGCGACGACCTCCGGCGCGCGGGAGGGCTCGGCCGCACTCTGGGAATGACCTTGCGCTGCAGGCTCTTTCGCACCCGACATGTCGGACGTCGCTGCAGCAGAGGTGGATTCGTCGTTCGAGGCGCTGACGTCGGATGTCGTCGGTGGAGTGCCACCCTGGGCCCAGCTGCGTTCCCACGTCGAGCGGCCAGGCAGGCTCTGCGCGTCAGGACGGTCCGAGGACGCCCTGCCGTCCGCTGTCGATGTGGCGAAGGTCGGGATGCCGCCCGACCCCGTGGCGTCGTCGCGCCCGGGCGCCCCCTCCGGCTCGGACACCGCCGCTGCGTCGGGATGGTCCACGTGCTGCCCGCTCACCACCGGCGCACCGGCCGCAGCGATGGACGCCGCCGTCTGCTGCGGGGTCGCGTCGGCGGGCTCGTCCGGCACGGTGGGCTGCGCCGACTCGCCGACGAGCGCTGCCGCGGATGCGGTGCCGGGCGACGGCGATCCGGCCGCGAGGCCCTGCCGAGGCACGGGCTGCGCCCGCTCGGACTCCTCGAGCACGCGGAGCACGATCCGGTCGGGGTGCTCTGGGAGCTCGAGGTCCGTCCAGACCTTGCTGCTCGTGGCTCGCACGTCGTGCTCGGTGCCGTCAGCGAGGGTCACGAGAGCCGAGACCGGCCCGAAGGCGACGATGCGCGTGCGGGGCTGCCAGTGCACGCCGACGAAGTGGTGCGCCTTGCGCATCCCGCCGGCCGTCAGCACCTCGACGACGTCGTCGATGTCACCGCCGTCGGCCGCGTCGCTCGCGGCGATGGTGCGCTCGTCGTCCTCGTCGAGTCCGATGAGCAGGTGCATGCCGGGGCCCCCGATGTGCGTCCACCCTTCGGGGGCCCGGTCGACAACCACGGACGGGCCACTCACGTCTACGACCTGCTCTCCCCTGATGAGCCGTTCACGTTCTCGCGCGGGGTCGTGTCCTCGTCGACGTCCGAGTCGGAGTCCTCGCCCTGTACGGCGACGACGATAGCAGTGACGTTGTCGCGGCCACCGGCTGCGACACCACGTCGCACGAGCTCCTCGGCGGCCTCGTCGGCGTCGGGGTGATCGGCGAGGACGGCCTCGATCTCCTCCCGGGTGAGCTCGTTGGACAGACCGTCGGAGCAGATGACGAACGCCTCGCCGGGGTAGGGCGGGAAGACCCACGTGTCGACGACACCCATCGGGTCGCGCCCGAGCGAGCGCGTGACGACGTTGCGCCCGGGGTGGCGGTGCGCCTGCTCCGGGGTGATGAGGCCCCGCTCGACGAGCTCCCAGACCTCCGAGTGGTCGACGGTCACCTGCGAGAGCCGGCCGTCGAGGCAGCGGTAGACGCGGGAGTCGCCGATGTTGAAGACCGCCCAGTGGCGCGACCCCCCGACGGACACGAGGGCGAGGCCGGCGACGGTCGTGCCCATCCCGGTCTGCTCGGGGTGTCGCGCGGCCGACGCGAGGATGCGGCGGTTGGCCTCGCCGACCTGGGCGACGACGTCGCGCACCTGCACGACGGGCCGGTCGGCGAGCTCGGCGACGGTCTCGGCGGCGATCCGGCTCGCGACCTCGCCCGCAGCATGGCCACCCATGCCGTCGGCGACGACGTAGACGGTGCCCCGCGTGCACGCAGAGTCCTCGTTGTGCGCCCGGACCCGACCGACATCGGTGGCCAGGCCTGCCGAGATGGCCGGTAGCGTCGTGCTCATGCGTCCACGTCCAGGTCGGTGGCAGCGGTGGCAGCGCCGGCGTCCGAGTCGTCCGCGGAGCCCCACGGGGTGACGCGCGCCGTCGTCAGCACCTGGCGGATGAGCTCGTAGTCAGCCAGGGCGTCGGCGCCACCCACGGCGCCGGTCAGCTGGACGAGGTGTGCCGGGGCATCGGCCGCGGCGGACGCCCCGGAGGTCACGAGGTGGAAGAGGTTGGCCTGCAGGACGGTCTCGACGTCTGCGTCCGGCCACGTCGCGTCGCAGCCGACGAACTGCGCGCCCCCGAGGTCGGCGGCATACGGCTCGGAGACGGCTCCGCCCCGCGAGGTGGCCAGGGAGGCGATCTGCTCGAGGGAGTCCTCGATGCGGAAGGACGGCCCGCACTGCTCGATCGTGACGACGACGTTGGGTGCGAAGGACCCCTCGCGCGGGAGTCGCGCCGCCATCGTCGTTCCCGGCGCGTGCGCGGGCTCCCAGCCCTCCGGCACCTCGAGGGCCACCGACGGCTGGCCCGGGAAGTCGGCGCTCGGGTAGGCGAGGGTGCTCATGGGCTCGTTCCTTTCGGTCGTTCCCGCGGGGGTCGGGGACGGCGCGGTCAGTCAATCATTCACGGCATGCCGTGTCAGATCGGGTGACGCACCGTCACGGCGGCGATGGCGGCGCGGGAACGAGGTCCCGTCGAGCGTACGACCGCACCACCCGGCGCCGCGATGGGGAGAACTCCCCACCGCACGATGGGCGGCCGCTCAGGCGCAGCCCACGCGCCGCAGCCCGTTCAGGCGCGGACACAGGGCGGAGCCCGAGGGCCTCGAACCGTCAGCCCACCGACTCGCGGGCGGCCCACCAGGCGAGCAGCTTCTCGCGGGCGGCGTCCTTGCCGATGGGCCCGTCGTCGAGGCGGACCGACAGGAGGAAGTCGTAGGCCTCTCCCAGCACCGGACCGGGACGGATGGCCAGGGCCTCGGCGATCTCGTTGCCGTCGAGCTCGGGACGGACGCTCGCCAGCTCCTCCTCGGCCGCCAGGCGCTCGATGCGCTTCTCGAGGTCGTCGTAGGCCCGCGACAGCCGCTGCGCCTTGCGGGCGTTGCGCGTCGTGCAGTCCGACCGCGTCAGGCGGTGCAGGCGCGTGAGCAGTGGTCCGGCGTCGTTGACGTAGCGCCGCACGGCCGAGTCGGTCCACTGCCCGTCGCCGTAGCCGTGGAAGCGCAGGTGCAGCTCGACGAGGCGTGCGACCTGCTTGGTCGTGTCCTTGTCGAAGCGCATCGCCTTCATCCGCTTGCTCGCGAGCTTGGCGCCGACGAGCTCGTGGTGGTGGAAGGAGACGCCGCCGCCGTCCTCGAAGCGCCGGGTGGCCGGCTTGCCGATGTCGTGGAGCAGGGCGGCGAGACGCAGCACGAGGTCGGGGCCCGGCACCGACTCCGGCGGACCGTCGGCGGGGCCCTCGAGGTCGATCGCCTGCTCGAGGACGATGAGCGAGTGGTCGTAGACGTCCTTGTGCCGGTGGTGCTCGTCGAGCTCTAGGCGCAGCGCGGGCAGCTCGGGCAGGAAGACCTGGGCGAGGCCGGTGTCGACGAGGAGGGTCAGACCGAGCCGGGGCTGGGGCGACAGGAGCAGCTTGGTGAACTCGTCGCGGACCCGTTCGGCCGAGATGATCGAGAGCGTCCCGGCCCGCTCGACCATCGCGGCCCGCACCTCGGGCGCGACGTCGAAGCCGAGCTGCGAGGCGAAGCGCGCCGCCCGCATCATCCGCAGCGGGTCGTCGGCGAAGGACTCCTCGGGCGCGGCCGGTGTCATGAGGCGCTGCCGCACGAGGTCGGAGAGCCCGCCGTGGACGTCGACGAACTCGAGGCTCGGCAGCCGGATCGCCATGGCGTTGACGGTGAAGTCGCGCCGGACGAGGTCGCCCTCGAGGTGGTCGCCGAACATCACCTCGGGCTTGCGTGACGTGCGGTCGTAGGTGTCGGCGCGGTAGGTCGTGATCTCGATGACGTGCGCACCCTTGCGCAGGCCGATCGTGCCGAACTCGCGACCGATGTCCCAGTGCGCGTCGGCCCATCCGATGACGAGCGCCAGGATGTCGTCGGGACGGGCGTCGGAGGTGAGGTCGAGGTCGGGTGAGACACGCCCGAGGAAGGCGTCGCGTACCGGCCCGCCGACGAGGGCCAGCTCGTGCCCCGCGGCGGCGAACCGCTCCCCCAGCTCGGTCAGCATGGGCAGGACGGGTGCGAGCCGGGCGACGGCGGCCCGTAGGAGCGGGAGTCCGGCGTCGACCGGCTCGTGGCTGTCGGCGAGGGGCGTGTCGGAACGGTCAGGCACCCGACCAGCCTAGTGAGCGTTCGCGCTGCTCCTGACCGCGCGCGTACGCGAGGGGTGGCCCACGCATACGCGCCCGGGAGTCGACGGGGACCCGACGGGGACCCGACCGACCCCGCCCCGGACACGCCGGTCGGCACCCTCGCGGGCGGGGTCTCCCCGACGACGAGAGCGCTCCGGGCCTTGCCCGTTATGGTGGCGATGTGAGCGCGCAGCCCGTCCCCAGCCCCGTGCCGGGGAGGCGTCTGCCCGCCGTCGAGGAGCGTTCTGCGGGCGGCATCGTCGTGGACGTGCAGGAGGGCCTGGCCCTCATCGCGATCATCGCTCGCCGCAACCGGGCCGGCCGCGTCGAGTGGTGTCTGCCCAAGGGCCACGTCGAGCCGGGCGAGACGCTCGTCGAGACGGCCGCGCGCGAGGTGGCCGAGGAGACCGGCATCGTGGGCCGCGTGCTCGTCGAGCTCGGCACCATCGACTACTGGTTCGCGACGTCCAACAAGCGCGTCCACAAGTTCGTGCACCACTACCTCCTCGAGGCCACGGGCGGTGAGCTCTCCATCGAGAACGACCCCGACCACGAGGCCATCGACGTCGCCTGGATGCGCCTCGACGAGGTGCACCGCAGGCTCACCTTCCCCAACGAGCGTCGCATCGCGCAGGCGGCGTGGAACCGGCTGGCGGGGACGGCGTGATCCTTCGAGGGTCGCGGCGTCCCGACACGAGGGGGCGCCGCGGGAGCCACCTCGTGCGCCGGCTGACCGCCACGGCAGCGACGCTCGCGGCGCTCGGCCTGTCCGTCGGCCCGGCTGCGAGCGCCGTCCCGTCCCCGGCCGGGCTGAGCACGTATGCCACCCGCCCGGGTTCGTCCCCCACCCACCGAGCCGCCGTGGTGCCCGCCAAGGACGTCGCCGTCGTCGTGCTCGACACGCTGACACCCGCCGTCGTCGGACCCGGCAAGGACGTCACGATCACGGGCACGGTCACCGCCCCGCTCACCGGACCGCTCTCGGGCCCGGAGGTCCGGGTCGTGCGCGGCGACGTGGCGGTCAACCAGCGCAGCGCCCTCGACGACTGGGCCACGGGCCGCACCGAGACGTCCGGCCGCACCGTCGACACGACGTCGCTGGCCACGGTCGCCGCCGGTCAGACGCAGCCCTTCACCGCGACGGTCCCGTGGGAGCGGCTGCGGTCCGACGATGCGTTCGCGGCGCTGCCGATCTCCGTCGAGGTCGTCCAGGAGGGCGCGAGCGAGCCCACCGGCATGACGCGCACCTTCATCGCCTGGAACGGCCGCAAGGAGTACGTCCCGCTCAAGGTCGCGACGGTCCTGCCCGTGACCCTCCCCCCCACCGTCGCGCTCGCCGCGCGCGACGACGCGGCCCGCTTGGCGGCCTGGGAGCAGGCGATCGGCCCCGACTCGCGGGTGGACCGCATCCTCGAGGGCACGCGTGGAACGCCGGTCGACCTCGCCGTCGACCCGTCGGTGCTCGGTCCCGACGTGGGCGCCGGCTCCGGGACGACCGGTCCGACGCCGAGCGGGACGTCGACGCCCGGCGGCACCACCGCTCCGGCGCCGTCCGGCACCTCGGGGGCTCCCGCCCCGTCCGCCACGGGAACCCCGGGCACCCCGGCCCCGGGGGCCGGGACGAGCGCCCCCGCCCCCGATGGCACCACCCAGACCCCGCCGACGCCGTCGGCGACGTCGACCCCGCCGCCGGCCGGCACCCCGTCCGAGGCCACGCTGGCCATCGCGCGCCTCGGCGACGACGTCGTCACGCAGCTGAGCGGGCGGAGCGTCTGGGCCCTGCCGTACGCCGACGCCGACGTCGCCGCCACGGTCGGTGTCGACCCGGTGAACTCCCTCGTGCGCGACCTCGTCAGCCGGGCGTCCACCCTCGCGGGCCGCCTCGGGCAGCCGGCCCGGGCCGACATCGTCTGGCCGGTCGACGGCCTCCTGCCCGCCGGGCGCGAGCAGGGCATCAAGACGCTGCTGTCCGGCACGACGGTCAGGAAGCCCGCCGGCATCGTCGTCAACGCCGCGGCTGTGACGAAGGAGTCGGCATACACCCCGACCGCGCGGCGGGTCACGGCGAGCGGGACGCGGCTGCTCGCGTACAACACGCGTCTGTCCGCACTGCTCCCGAAGCGCACCGACCCCAGCCCCGTCCTGTCGGTGCAGCGATACCTCGCCGAGACGCTCGTGCTGCTCGGCGAGCGCGCCGGCACGCCGCGCTCCCTGCTCGTCACCGCGCCGCGCACCTACGACCCCGACGCCGCCGACCTCGCGACCTTCCTCGCGGCCACGTCGAGCGCGCCCTGGCTCGAGACCGTCGACGCCGCGTCGCTGCTCACCGACAACGGCAACGACAAGGCCGTGCCGCAGACGAGGCCGACCACCGCCGTGGCCTCCGCCGCCCCGAAGCCCGTGCTCAACGCGCGCCGGCTCGCCCGGATGGCCGACCAGCGCGACACGCTCCTCAGCGTCTCGTCGGTGCTGCGGGACGGAGAGGAGTTCGAGCGCACCTACCGCGAGGTGCTCGACGGGCTCGCAAGCGCCCGGTGGCGCTGGAACCCTGCCGGGTGGGTCACCCTGTCCAACTCGGTGGACGCCGACATCAAGGCCGCCACGAGCGCCATCCGGGTCGTGCCGCGCACGAGCACGATCAACCTGCTCGCCGAGAACGGCACGTTGCGCATCACGGTCGAGAACGGTCTCGACTACACCGTCGAGGACATCCGCCTGCGGCTCGTGCCCGACAACCCCCGCATCCGGATCGTCGAGCAGCCCGACCCCGTGACGATCGGACCGTCCTCGCGCACCAACGTCCCCGTCGAGGTCGCCGCGGTGGCCGCGGGGCGCGCCGAGATCCGTGCCTTTCTCACGACCGCCGACGGCACCCAGATCGGCTCGCCCGCCACGATCCCCGTGTCGGCCAACCCGCTCGACGCCGCCATCTACTGGGTCGGCGGCATCCTCGTCGGGCTCGTCCTGCTCGCCGGCGTCATCCGCGCCGTGGTCAAGGGCACCTCGCGTGTCGACGAGATCGCCGACATCGAGGCCGTCACCGCGGCACACGAGGCGCTCGGCGATGCGGACGACCGGGATCACGTCTGAGTCGGCCTAGGATGGGTGGCGAGCCACGCATCCGCGCACGACATGACGAGGGAGGGTGACGCACGTGCAGGGAGTCGGACCCGGATCCGTCCTGGGCGGCCGCTACGCGGTCACGCTGCGCACCTCCGAGGGCACCCACCACGAACGCTGGCGTGCCAACGACCACACCCTCGAGCGCGAGGTCGTGCTCGTCTGCTTCCCGGCCGGTTCGTCGGTCGCCGCCGCCGCGCTCGATGCGGCACGCCGCGCCGCCGGCATCGAGGACTCCCGTCTCGTGCGGGTCCTCGACGTGGGCACCGACCAGGGCGTCGGCTTCATCGTCGAGGAGCCGCTGACCGGCGCCGCGCCCCTCTCGCACCTGCTGCAGAGCGGCGGCCTGTCACCCGACGAGGTGCGCCGCCTGACGGGCGAGGCCGCCACCGCCCTCGACAAGGCGAGCCATCGGGGCCTGCACCACCTGGCCCTGACGCCGAGCTCGCTGCTGCGCATGTCCGACGGCGCCGTCAAGGTGCGTGGCCTCGCCACCGAGGCCGCCCTCACCGACGCCGACCGGCTCTCCGACGAGCGGGCGTCCCGCGCCGACGCGGTCGGCCTCGTCAAGATCGCGTATGCCGGCCTCACCGGTCGCTGGCCGATGGTGTCCGTCGACGACGGGCTGATCCCCGCCGGCGGGCCGGTCGGACTCGAGGCCGCCCCGACGATCGTCGGCGGCGTGGCCGCCCCCTCGGAGATCGCCGTGGGCGTGCCCAACGACCTCGACCTCATCTGCCGGATGACCCTGGGCAGCGGCCGGCGTGGACCCGTCTCGCCCGGCGACCTCGCCCTGCAGATCGCGCCATGGCCCAGTGAGCAGGCGTCGTCCGACGGCGCCACCGGCATCGGCCTGCGCAGTCGTGACGACCGCGAGTCCCTCGAGCCGACGCGCGTCATGCCGTCGGTGCGCGCCGACGCCGCCGCGGTCGGCGCTGCAGGCGCAGCCGGTGTGGCCGGGGGATCGATGGCGGGCGCTGCCGGCGACTCCGGCCAGTCCAGCACGATCTTCTTCGACAGCGTCCCCGACGCACAGTCAGGCACGACGCCCGCCCGCGGCGCCACCACCGAGCGGCTCCAGGGCGGCGTCGCCGCGGCCGGGGCGGCAGCAGCCGGCGTGGCCGGAGCCATCGGTGACAAGGTCGGCTCGTTCGCCCGCGCCGCCGCCGACAAGGCCGCCTCCCGGGCCGCCGAGCGCCGCTCAGCGCACGACGACGACTTCGACGGCGAGGACATCGGCCTCGTCGACGCGCTCGACGAGGCCCCCGCGACCCGCCTCGAGCCGCCCCTGCCCGTCTTCGGCCGCGAGGCTCCTGAGGCCCCCAGCGGTGCCCAGTCCCGCATCGCGCTCGCGATCGTCGGGGTGCTCGTGCTCATCGCGCTCTTCATCGGCATCAACAACGTCATGAAGATCGGCCAGCACGACGGCCCGGCTCCCGCCGTCACGGTGACCAAGACGCGCACCCCCGCCGCCACGCAGACGCAGGGCACGACGACCCAGGCGCCGCCGAGCACGACCCAGGCGCCGCCTGCCGCCGCGGTCAGCGTCGTCGGCGGCACGGGCTTCGACCCCGAGGACGGCACCGAGGCCGACCAGAACGTCAAGCTGACCTTCGACGGCGACCCGAGCACCCAGTGGCGCTCCCGCTGGTACGGCACTGCCTCCTTCAACGGCAACAAGGACGGCGTCGGGGTCCTGCTCGACCTCAGCGCGCCCACCGTCGTCAAGGAGGTGGAGCTCGTCCTGCCCGCCGAGCAGAACGTCACCGTCTACGCCACCGACTCCGGCTCGACGAAGTCGCTCGACGGCGCGCAGAAGATCGGCTCGATGAAGAAGGCCAACGGCACCGTCGTCATCAAGACCAGCGGCCAGCTCCAGCCGGCGAGCAAGATCCTCGTCATCGTCACCAAGGCGGCGCCCGCCGAGGCCGCGAACCACTACCGCGCGCAGATCAGCGAAGTGACGGTGCGCTGACCGTGAGCCCGGGGGTTGCCGCCCCGATCGCCGATCTGAGCGACCGGGAGCTGCTGGCACTGCACGTCGACGGCGACGACCATGCCTTCGCCGAGCTCTTCCGCCGGCACAAGGACCGGATGTGGGCGGTGGCGCTGCGCACCGTGCGTGATCCCGAGCTCGCGGCCGACTGCGTCCAGGACGGCTTCATCGCGGCCTTCCGCCGTGCCGAGTCCTACCGCGGCGAGGCTGCCGTCACGACGTGGCTGCACCGCATCATCGTCAACGCCTGCCTCGACCGGCTCCGTCGGCGCAAGCCGACCGCCGAGCTGCCCGAGTACGAGCTCGCCGACCGGCACGACCACCACGCCTCGACGGAGGTCCGCCTCGACATCCAGGAGGCCCTCGCCAGGCTCCCCGAGGGGCAGCGGGCGGCGCTCGTGCTCGTCGACATGCACGCCGTTCCCGTGGCCGAGGCCGCCGTCATCCTCGGCGTGGCCGAAGGGACCATCAAGTCGCGCTGCGCCCGCGGACGCGCGGCCCTGGCCCAGCACCTCGGGCTCACGCCGGGCGTCCGTCCCGTCGAGCAGGACTGAGGGCGGTCCACGTCCGGCCCTCATGGGGTACGGGACGACCGGTGACCGGTCGGCCCCTGGGCTCGCCGGGTCACCGCTCGGGCACCGGCCGAAGAATGGTTGAATCCGGTGGAACCCGACGGCCACAGGGGGCCGTCGAAACCACGGCGACCGGCATACCCCTGCCCTGCCCGTACGACCACCGCACGCTCTGCCCGAAGGACCACATCCGTGGACGAGTCCGCGCACACCCCTGAGCACGACCCTCGCGTCCGCGACCCCGACGGACGTGCGACGACCGAGCCGGCGCCTCCCGCCCAGCTCGACGGGCTCGATGGGCTCGATGGGCTCGACGGGCTCGCTCACGAGGTCGCGGACGACGCCCCCCTGACCCRCCTCGACCCGGACGTCGAGCAGCACGTGCGCACCCTGCTCGCCGGCGCGGCCGACCCGGGACCGATGCCCGACGCCGTGTCCGAGCGCATCTCGGGCGCCCTGCTCGACGCGGCGCGGCTGCGGGTCGACCCCGGACCGCTGTCCGCCTCCCGTTCCGGCTCGGACGCCACGGGGACGAACGACGCGGACCACGGCACCGTGCTCGCGATGCCGAGCCGCGCCGGCCGTCCCAAGCCGATCTACCTCGTGGCCGCGGTCGCCGCGGCTACCGCCGTCGTCGCCGTGGGCGCCTCGGCCCTGCACGTGACCAAGCGTCCCAACGGCGCGGCGGTCGTCGGCGACACGTACGCCACGGGGGCCACGACGCCAACGCCCAACCCGCTGGCGACCTCCGGTGGGCTGCACATCCAGCTCAGCACGACGCCATACACCGCCGGGACGCTCGCCACGCAGGCCCGGGCGCTGCTCGACCACCCCGGTCAGCCGATCCGCGACCTGGCGGCCGAGTCTCCGGGTATCGGGCCGATCGCGACGCCGATCGGGCTCGAGGCGTGCCTCGAGGAGATCGGCGCGGTCAGTGCAGCCGACCCGGCGCCCGATGCCGTGTCCGCAGACCTCGCCACGTTCGCCGGACGTCCAGCGGTCGTCGTCGTCGTCACGCTGGCCGGCGCCAGCACCGCCTGGGCCGTCGAGCGCAGCTGCACGACCGGGGCGCCGGGCCTGCTCGCGGGTGCCACGCCCGTCCCCTGAGCCCCACGAGCGCACTCGCACCACGCGCCGTCCCGCCACGCGGGCGCACCCGCGCAGGCTGACGGGCACGGGAACAACAACCGCCTAGGATCGGTTGAGGCCTATGCGGCTCGCGGCCTCCCGCCGTACCGGTTCCAATCGGTCACCGGGCGGGGACGAGCGGCGACGACACGAGTTTCACGAGGAGCAGCCCACATGTCCGACGTCCGCAACGTCATCATCATCGGCTCAGGCCCGGCGGGATACACCGCCGCCGTCTACGCCGCGCGCGCGAACCTCGCGCCCCTCGTCTTCGAGGGCGCTGTGACCGCCGGTGGCGCGTTGATGAACACGACCGAGGTCGAGAACTTCCCCGGCTTCAAGGACGGCATCATGGGGCCCGACCTCATGGACGGCATGCGCGCCCAGGCCGAGCGCTTCGGCGCCGAGCTCGTCACCGACGACGTCACCGCCGTCGACCTGACCGGCGAGGTCAAGACCGTCACCGACGGCGAGGGCACCGTCCACCGCGCCCGCTCGGTCATCCTCGCGATGGGCTCGGCCTACCGCGAGCTCGGCCTGCCCCGCGAGAAGGAGCTCTCGGGCCACGGCGTCTCGTGGTGCGCGACCTGCGACGGGTTCTTCTTCCGCGACCAGGACATCGCCGTCGTCGGTGGCGGCGACTCCGCCATCGAGGAGGCGACCTTCCTGACGAAGTTCGCCCGCACCGTGACGATCATCCACCGCCGCGAGGAGTTGCGCGCCAGCAAGATCATGGCTGACCGCGCCTTCGCCAACGACAAGATCCGCTTCGCCTGGAACTCCGAGGTCGCCGAGATCCACGGCGAGGGCAAGCTCTCCAGCATCACGCTGCGCGACACGGTCACCGGTGAGACCCGCGAGCTGCCCATCACCGGGCTCTTCGTCGCCATCGGTCACGATCCGCGCAACGAGCTCCTCGCGACCGGCGACGGCGTCAGGGTGTCTCTCGACGACGCCGGATACGTCGTCGTCGACGGCCGGTCGACCCGCACCAACGTGCCCGGCGTCTTCGCCTGCGGGGACCTCGTCGACCACACCTACCGCCAGGCCATCACTGCGGCCGGGTCGGGCTGCGCCGCCGCCCTCGACGCCGAGCACTACCTCGCCGCGCTCGAGGACACCACGTCACCCGCCGAGGCCGCTGCCGAGGCCGCCGTCATCGACGAGACGGACTCGGGCGAGATCCCCGACCCGCGCGTCACCGTCGGCGCCGACGCCTAACGTCGATCCCGACGCCCGAACGCACGACCCAGCCCCGCCGCCCCCGCGCCAACCACGAGAAGGAATCTCCATGGCACTGAAGAACACGACCGACGCCACCTTCGCCGACGACGTCCTCATGAGCGACAAGCCCGTGCTCGTCGACTTCTGGGCGACGTGGTGCGGCCCGTGCCGCAAGGTCGCCCCGATCCTCGAGGAGATCAACGAGCAGTACGGCGACAAGATCGAGGTCGTCAAGCTCGACACCGACGCCAACGTCGACACCGCCGCCCGCTACGGCGTCGTCTCGATCCCGACGCTCAACGTCTACGTCAAGGGCGAGGTCGTCAAGACGATCGTCGGCGCGCACCCGAAGCCGAAGCTCCTGCGTGAGCTCGAGGAGTTCATCGCCTGACCGGCAAACGTCGAAGGGGTGGTCCACCGTCACGGTGCCACCCCTTTCGCGTACTACGCTGCTGACGGCGCCCGACCGCTCCGGACTGACGCACAGCCACCCGCGACCCCCTCCGGAGCCCCTCAAGGAAAGGAGCCGAGATGACCCCACAGCAGTCAGTCGTGCTCCGGCGCGGTGACTCCGGCCCGGCCGTGGCCGCCGTGTGCGAACGCCTCGTCCTCTCGGGCGACCTCCCCGGCGGCTCGGGCCACAGCGACCGCTTCGGCGACGCGGTCTACGACGAACGCGTCGAGCAGGCCGTCAAGTCCTTCCAGCAGCGTCGTGGCCTCATCGTCGACGGCATCGTCGGCCGCTCTACGTATGCCGTCCTCGACGGCGCCCGCTGGGCGCTCGGTGACCGGGTGCTGCGCTACGTCCCCGAGCACTTCGTCGAGGGTGACGACGTCGTGGCCCTCCAGTCCCGGCTCGTCGAGCTCGGCTTCACGCCCGGCAAGGTCGACGGCCTCCACGGACCGAGCACCGACGCCGCGCTGCGCGCCTTCCAGGCCGCGGTCGGGCTCGTCCCCGACGGCACCGTCGGACCCGAGACGATGCGGGCCTTCGCCGGGCTGCGCCGCTCGGTCAGCGGCGGGTCGGCCAACGCCCTGCGCGAGCGCGAGCAGATCCGTCGCAGCGGGTACAGCCTCAGCGGGCGCACCATCGTGCTCGACCCCGGACACGGCGGCGGCGACGTCGGCGCCCAGGGCCTGCGTGGCCTGGCCGAGGGTCGGCTCGCGCTCGACCTCGCCCGACGCATCGAGGGCCGGCTCTCCGCCCACGGCGTCAGCGTCGTCTTCACCCACACCGAGGCCACCGACGGCGGCACCGACGAGGAGCGGGCGGCCTTCGCCAACTCCTGCGAGGCCGACCTCGTGCTCTCGCTGCACACCGACCACTCCGTCACGGGCTCGGCCCACGGAGCGGCCACCTACTTCTACGGCCACCCCGACAACGCTGCGCACGCGGACTGGTCGGTCATCGGCGAGAGCTTCGCCGACCTGCTCCTGCGCGAGGTCGTGGCCCGCACCGGCCTGACCGACTGCCGCGCTCATGCCCGCACGTGGCCGCTGCTGCGACGCACGCGGATGCCCGCGGTCCGCCTCGACTTCGGCTACCTCAGCCACGAGGGCGACGCCTCGGCCCTGGCCAGCGCGCAGACCCTCGACCACGTGGCCGAGGCCGTCGTCGTGGCGCTGCAGCGGGTCTACCTCGGCGAGGCCGACACGTCGCGCACCGGGGTCCTGCGTCTCGATGACCTGCGTCGCCACCTCGAGACCATGCGCGCGCAGCAGGTGGGAGCCGAGCGCACGGTCGGCTGACGCGCGGCAGCCGTCTCGACGGCTCAGCGGCGGTCGGTCACGTGCGCGTGGCTCGACCCGTTGGGGTGCGTCTCGGGCACCGGCCGCACCCCGGGCACCCGGTCCAGGGCCCGGACGATCGCTGCCGCCGCCCCGTCGCGCAACGTGACGACCGTGCGCAGGTCGATCCGCAGCCGCGGGTATGCCGGGTGGTCGCGCTCGACGCGGAAGCCGACCTTCTCGAGGAAGGCGACGTCGAGCACGCAGGTGTGCCTCGAGACGGCGAGCGGGCGCGCCGCCACCGCCTCGAGGGAGCGCGTGCGGTGCCGCAGGGCGTCCTTCGCGGCCGACTGCACGAGGGCCTTGCGCAGTCCCCGGCCTGCGTACTCAGGCCTCGTGACCGCCGTGACGAGCATGAGCGTCGACGGGTCCTGCGGCGAGGTCGGGAAGGCCGCGAGCCGCGCGACGTGCCGCGCCGGGGCGAGGACGACGTGACCAGCCGGGGTGCCGTCGACGTAGGCGATCCGACCCGGAGGTCCCCAGTCGGCCGTCACCGTCTCGACCCACTCGGCCAGCACGTCGAGCGGGTCGCCCGCGTCGGAGTGGCCGTTGCGCGGCACCGTCTGCCAGAACGTGCACGGCGCACACGCACCGACCAGGTCGCCGACGACGTCGGGGGTCAGGGGCAAGAGCTCACGCATCCCGTCTCCTCACAGCCCTCATGCTCCCCATTCTGACCCGCCGCCCCCCGGTCGGCAGCATGACCACGAGAACCGCCGTGTCGAGGTGGTGTCGAGGTGGTGTCGAGGCGGTGTCGAGGCGGTGTCGAGGCGGTGTCGAGGTGGCTCGGGGGCGTGGCGCGTTCGCCACGGGGCCCTGTCGAGAGTTGCCGAGGCTGCTCCCCGGGCGACCCGGCATATCGAATTAGGGTGGGCAGCATGAGCGAGCCGGGCACCTACGTCGAGAAGAACTTCAAGCGCGACACGAACTACATCACGACCCGCATCACCGCCGACGGTCGGGACGGCTTCCCCGTCGAGGCGGGCCGCTACCGCCTCGTCGTATCCCGGGCCTGCCCGTGGGCCAACCGCGCGATCATCGTGCGCCGCCTCCTCGGGCTCGAGGACGCCCTGTCGATGGGGATCTGCGGCCCGACCCACGACCGGCGCAGCTGGACCTTCGACCTCGACCCCGGCGGCCTCGACCCGGTGCTGCAGATCCCCCGCATCCAGGACGCCTACTTCACGCGCGACCCCGAATACCCGCGCGGCATCACCGTTCCCGCGATCGTCGACGTGCCGACCGGCGCCGTGGTGACCAACGACTTCAAGCAGATCACCGTCGACCTCGAGACCCAGTGGCGCGACCTCCACCGCGAGGGTGCACCCGACCTCTACCCCGAGGCCCTCGCCGACGAGATCGAGTCGGTGAGCGAGCCCATCTACCGCTACGTCAACAACGGCGTCTACCGCTGCGGCTTCGCCGGCACCCAGGACGCCTACGACAAGGCCTACCGTCGGCTCTGGGAGAACCTCGACCTGCTCGAGGAGCGCCTGTCAACGCGCCGCTACCTCGTCGGCGACCACATCACCGAGGCCGACGTGCGCCTCTTCACCACGCTCGTGCGCTTCGACCCCGTCTACCACGGCCACTTCAAGTGCAACCGGAGCAAGCTCATCGAGATGCCGGCTCTGTGGGGCTACGCGCGTGACCTCTTCCAGACGCCCGGTTTCGGCGACACCGTCGACTTCACGCACATCAAGCGGCACTACTACGTCGTGCACACCGACGTGAACCCGACAGGAGTCGTGCCCCTCGGCCCGTCCCTCGAGAACTGGGCGACGCCGCACGGCCGTGAGGAGCTCGGCGGCTCGCCCTTCGGTGACGGCACGCCGCCGGGACCGCCGCGTGAGGTCGTGCCGCCGGAGCACAACCCCGTGCTCGCCCTGCTGGCCGGCTGACGAGTGCGTCGACGGCGTATGCCGTTGGGTTGCCTTGTCACACAAGGCAACCCATCGGCGTGCGCGCGTCAGGAGCGGTAGAAGTCCGCGAGGACCGGGGCGAGCACCGCCGCGGGGACCTGGTGGAACTCCCCGGGGAGCTCGACCGCCCGGGCGTCAGGCAGCGCGTCGGCGAGGACTACGGCCGAGTCGTGCAGGGCCGGCATCATCGTGCCGCTGCTGCAGACCGAGAGGAAGGGCACCGTCACGCGGCCCAGGGTCTCGGTGGGCAGGTTCTGGTCGTCACCCCCGAGGCAGAGGCCGTCGTACTTGACCGTGTAGGTCATCGCGAGCATCGGCTCCCACATCGGTGTGCCCTTCATGCCCTCGACCATCTCGTCCGGCATCCCGACGACGATGTTGTTGAAGTAGCGCAGGATGCCCTCGCGGTCACCGGCCGCCTCGAAGCGCTCGAGGGTGCCGATGTAGTCGTCCGGCGCGGGCCAGGCGTCGTTGCGGTAGGGCACCTCGATGGCCGACCCCTTGGCGAGCGGTGCGCCCGCGGCGATGGCCTCGATGACGAGCGCGCCGCCGGACGAGACACCGAAAGCGTAGGCGGGAGAAGCGGATTCACCTGCTGCCGCGATGACGGCGTTGAGGTCCTCGACCTCGCGCGCAACCGCGTACGGCTGCGTGTCTCCACTGTCGCCGCGTCCACGACGGTCGTACGTCACGCCCGTCAGTCCCAGCTCGCCCAGCGCCTGGGCGAGGTCCCGGAACGCGCCGCGGTCACAGAAGGCGCCACCGACGACGACCGCGACGGGTCCCGTGCCGTAGGCCTCGAAGGCGATGGTCGTGCCGTCCGCGGATGTGGCCTTCTCGACCTGGCTCATGTCTGACTCCTAGCTGCGTGCGGCCCGCGTCTCGGACCCTCACTCCCATGTCGATCGGGGATCCCCCTTCTCGACACTTCGATTCTCGAAAGGTGCATCTGGTCACGTGCGCTTCCGCGAGAAGACCTCGCGGCGGTCGGCCTCCGGCACCGTCGCCATGAACTCCGTGACGGCCTCCGAGAGCGCGGGCCACGTCTCGTGCTGCTCGATCGGCACGACGGTGGCGACGACCTGGTCGGCGTGCACCTCGATGAGGTTCCACGACTGGGGGCCGTCGACGCCCATGAGCAGCTCACGCGGCGCTCCGACGTCGTCGACGTAGCTGACGCCACCCGCGACGATGACCGGGACCGAACCGAGCGTCCCGAAGCTCGTGACGTGGAGGTGGCCGCTGAGGACCGCGCGAACGTCGCTTCCCTCCACGACCGCGCGCAGCCTGTCCACGTCGTCGAAGTCGAGCAGCTGCATCACCGGAGATCGGTAGGTGATGGGGGCGTGGTGGATGACGAGAATCGTGCCGTGCTCCGCCGGTGTGGCCAGTTCCCTTGCCAGCCAAGAATATTGGTCGTCGGAGAAGCCGCCGTGGTGATAACCCGGCACCGCGGAGTCGATGGCGATGACGCGCAGCCCGTCGCAGTCGGTCACGGTGTCCTGCGGGGCATCCGTGTCGATGCCGTGGAGCGTGCGGGCCATCGGGCGACGCTCGTCGTGGTTGCCGCCGGTCAGGACGAGGGCACAACCGAGCCGCGTGACGACGGGGTCGACGATGTCGCGCAGCAGCTCGTACGCCGCGGGGTCGCCGCTGTCGGCGAGGTCACCCGAGAGGACGAGGGCGTCGACCCGCTCCCCCGACGACTCGACCCGCGCAAGAGCCTTGCGCAGCTGCGCCTCGGTGTCGATGTGGCCGGCGAGCAGTCCGCCGGCGGCGATGAGGTGCGTGTCGGACAGGTGGGCGAGCACGTGGGTCGGCGCCGGCCGCGATCCGGTGAAGGCCATGGCGCCAGCCTAGGCGGGCGTGGGCCCTGCAAGGACAGGTGTCGTGTCTCTCTCCGTCGTCAGGGCGGTGGGAGACCTTCCGGGGTGCCGGCAGGCGTCGCGGGTGCGAGGCTGGGGGCGGAGGTCCCGATGCCGATCCCTCGTGCGGTCACGCAGCTGAACAAGAAGGTTCTCAACAAGGCCCTCGTCCACCTCGCCGGCCATGGCTGGTTCGTCGAGCTCGAGCACGTCGGCCGACGGTCGGGGCGCACCTTCCGGGTGCCGATGATGGCCTTCGACCGCGGCCGTGTCGTCACGGTCGCCCTGACCTACGGTCGCAGGGTCGATTGGCTCGCCAACCTCAGGGCCGCAGGCGGCGGGCGCATGCACCTGGGTGACGAGGTGCTGGCCCTGGGCGCACCCGTCGACCTCGCCGAGGACGAGGGCCGGTCCCGGATGCCCCAGCCGGCCCGGATGATGCTGCCGGTGCTCGGTTGCCACGACTACGTCGAGATCCCCGTCCTGGCGCGTGCCCCGTTCAGGGGCTGGTGAGTCGCGCGGGTCTCAGTGCCGCACCTGGCACGCCGGGCACCAGTAGAGCCGACGTCCAGCAATCTCCCTCTCCTGCAAGGGATTCGAGCACCTCGGGCACGGTTCTCCGGTGCGCTTGTAGACGAGGAACCTCCGGTCGAAGGTGTCACCGAGCCGCTCCCCCGTCAGCCGTCGGCTGACCGCCCGAGCCCGCCCCGAGCGCTTGGCGCGGGCGGCGGCCTCGACCTGGTCCGGGACGGTGAGGATCTGCGAGAACACCCGACCGAGCGGCATGAGGAGGACGAGGTCGGCCCAGATCTCGCGCCATACCTCCTCGGACACATCGACGCCTCGCGTGAGCGGGTCCACGGCGAGACGATGGAGCACCTCACAGCGGTAGACGTTGCCGACCCCGGCCACGACGGACTGGTCCATGAGCAGCTCCGCCACGGTGCGACGGCTCCGGCGCACCCGGTCCCACCCGGCGTCTGCACGTTGACCACGCCGCAAGGGGTCGGGTCCGAGCGTCCCGACGATCTCGCGCTGTCTCGCCCGGTCGACGAGGGTGCAGATCATCGGCCCGCGGAGGTCGGCCCAGTGCTCGGGACCCACGAGCCGCAGCCGGACGGCTCCCACCGGGGCCGGTGGGACGGCGCCGTCGAGATGTTTCACGGGAAACATGCCGATCAGTCCGAGGTGGACGTGCAGCGTCGCATCCCCGATCTCGACGAAGAGGTGCTTGCCCCACGCCTGGGCCCGCTCGAACACCCGTCCGTCGAGGCGCTCGGCGTCGGCCGCGAACCGACCCTGCGGACTCGACGCCTCGACCTCGTGGCCCCGGAAGGCCCGGTCGAGGCGGTCGGCGAGCGCGTGGATGGTGTGACCCTCGGGCATCCTCGACCTCCCTGTGCCCTTCGTTGCCCCGGTGGCTCGATCCTGCAGGACGTACCCGATCCGCGACGCACCGGGTCCTGGCATCGACGTACCAGTGACCGTGCAGGTGCTGGGGCTACCGTGGTGCGGGAGAGCAGAGTCAGGGGCTCTGCCCGTACGTTCGACCCCACCAGACCCAGGGGGCCGCATGACCCACACCGCCAGCGTGACGGCGGAGCCGGCGACGAGGGAGCGCTCGTCGTGGCGCCCTCGTCGCACACTGCCCGAATGGCTCGTGGTCCTCGGCGCCCTGTGCCTCGCCCTCGTCGTCACCGGAGCGGTGCTGCAGGTGGCACACCCGTTCATCCGGCACGACGACTGGCCGTTCACCCTGGGTCGCCACGAGCCGGGATCAACGGCACAGCGCATCCGCAACCTCTACGAGGGCCGCTGGCTCAACACCGTCTACTGGTACGTCATCGGACAGCGCACCTCGATCGTCGTGGCCTCCACGGTCTTCGTCGTGGCGTACTCCGCCTTCGTGTGGGGGTTCGTCCGCGCGCTGGCGCCGCCCACTCGGCTCTCGACGTTCGTCCTGACCTTCGCCGTGTTCCTGTCGGCGACCTGGATCCGCCTCATCTACTGGCCCGGCACGCTCTCGGCCTCGATGATCGTCGCCGCCACGGCCGTGTGGACGCTCCCCTGGGCCCGGAGACGCCGCTGGATGCTCGCGGTCTGGATGGTGGTCTTCGTCGTCCTGTCGATCCTTTCCTACCCGCCGGTGGCCGCCCTCGTGTTCCTCACATTCGTCGTCACGGAACTCGGTGAGTCCACGCGCCGCCTGTTCGTCGGGGCCGTCGCCTTCGTCGCGTCGTACGGCATCGGTGTCCTGACGGTGTACGCCCTCAACTGGCTCGCGTTCGGCACGTTCGGCCTGACCATCTCGGCCTGGCGTCGGCCGAACCCCCTCAGGAGCCTCGACGACCTCACGACCAACCTCGGGCGCTACGGCACCCAGTTCGCCTCCCTCCTGGCACTTCTCGGATGGGCGGCCGTCGTCGCGGTCGTCTGCGTCGTCTGGGCGCTCGTCGACTCCACGACGCGACGCGCGGCCGTCATCGTGCTCGGCGCCCTCGTCATCGTCGTTGGACTCGAGGCGGGGCTCACCGTCTACTCCGGCGTGGTCACCGGCACGAGGGCATCGCTCTGGGCCTGGCCCGCCGTGTGTTTGCCGGCGGCCTTGCTGCTCAAAGGAATTCGGCCGTCACGGATCGCCGGCCTGGTGGCGCTGGCCCTCATCGCCGTCGTCGGCGTCGTCTCTTGGCGCACCGATCTCGGGGAGCACCGGGTGACGCGTGACCAGTACGACGTCATCGTCAGCGACACCGCAGCCCTGGTGGGCCAGCACCCAGGCGACACCGTCGTCATGTGGATGGAGCCGCGCTGGAAGGCGACGGCCCGGGGCACGATGACCGCCGTCACCGTGCGGTCCATGCTCTACGACCAGCAGGGTCTCTACCCGCGGTGGTGCGAGCCGGCCGAGTGCACGTCGATCGCCCAAGCCGTGCAGCAGGATCCCCACGCCGACGTGCTGCGCGTCGGCGGTCTCACCGTCGTGCGCATCCCCCGTCCGCCGGCTTGGCTCTGACGGACGGTGTGCGTCAGTCGCGCGTCGGGGACGACATGCCCATGAGCCCGAGGATGCGGCGCAGGTCCTCCATCGAGGCGAACTCGACCGTGATCTTGCCCTTGCGCTGACCCAGCGCGATCGCGACGCGGGTCTCGAGATGGTCCGAGAGCCCCGACGTGAAGTCGTCGAGCTGCGGGTGGCGGCTCCCTGCGCGCGGACGGCGGGGCTTGGGGGCGTCGTTGCCCTCGCCGAGCGCGACGAGCTCCTCGACGTTGCGCACGGACAGGCCCTCGGCCACGATGCGCTGGGCCATCCGCTCCATAGCCGCACCGTCGGCCATGCCGAGCAGGGCGCGGGCGTGGCCGGCACTCAGGACACCGGCCGCCAGGCGTCGCTGCACGAGTGGCGGGAGCTTCAGCAGCCGCAGGGTGTTGGAGATCTGCGGTCGGGAGCGACCGATGCGCGTGGCGAGCTCCTCGTGGGAGCACCCGAAGTCGTCGAGCAGCTGCTGGTAGGCCGCAGCCTCCTCGAGCGGGTTGAGCTGGCTGCGGTGCAGGTTCTCGAGCAGTGCGTCGCGCAGGAGGTCGTCATCGCTCGTGTCCTTGATGATGGCCGGGATGACGCCCAGGTCCGCAGCCTGCGAGGCACGCCAGCGGCGCTCACCCATGATGAGCTCGAAGGTCTTGCCCTCGGCCTCGTCGAGCTGGTCGGCGGGGATGCGCCGTACGACGATGGGCTGGAGCACACCGATCTCACGGATGGAGTGCACGAGCTCGCCCATGTGGTCCTCGTCGAAGACCGTGCGCGGCTGCTTGGGGTTCGGGCGGATCGAGTCGATGTCGAGCTCGGCGAACTCCGCGCCCGGGACGACGGCGAGTCCGCTGCTCGTCGTCTCGGCTGCCGGGACCGCAGCGTCAGCGCTGGATGTCGACATGCTCGGGGGGGCCGTGGTCGGCGGCGTGGTCGGGTCGGCGGCTCCGTCGGGGCCGGAGGACGCACCCGGCGCGTGGGGCGTGGTGGGCTCTGCCTGCTTCTGCTCGGCGAAGAAGACGTCCACGGGTCGACCGGCGCCTCCGCTCGGCGCGCTCGGGATGAGTGCCCCGAGGCCTCGACCCAGTGCTCGACGCTTCTCCGCCATTCGCCAACCCCTCGCCATCTCCGACGCGACCATCGCGTCCGTCGGTCAGTCTAGGTGCACGTGACCACTCCACCCGCGCACCCGACCTCATGTCGCGATATCGCGTCGACAGCCCAGCGGTGACGTTCCACGTGAAACGACGCCGGTCGCTCCGAGCCGAGCCGCACGGTGTTTCACGTGGAACGGCGGGTGCCCATGGCGGGCCGGCCATCCCCCGATGGCCCCTGGAGAGTGCGCCTGGATACCCGAGTCCTTCGACACTGAGCCGCGTCCCTCTCGTTTCACGTGAAACAGGCGTCGATGCGATTGCCAGTGACACGTCTCCCCACCCTGTCGAGCCGCTCCGCGATCTCTTCTCGCTTCACCTGGACTCTGCGACGTCGCGAGGTGCACCGAGCGGACGCCGGCCGCAACGGTCCTCAGATCAACGGATGCCTCTGCGCGTTTCACGTGAAACGGGGCCGTCACGACGGTGACGGCCCCGTGTCGGGACGAGGAGCGTGTCGAGGTCAGGTGCGACCGGCGGCTCCACGGTCGGCGATCTCACCCGCCGCCTCGAGGTACGCGAGAGCCCCACTGCTGGCCGGGTCGTAGGTCATCACGGTCTCGCCGAAGCTCGGCGCCTCCGACACTCGGACCGACCGGGGCACCGACGTCCGGAGCACCTCCGTGGGGAAGTGCTCGCGGACCTCGTCGGCGACCTGAGCCGACAGGCGCGTCCGGCCGTCGTACATCGTCAGCAGGATCGTCGAGACGTGCAGCGCCGGGTTGAGGTGACGCTTGACGAGGTCGATGTTCTTGAGCAGCTGCGAGAGACCCTCGAGGGCGTAGTACTCGCACTGGATGGGGATGAAGACCTCGCTGGCCGCGACCATGGCGTTGACGGTGAGCAGGCCCAGGCTCGGCGGGCAGTCGATGAGGATGTAGTCGAACTCGTGTCCGGCCTCGGCCGCGGCAGCGATCGCCTTCTGGAGGCGCGACTCCCGCGCCACGAGCGAGACCAGCTCGATCTCGGCACCGGCGAGGTCGATCGTCGCCGGCGCGCAGTAGAGGTTCTCAACCGTGGTGCACCGCTGCACGACATCGAGCAGCGGGGTCCCCTCGACGAGCACGTCGTAGATCGACGGCACCTCGGCGTGGTGGTCGATCCCCAGGGCGGTGCTGGCATTGCCCTGCGGGTCGAGGTCGATGACGAGGGCCTTGAGTCCCGACTGCGCGAGGGCGGCCGCGACGTTGACCGTCGTCGTCGTCTTGCCGACGCCGCCCTTCTGGTTGGCCACGGTGAGCACCCGTGGACCCACCGGCTTCGGGAACGGACGACCGGTCAGCTGGATGCGGCGACGGGCGTTCTCGGCGAGCTCCATCGCCAGCGGCGTGTCCTGGCCGGCGGTCGGGATGGCTGCTGCGAGGGCCTCACGATCGGCATGGTCGGCCCTGAGCTCGGAGGCGCGTCGGGCTTCGTCCACAGCGTTGTCCCCAGCCTCGTTCGACGTGATTTCCCGTTCAACAGAGGCATTTCCCGGAGCGTCATCCACCGCGTTGTCCACAGGGGGTGGCAGCTCGTCCTGCGCCGCTTCGACCCCCGGCGCCTCGACCTCGACGGGTGCAGGCCCCGACTCCTCGACCGGCCGGTCGTCGGGTGCCGCTCCTGGAGCGGGCTCAATCACCTGACGCTCACCGAAGGCCGCGGCCTCGTCAGTGAGCGGCTGGTCGGGCGACGGCAGCCACTCGTCGGAGGCCGAAAGGTCGTGCCCGAGCTCGAGGGGATCGGGCTGGGCGCCGGGCGCCTCGGTGTCGGAGGGCGTGGGCTCGACGTGCGCTTCCACCGTCTCAGGGTCCGGCTCGCCGGCCCGGTCATCCGAAGCGATGTCGTCGCGGGGCTCCGTTTCCGCGCTGCTCTCGTCGACGCTGCTCTCGTCGACGCTGCTCTCGTCGACGCTGCTCTCGTCGGTCGTCCCCGCCACATCATGGGTTCCGGACGCGGCGTCCGCCTGAGACGGGGTGTCGACGACCTCGCCGGTGCCGGAGCCTCCCACCTCGGCAGCGTTCGCTGCCTGCGTCTCGTCGCCCGACGTCTCGGGTCCCGACTCTGCCTGCTGCCCGTCGCCTGTTTCACGTGAAACGCCCAACATGCGCGCCAGCCAACCGAGACGTCGGTGCTCCGGTCCCGGCTCGGGTTCGCTCGGCCAGCCCAGGTTGGTCGACATCGTCACAGGGAGTGCACCTCCGGGGTTGAGGGACGGCCCGCGGCAGGATCCGCGAGGGTCATCCATCGAAATGGTCTGGACACGATCATGGCTGATGGCGCGGACGCCCGCCCGCTTCCGGGCCGGAGCGTCGCGAACCGCGCGGCCGATCAGCCCGACGGCGGGCCGAACCGGCACTGGATGGCTGGCGCGAGCGGAACCGTCGACGGTCCACGACCGCGCCGATCGTCGCCCGGAGCACGATGGTGGGCTCACCGAGGAGGTCCCCACCGTACTCGTGCACCTCGGCGTCGACCACGCCGAGACGCGTGAGTGCCGTACGCCCTTCAGCCAGCTCGTCGACGGCGCTGCTCCCCTTCAGGGCGAGCAGGCTGCCGCCCGACTCGAGCAGGGGAAGCGTCCACTCGGCGAGCTGGACGATGCGTGACACCGCCCGGGCCGTGACCCATGGCGCGTGCAGCCGGTCCCACATGGTCTCGGCCCGGGCCGTGTGCACCGTGACGTTCGTCAGACCGAGCTGGGCGACGGTGCCCGACAGCCACCCGGTGCGCCGCGCGAGCGGCTCGACGAGGTGCAGGTCCAGGTCGGGACGCGCGATGGCCAGAGCCAGACCGGGGAGACCGGCACCCGACCCCACGTCGATGACCTGCTGCGTCTCCCCGCTCCGGGGGATCGCCTCGTGGACGACGCCGCAGTTGAGCACGTGACGGTCCCAGAGCCGCGGCGTCTCACGAGGGCCGATCAGGCCGTGGCTGATCCCGGTGTCCGCCAGGATCGCCACGAAGTGCTCCGCCAGCGCGAGCCGGTCCCCGAAGACCGCGGCCGCCGCAGCCGGCGTCGAGGGCAGCTCCGCCGGGTCGAGAGCACCGTGGGTCACGCGCTCTCACTCCTCGTGGATGCCGTCTCGGATGCAGGGGTCGATTCCCGTTTCACGTGAAACGGGAGGTGGTCACGCAGGAAGGATGACGATGTGACGGTGCGGGTCGACACCCTCGGACTCGGACACGAGACCGGCGGCCGCGACCTCGTCGTGGACGACCTTGCGCTCGAACGCGGTCATCGGCTCGAGCGCGCGCTTCGTCCCCGACTCCTGCACCTCGGCGATGGCGACCTTGGCCAGCTCGACGAGAGCCGAACGACGCTGCGCGCGGTGACCGGCGATGTCGAGCATGAGGCGGCTCCGCTCGCCGGTCTCGACCTGCACGGCCAGTCGGGTCAGCTCCTGCAGGGCCTCGAGCACCTTGCCGTCGGTCCCGACGAGGCGACGCGGGACGCGGCCCTCGTCGGAGTCGACGATGGCGATCGCAGCCCGGTCGCCGTCGACGTCGACGTCGATGTCCCCGTCGAGGTCGGCGATGTCGAGCAGGGTCTCGAGGAAGTCGGCCGCCACCTCACCCTCGCGCTCGAGCATCCGGACCCGCGACTTCTTGTCGCCCTTGTCCGCCTTGTTGCCCTGGTCCTCGACATCGGGCTCGTCGGAGTCCGCAGTCGCGCCCGGGGTCTCGGCCGGCGAGGCAGTCTCCGCCACCTCGTCGTTCTGGGAAGCCTCGACCGAGAGGGTGGGCTCGGGCACCTCGGTGAGCTGCCCTGGGGTGTCGCTGGTGGCCTCGTTGGTGGCCTCGCCGGTGACGGCCTCGGCAGTGTCGTCAGCGGGCGTCTCGACGTCCGTGGCCTGGGTGTCGCTCATGGGAAACTCCTTCGTTCACCGGGGGCACTTCTGTGGACAACTCACGTTTCCGCAGGTCAGAGGCCCCAAGGCAGTGTGGACAAGTGTGTGGATGAACCTCAGCGGCGATTCTTGGTCGGCTGAGTGCGGGCGCGTTTCTTGCCCTTCGGCTGCTGGCGCTGGCCCGACTTGGGCGCGTCGTCGGGGACGGTCTCGGTCGACTCGAGGCCCGGCACGGTCAGCTCCTGCATGTCCTTGCCCTTGCGCTTCATCCGCTCACGGCGGGCGCGCTCGGCCTCGGACCCGGGGGCCGGCATGTTGCGGATGACGTAGAACTGCTGGCCCATGGTCCACAGGTTCGTCGTGAGCCAGTAGATCAGGACACCGATGGGGAAGTTGACGCCCGAGATCGCGAAGAAGATCGGCATCAGGTAGAGCAGGACCTTCTGCTGCTTGGCGAACGGGTTGTCCAAGGCAGCCGCCGGCATGTTCTTGCGCATCAGCTGGTACTGCGTCGTGAACGTCGTGGCCGACATGAGGATGATGAGGACGGCCGTGAGGATCTTGACGTTGAGGCTGGCACCGGGTGTCAGGAACGAGTCCGACAGCTTGGCCCCGAAGATCGTCGAGCTCTCGATCTGGGCCGCCACCTCGCGGGTGATCGGGCCGATCGCGTCGTGCCCGGGCACCCCCTCGGCCTGGGCCTTGAGGTTGTTGAGCAGCTGGAAGAGCGCGAAGAAGAAGGGGCTCTGGATGAGGATCGGCAGGCAGCTGCTGAACGGGTTGGTCCCGGTGCGCCGGTAGAGATCCATGATCTCGGCCTGCTGGGCCTTCTGGGACTCCGGGTCTCGCTTGCCCTTGTACTTCTTCTGGATCTTCTGCATCTCCGGCTGGATGAGCTGCATCCGGCGGGAGGAGTGGATCTGGCGTACGAAGAGCGGGATGAGCAGGAGGCGGACGACGACGGTGAGGCCGACGATCGACATGGCCCAGGCCCAGCCGGCCAGGTCACCGTTGAGGCCGATCTTGTCGAAGAGCCAGTGCCAGCCGTACATGACCCAGGCTTCACCGAGCTTGATCGGATAGAGCAGGGTGTTGAAGAAGTCGATCACGTGTTTCCTCTGTGGTCTGGTGGGCCGGCCGGTTCAGCTCGGGCTCGAGGTGTCTGGGCCACTCACCACTGATCGGCAACCATATGCCGGTTGGTCAGGTCGTGGGTTCGCGGTGGGAGACCGCGTGCGGGACTGCGTGCGGGGCGTGCTCGTCGTGCTGGTGGTCGTGCTCGTCCTCGGCGGTTCCGGCCGGGCGGAAGTCCTCCGGCCGCACGTCGTTTCGCGTCGCCCACGTCTGGGGAACGGGGTCGACCCCGCCCGGGTTCCACGGGTTGCAGCGGCCGAGCCGGCGGATCGCGAGCCAACCACCACGTAACGGTCCGAACCGGGTCAGCGCGGTGACGGCATACGCCGAGCAGCTGGGGTAGAAGCGGCAGCTGGGGCCGGAGAGTGGGGAGACGAACCGCTGGTACAAGCGGACCGCCAGCACCAGCGGCGCCGCGAGCACCTGGTTGACCGTGGGGCTCATGGCCGGCACGCCTTCTCGAGCTGGCGCCCGACGGCGAGGTCGAGCTCGTCCCACGTCGCCTCCGCCGCGGCCGGGTTGGCGCGCACGACGAGGTCGAGGCCGGTCGGTATGCCGGTCAGCCGGGTTGCGACGCTGGCGCGCAGCCGGCGCTTGGTCCGGTTGCGCACGACGGCGTTGCCGACGGCCTTGGACACAACAAAACCGACGCGCGGCGGAAGTTCCGCACGCGCATCGGTCCGGTTGGCATGCACGACGATGAGTCGCCCGCCTGCTCTGCTGGCGCCGGGCCCGCGTACTGCCGTCGTGAAGTCCGTCCGCTCACGCAGTCGGTGACGTGCCGGCAGCACGCCGCGGCCTCCGGCTGCTCAGGCCGAGAGCTCGGCGCGGCCCTTGCTGCGGCGGCGGGCGAGGATGGCGCGACCCGCGCGGGTGCGCATGCGCAGGCGGAAGCCGTGCGTCTTGGCGCGGCGACGGTTGTTCGGCTGGAAGGTGCGCTTGCTCACGAGGTTCTCCGTAGGTTGCAGGGGCCCGTCCGACGTCACGACGACGTCGGTCCGGCTCCCGTTGTGGGGCTGTCGGTGGCCGATGCGACCGCAATCGGCAAGCCCGTGGAGGGCCGAGGGGGCCGGCTGGGCCGGGCTCGGGGCCATGGGCATGCGAAAGAGGTCGCAGACACGCTCGGTCAACGATACGGGAGCCGTCGAGAGAGGGTCAAACCGACGGAGCCGCCCCGAGCGAGCAGACCAAAACTCACGATCTTCGAAGGTCCCACGGCGATTGCAAGCCGACACGCCGTCCGGCCGGAGATCTATGGACGACTCGATTGTCACCGGTGAGCCTGCGGCTGTAGGTTTTCGACTCTCACGATCCTCGCCACCCCATGCACAGGCTGTGGACAAACGTGTGGACAACAGGGCATCGTTCACCAGGACACGGACGGACCCCGCAGGTCCGACCCCGGCGCACTCGAGCCCTTGCTCGAGACGAACCGAGCCGGGATCGCAACAGGCGCAACGGAATTGACTCAGGGGTAGGTGGGATCAGGTGGCCGATACAGGCGTCGATTACGCGCAGATCTGGCAGCAGACGCTCGGCACTCTCGACTCGGTGGGCCTGTCGAACCAGGAGCGCGCCTTCGTCCGGCTGTGCCGCCTCGTCGGCGTGCTCGACCAGACGGCGCTCGTGCGCGCACCCAACACGTTCACCAAGGACTTCCTCGAGCAGCGGGTGCGTGAGCAGATCCATGAGGCCCTCGCGAGCCAGCTCGGTCACCCGGTCCAGCTCGCGGTCTCGGTCGACGAGAGCCTCGAGACCGACCTCGGGATGATCAGCGACGAGCCGAGTGGGCAGGTCCACGACGGCTCGCGCAGCGGTCAGGGCGCCGGCCAGATCGGGGGCGCGGGCTCCGGCTCCCCGTCCGGCAACGGCTCCGGGGCCATCGGCGGCCACCAGAACGGCGGCTACGGCCAGGCCGCTCACAACCCGCTGCGCGACCTCGCCGAGAGCGCACCAGCACTCAACGGCGCCGACCTCGACGAGCCGCGGCAGCCGACCTACGAGGCGCAGACGCGGATGGAGCTCGGCCCCGACCCGCTCAGCGGTGGCGAGAGCGGGCCGCTGCGCCTCCAGCAGCGCCCCGAGCCCAGCTCGCCGGGCGACACCCGGCTCAACCCGAAGTACACCTTCGACACCTTCGTCATCGGCGCGAGCAACCGCTTCGCCCACGCGGCCGCGGTCGCGGTGGCCGAGGCCCCGGCCAAGGCGTACAACCCGCTCTTCGTCTACGGCGAGTCCGGGCTGGGCAAGACCCACCTGCTCCACGCGATCGGGCACTACGCCCGCACGATGTTCCCCAACGTGCGCGTGCGCTACGTGAACTCCGAGGAGTTCACCAACGACTTCATCAACAGCATCCGTGACGACAAGGCGAGCGCGTTCCAGAACCGCTACCGCAGCGTCGACGTGCTCCTCATCGACGACATCCAGTTCCTCCAGGGCAAGCTGCAGACGCAGGAGGAGTTCTTCCACACCTTCAACACGCTGCACAACGCGAACAAGCAGATCGTCATCACGAGTGACCTGCCGCCGCGCGAGCTGTCCGGCTTCGAGGACCGGATGCGCACCCGCTTCGAGTCGGGCCTGCTCACCGACGTCCAGCCGCCCGACCTCGAGACCCGCATCGCGATCCTGCGGAAGAAGGCGATCCAGGACCGGATGACGGTCCCCGACCCGGTCCTCGAGTACATCGCGACGAACTTCAGCACCAACATCCGCGAGCTCGAGGGCGCCCTCATCCGCGTCACGGCGTTCAGCAACCTCAACCGCCAGGCGGTCGACCTGCCCCTCGCGGTCATCGTGCTCAAGGACGTGCTGCCCAACGAGACGCCGAACCAGGTGACCGCGGCGACGATCATGGCGGTGACGGCGGCCTACTACGCGGTGACGCTCGAGGACCTCTGCGGCTCGAGCCGCTCGCGCCAGCTCGTGACGGCCCGGCAGATCGCGATGTACCTCTGCCGCGAGATGACCGACCTCAGCCTGCCGAAGATCGGCCAGCACTTCGGCGGCCGCGACCACACGACGGTGATGCACGCCGACCGCAAGATCCGCGAGCTCATGGGTGAGCGCCGCGCGATCTACAACCAGGTCACCGAGCTGACCAACCGGATCCGCCAGCAGTCGCACTGACACCCGAGCACGTCCGCTGACGCGGCCCGATGACGTATGCCGTCGGGCCGCGTCGGCGTCAGGCCGCGGCCCCCGCGTGGGCCGGCTTCGCAGCCTTGGCCGCGCGCCGGGCGGCCACGGTCGTCGTCAGCGCCTCGTCCCACGGGGTCGGGGCGAGCCCGAACGTGCGCTGGGTGAGCTCGGAGTCGAGGACGAAGGGCCGCTCGAACTGGTGGCGGGTCTCGCGCAGCTCTCGCATGAAGGGGACGACCGCACCGGCTGCGGTGCCGAGCGGCCGGGGCAGCACGCGTACCCTCCGCTGCTTGACGCCGGCGACACGCGCGACGTCACCGGCGGCCTCGTCGAACGTGCGGGCGGGCGCGGTCGGCACGTGCCAGGCTCGACCCCAGCCGTCGTCGCCGGCGGCGACCCGCGCTGCGAGCCGGCCGACGTCGGGGACGTAGGTCCACGAGTGCGGCGCGTCGGCGCGGCCGGCGGGCACGAAGGGCGGTCGGCCGGCGAGCAGCGCGTCGATGACCACGTCGCCCAGGTAGCTGGTCCGCGGCGTCGTGCCCGGTCCGAAGTAGTCGCTCGAGCGCAGCTCGGTGACGCGCAGCCGGCCGGCCTCGTGGCGGGCCAGCGCCTCGGTCCACATGTCCGCACGGATGCGTCCCTTGTGACCCGACGGCCGCATCGGGTCGTCCTCGTGCATGGGCGCCTCGACCTCGCCGTAGCCGTAGAGGTTGCCGATGATGACGAGGCCGGCTCCGGACTCCTCGGCGGCGGTGAGGGTGGCGGCGGCGATCGGCGGCCAGTCGGTGTCCCAGGTCATGTAGCTGGGCGGGTTGACGGCGTTGACGATGCTCGCGGCACCGCCCGCCAGGGCGGTCAGCGCGGACCCGTCGCTCGCGTCGACGGCGACGACCTCGACCGCGTCCGGGTGGGTGTCCTGCCAGGGGCGTTCGACGACCCGCCCCGAACGGGACGCGAGGGTCACGGTGTGGCCGAGGGCGACGAGTGCGGCGGTCGTCGAGCGGCCGACGCCGCCGGCGCCGAGGACGAGGTGGTGGGTCATGGTCTGCTCCTTCGAGATTGTGGCGTGAGCACCGCTCACATTTCGATGGTGACAGCAGTCGGCGACGAAAGCAAGAGCACTGCTCACATTTTCGCGCGAGATGTGGCAGGCTCGGTCCATGGACCCGTTCGACATCACACCCGCGGACGCGTCCGCCCCTGCACCCGCCGCCGACACGCCTGCCGCCCCGCTGGGCAAGCGCGCCCGGAACCGGCTCGCCGTCGAGGCCGACATCCTCCGCGTGGCGCGTGAGCACCTGGCCACGGACGGGGCGGCCGCGCTCAGCCTGCGCGCCGTCGCCCGCGACCTCGGCATGGTCTCCTCCGGGATCTACCGCTACGTCGAGAGTCGCGACGAGCTCCTCACCCGCCTCATCGTCGACTCGTACTGGTCGCTCGCCGCAGCCGTCCGCAGCGCCCACGACACCGTCCCCCACGACGACCTCGAGGCACGATGGGATGCCATCGGCCGCGCCCTGCGAGCGTGGGCGGTCGACCGGCCGCACGACTTCGCGCTCATCTACGGCTCTCCGGTCCCGGACTACGAGGCCCCGTCCGAGCGCACCGAGGAGCCGGGCACGGCCGTCCTCGTCCTTCTCGTCGCCCTGCTCGACGACGTCCGGGCAGCGGGCCGGCTCGCCGACCCCCAGCGGCTCGGACTCGTGCCGGCGCGCGCCGAGGCCGGTGTCGGCGCACTGCTCGAGGCACCGATGTTCGCCGCGACACGGCTGGACGCCGTCGACCTGACCCAGGGACTGGCCGCCTGGACCTTGCTGCTCGGCGCCGTGACGAGCGAGGTCTTCGCCCAGCTCGGGCCGGTTCCGGACGGCGAGGCACTCTTCGAGTGTCTTCTCGCGGCCTCGCGACGGTGCGCCATCGCTCCGGCCGGTGACTAGTCGGCCCCGTCCGGGACGCCTGCACGCGCCCGCGCACACGGCATACGTCCACATCCGTCCACAGGTTTGTCCACACCTGTGTGCACAGCGTGACCTCTCCGTGACCCGAGGCAGCAGACGCGACGAGACCGCGGGGCGCGAGAGTTGTCCACCGCCTGTGGACAACTCTGTGGAAGCCGTGGCCCGGATCGTGCACAGGTGACTAGTCCTCAATCATTTCAAATCGGACATATCCAGACCGCTCTTCCACACGCCTCTGTGGAAACGTGTGGACGACGGTCGGAAAGCTGCGGACAACCCCCGGGCTTCCTGTGAGGACGATGTGCACGGCCGAGATCCGTCCACAGGGCGGGCCTGTCGCGTCCGGCGCGACCCCACACGCCGTGCACACCCCCATCGGTGGGCTGACCTGCACCGACGCCGGTTGTCCACAGCATCCACAGCACCTATGACTATGACGAGATCCCAGTCATAGAGGGGAGCCCCGACAACGAGGGTCCGACCGGACGCCCAGGGCCGGCTCGCGAGGGTCCACGGACCCGATGGGCGATCGGGTGATTTTGCCGCCTCGGCGATTCGGGGAGTGTCTGTGGTGCCAGTCACCGGCAGGCACTAGTGTCTGAGCCCCAATGTCCTTCCCCGTCGAAGTGAGTGCACCGTGAAGTTTCGGGTTGAGCGAGACGTCCTGGCCGAGGCCGTGACCTGGGTGGCCCGTGGGCTCCCGGCGCGCCCGCCGGTTCCTGTGCTCGCTGGCGTGCTCGTCGACGCGAACGAGGACGGCACGCTGACGCTGTCCGCCTTCGACTACGAGGTGTCCGCGCGCATCACCGTGCCGGCAGACGTCGCCGAGGCCGGCCAGGTGCTCGTGCTGGGTCGCCTGCTCGCCGACATCTCGCGCAACCTGCCCAACAAGCCGATCGACGTCAGCACCGACGGCAGCAAGGTCAACGTCGCCTGCGGCTCGTCCCGCTTCGCGCTCCGCGAGATGCCGGTCGCCGACTACCCGACGCTGCCGCTCTCGCCCGAGACGAGCGGCACCATCGCCGGCGACGTCTTCACCCAGGCGGTGGCCCAGGTCTCGATCGCCGCCGACAAGGGCGACACCCTGCCGATCCTCACCGGCGTGCGGATGGAGATCGACGGCGACAAGGTGACCCTCCTCGCGACCGACCGCTACCGCCTCGCGATGCGCGAGCTGACGTGGAGCCCGTCGGCCACCGATGCGAGCCACGTCGCGCTCATCCCGGCTCGCCAGCTCTCCGACACGGCACGCGCCCTCGGTGCGTCCGGTTCCGTCGAGCTCGCGCTCGGCCAGGGCGGCGACGGCCTCATCGGCTTCGAGGCCGGCCAGCGCCGCGCGACGACGCGCCTGCTCGACGGCGAGTACCCCAAGGTCACCTCGATCTTCCCGACGTCGGTCGACACCGAGGCGGTCGTCGAGACAGCGGCGCTCGAGGAGGCGGTCAAGCGTGTCGCCCTCGTCGCCGAGCGCAACACCCCGGTGCTGCTGAAGTTCACCGATGGCCAGGTCGCCATCGAGGCCGGCACCGGCGACGACGCCCAGGCCTCCGAGGCCGTCGAGGCCACGCTCAACGGACCCGAGATCCAGATCGCGTTCAACCCGCAGTTCCTCCTCGACGGCCTGCACGCCGTCGGCACAGCCTGGAGCCGTCTCTCGTTCACCCAGCCGAGCCGCCCGGCCGTGCTGACCGGCCAGGCCGAGGCCGACTCCGAGCCCGACACCAGCTACCGCTACGTCCTCATGCCGGTCCGCTTCGCCAGCTGACAACCACTCCCGCACCGCGCTCACGGCGCACTCGAGCGCCCGGTGCCGTACGCCGCCGGGCAGGCGTAGCCTCGAACCGCGCCACCCGCTCCGCACGCTTCCCGCAGACTTCCCCGCAGAAAGGCTCGCGACATGCAGCTCGGTCTCATCGGTCTCGGCAAGATGGGCGGCAACATGCGCGAGCGCTTGCGTCGCGCGGGCCACGAGGTCATCGGCTTCGACCGCAACCCCGACGTCGCCGACGTGCGCACGCTGCCGGCGCTCGTCAAGGCCCTCGAGGCCCCGCGCGTCGTGTGGGTCATGGTGCCGGCCGGCGACCCGACCCGTGAGACCGTCGCCAAGCTCGCCGAGCTGCTCGAGCCGGGCGACCTCGTCATCGACGGTGGCAACTCGCGCTTCACCGACGACTTCGAGAACGCCAAGCTGCTCGGAGAGAAGAAGATCGGCTACGTCGACTGCGGCGTCAGCGGTGGCATCTGGGGCCTCGAGAACGGCTACGGCCTCATGTGCGGCGGCGACAAGAAGTGGGTCACCCGGGCCATGCCGATCTTCGACGCGCTGCGGCCGGAGGGCCCGCGCGAGGAGGGCTTCGTCCACGCGGGCAAGGTCGGTGCCGGGCACTACACGAAGATGGTCCACAACGGCATCGAGTACGGCCTCATGGCTGCCTATGCCGAGGGCTACGAGCTGCTCGAGAAGAAGGACATCGTCACCGACGTCCCCGGTGCCTTCAAGGCGTGGAGCCGCGGCACCGTCGTGCGGTCCTGGCTGCTCGACCTCATGGTCGACGCGCTCGAGGAGAACCCCCACCTCGACGACGTGTCCGACTACACCAACGACTCCGGCGAGGGGCGCTGGACCGTCGAGGAGGCCATCGCCCTCTCCGTGCCGATGCCGGTCATCTCGGCCTCGCTCTTCGCGCGCTTCGCCTCGCGCCAGTCGAGCTCGCCGACGATGCAGGCCGTCGCGGCGCTGCGCGGCCAGTTCGGCGGGCACCAGGTCATGACGATCGCCGAGGGCGAGAAGCTGCGCCAGGGCGACGTGCCGGCGGCCCCGGCCAAGAAGGCCGCGGCGAAGAAGGGCGCCTCGCGTCGCTCCGCGACGAAGCAGGCGAGCAAGCGCGCGTCCGCGACGGCCTCGCAGGCCAACGTCGGCGCCGCGAAGAAGGCCGCCTCCTCGGGTCGGGCGTCGGCGACGACGGCCACCGACATGGCCGACTCCGCGCGCGGCCAGAAGCGCGCGGCGAAGAAGACCGCCAAGAAGGCCTGAGCAGAGCGCCGCACCCTCCTTGCACGTCCGTCACCTGACCCTCAAGGACTTCCGCAGCTACCCGAGCGCCGAGCTCGCGCTGACGCCGGGCGTCACCACGCTCGTGGGTCTCAACGGCCAGGGCAAGACGAACCTCGTCGAGGCGGTCGGCTACCTCGCCACGCTCGGGTCGCACCGCGTGGCGACGGACCAGCCGCTCGTCCGGTTCGGCGCGGCCCAGGCGATCGTGCGTGGGGCCATCATCCGCGACGACCGCGAGACGATGGTCGAGCTCGAGATCACGCCGGGTCGCGCCAACCGCGCCCGCCTCGGGCGCTCCCCCGTCTCGCGGCCGCGCGACGTGCTCGGCACGGTGCGCACGGTGCTCTTCGCGCCCGAGGACCTCGCCCTCGTCAAGGGCGACCCGTCGGAGCGGCGGCGCTTCCTCGACGAGCTGCTCGTGCAGCGACAGCCCCGGTGGTCGGGGGTCCGGTCCGACTACGACAAGATCCTCAAGCAGCGCAACGCCCTGCTCAAGTCCGCGGCGCCGGTGCTCCGCAAGGGTGCCCGTCGCCCGCCGCGTCCGCCCCGCGACAGCGACCAGCCGGTCGACGAGGCCCGCGAGGCGGCCCTGCACACCCTCGACGTGTGGAACGACCACCTCGCCTCGGTCGGGGCTCAGCTGCTCTACGCACGGCTGCGGCTGCTGCGCGACCTCGTGCCCGACCTCTCCGAGTGCTACGACGCGGTGAGCGCGGCCGCCTCGAATGCACGCGCCACCTACAAGAGCTCCCTCCACGAGGACCTCGCCAAGCGGCTCGCCGCCGGTGAGGTCCCCGAGATCGAGGAGCTGCGCACCGGGATGCTCGACACCCTCGAGCAGGTGCGCTCCAGCGAGATCGAGCGCGGCATCTCCCTCGTCGGGCCCCACCGTGACGACCTCGTCCTTTCCCTCGGCGAGCTGCCCGCCAAGGGCTACGCCAGCCACGGCGAGTCGTGGAGCTTCGCCCTGGGACTCAAGCTCGCGGCATACCGGCTCCTGCGGCGCGACCTCGGCGACGACCCGGTGCTCGTGCTCGACGACGTCTTCGCCGAGCTCGACTCCGGCAGGCGCGAGCGGCTCGCGGCGCTCGTCTCCGACTGCGAGCAGGTGCTCATCACCGCCGCCGTCGGGGCCGACGTGCCCGACGTGCTCCGCGAGAACGGCACGACGTATGCCGTCGTGCTCGGTCAGGTCCAGGCCGCAGGCTCCGTGGGTGCGTCCGTCAGCGAGCCACCTCAGGCCCTCGCGGAGGACACCGCCGGCGAGGAGTCGGGTGGGGAGGGCGACGATGAGTGACGACGCCCCCGGGGCCGAGCCCGCCGACACGGCGGCCGGTGCTGCCGAGGAGACCCCCGAACCGAACGACGAGGACACCCGGATCGCCGACGCCGCGGCCTCGGCGCTGGCGCGGGCGCGGGCGGGAGCGGCCGAGAAGGGACTGCGCCCCGGCATGCGGCCGAAGAAGCGACGCCGTCCGATCGGTGACGCGCCGGTGCTGTCCGGCTCGGCCCGCGACGGTCGCGACCCGGCCCTGCTCGGTGACCAGCTCGACCGGTTGCTGCTCGACCGCGGCTGGAAGGTCGACGTCGCGGTCGGCTCGGTCATGGGCCGCTGGCCCGAGATCGTGGGGCCCGACATCGCCGGCCACGTCGAACCGCTCACCTTCGTCGACGGGATCCTCACGGTGCGCGCCGACTCGACGGCCTGGGCCACGCAGATGCGCCTGCTCGCCTCGTCGCTGCTCGCCCGGATCGACGAGGAGATCGGAGCCGGCGCGGTCCGCGAGCTCAAGGTCGTCGGCCCGAGCGCGCCGTCGTGGAACCGCGGCGCCCGTCGCTCCCCCGACTCGCGAGGACCGCGCGACACCTACGGCTGATCGGCGGCGCCGCTCAGACCCCGCTCAGGCCGATGACGACGACGGTGGCGACGAGCAGCACGGTGCCGGCGATGACGAGCCAGGCCAGGACCCGTGGCACGCGCCGCAATCGCGCCGGCGCGGAGGCGTCGATGTCCTCGGCGTCCTCGGCGTCCTCGGCGTCGGTCTCGACGGCCGCACGCTCGACGGCGGGCAGGCTCTCGGTTGTGGTCGGCGCCGGCGGTGCGTCCGGCTCGACCACCGGCCCTCTTCCGGCGGTCGGCGCGACCGGCCCGACGGCCCCGTACAGCGCCGAGCCCAAGGCGTCGGCGATGGAGGACAGCACCTCGGCGACGACGGGAGGCAGGGGCGCACCACCGGGTCCGGCGACGGTGGTGCGCCGCGTGACCGAGCCATGGGCACGCGACAGGTCGACGGAGTCGAGGCGTCCGTCCGGTCCCGGGTCGACACCGACCGCGAGCAGCTGGGCCCGCACCTCCTCGGGCAGCGCGTCCCACGAGTCGTACTCGCGCCCGCCGACGTTGATCGTGATCACGCTGCGAACTGTAGGACCGCTCGGAGGGCGGGTGTCGGTGTTCCGACGCAGACTGTCGTCATGACCTCGACGCAGCCACCGCCGCAGACCCGGACGCCGCACTGCACGATCGTCCCGCCCTACATGCTCGAGGCCCTGGCGGCCAGCGACGAGCCGGCCGTGGCCGCCCACGCCCGCGAGGCGCTCCGGCACGACGAGGAGCTGCGCTCCTCGCGGCACACGCCGACAGCCCGCCCGACGACGCGACGGGCCCCGCGCCGTGAGGACGTCACGTCGCCGACGGCCCACGGCACGGGACCGCACCGCACGATCGCCGACGCCCAGGGCAGCCAGACGACCCCGGGCACGACGGTGCGCACCGAGGGCGCGGCCGCGAGCGGCGACGTCGCGGTCAACGAGGCCTACGACGGACTCGGCGCGACCTGGGAGCTGTGGTCGACGGCCTACGACCGCGACTCGCTCGACGGCAAGGGGATGCCGCTGCTCGCCACGGTCCACTACGGCCGCAACTACGACAACGCCTTCTGGGACGGCTCGCAGATGGTGTTCGGCGACGGCGACGGGGTCGTCTTCGAGCGGTTCACCCAGAGCCTCGACGTCATCGGGCACGAGCTCGCCCACGGCGTCACCGAGCACACGGCCGGCCTGCTCTACCAGGGCCAGTCGGGCGCGCTCAACGAGTCGATCTCCGACGTGTTCGGCGTCCTCGTCAAGCAGAAGGCCCTCGGCCAGAGCGCCGCGCAGGCCGACTGGCTCGTCGGCGCCGACCTGCTCAACCCCTCGGTCCAGGGTCGCGCCCTGCGCGACATGCGCAACCCCGGCACGGCCTACGACGACCCACGGCTCGGCAAGGACCCGCAGCCCGCGCACATGGACGACTACGTCGAGACCCAGGACGACAACGGCGGCGTCCACATCAACTCGGGCATCCCCAACCGCGCCTTCGTGCTCGCGGCCGACGCGATCGGCGGCAATGCCTGGGAGGGCCCGGGCGCGATCTGGTATGCCGTCGTGTCGGGTGACGGCATCAAGGCCGACTGCGACTTCGCGACGTTCGCCGGCCTCACCGTGGCCGCCGCGGGCAGCGCCCACGGTGACGGGTCCGCCGAGCAGGCGGCCGTGCGCTCGGCGTGGGAGCAGGTCGGCGTGCTCACCGCGGCTGCCGGCGGTCCGGGCAGGCAGGCAGGCGGCGCCGTCGGCTCGACCCCGACGCCTGGTCCGGCCGGGGGCGGGCCGTCCGGACAGGTCCCGGGTGCCGACACCCAGGTGCTCCTCCGTCGCTCTGGTGGCTTCGCCGGCCAGGTCCGCGAACGCCGCCTGGCCCTGGGCGACCTGTCCGAGCGGGACGCGAAGGACTGGCAGCACCTGCTGGCCGCACCGACTCTCCAGCGCATCGCCGCCTCGACCGAGCGCACCCACCCCGACGCGTACATCTACTCCGTCGTGTGCGACGAGGCCGGCTGCGACGTGACGCTCCAGGAGCCCCACCTGCCCGAGGCGATCCACTCCCTCTTCGAGCGCACGCTCGCCGACGACTGAGCACGCGCTCAGTTGTCGGCGAGGAAGTACGGGTCCTCCCCCTCGGGGATGTCCGTGTCCCGCGCCCGACCCGGTGCGACGACGATGCACTCGCCGTCGAGGGTGCAGCGCTGCAGGCTGCGGTCCCCGGTCGTCGCACCGACCTGCACGGTGACGGTGCCGTCGCCCCCCATGCGATAGCTGACGGGTGAGGCGCCACCACCAGGTGCGCTGCTGCTGCCGGCCTCCATCACGACGGCGCCGTCGCTGGTGCGCACGACAACCAGTCCGCCATAACGGAACGTCCGGTCGGGGCCCAGCTGCGAGTCGTCGAGCCCGTCGATGTAGCCGGTCGCGAGCAGGTAGGCGCCGTCCGTCGAGAACGCCCGAAAGACGAGCGGTCCGCAGAGCCGCCAGATCGTCCGACCTGAGGTGAGGTCCGTCAGCTCGTTGCAGACCTGCTTCGAACCCGGCTTCGGTGCCACGCCGACGAGGGCCGTCCCGCGGGCGGCATCGACGAGGGTGGGGGATCCGGCGACCGTTCGGCGTGTTCCCGTGGCGACGTCCCACGCGACCGAGCTGCCGGTGAAGCCTCGGCTGGCATAGACGACGGGCCCGACGATCCCGACGGCGTCGTACCCGGGCGACTCCGCGTCGGAGACCCCGTCGGGCGTGCAGTCGCACGTGGTGGCGTCGAGGCGACCGATGCGGGCCCCCGCGGCGTCGTACGCCGTGAGCGAGCCTCGCGACTCGATGACGAAGACGCTGCCGTCGGCGTTGACCGTGCTGGACTCGCCGTCGAGCCGCACCGTGTTGGCTCCGGTCGAGTCCACGACGTAGTAGACACCGGTCTCCCCCTGGGCCACGAGCCACCCGCCACCGCCCAGCCGCGCGAGCGAGCCCCCGGTCAGCTTGCCGGTCAGCGCGACCTGCCTCGTCCCGTCGTAAATGACGCCGTCCGCGACGTAGGGGACGGTCGTGGTCCCGGTCGGCCCGCCCGTGGCGAAGCGGACCATGACCGGCGCGGGGGCACCGTCGGCCGTGAGGGTCGGGATCGACGTGGGAGTGGGGGCGCTGCTGGCGCTCCCGGTCGGCGCGGACGGTCGCCCCGTGGGAGCCGTCGTCGACGCCGACGGTCCGACGGGGAGCGGCCGGTCACCGGTCGGTCRGACGGCTGACCACCCCGCCGGCACGGCGACGGCCAGGACGAGGCCCGCGACGAGCGCGGTCCCGCCGAGCTCGCGGCGTCGGTTGGAACGGTCGCGAGCGATCGCGCGCTCCGCGAGGTCGGCCACGACGCGTACGCCCTCGCCGCGCTCGTCGAGCACCTGCTTGAGACCGGGGTCGATGGGGTTCATGCCGTGGCCTCGCTCATCCGGGAGCGCAGCGCGGAGATCGCGCGGCTCGTGTGGCTCTTGACGGTGCCGATGGAGCAGCCGAGCACCTCGGCGGTCTGGGCCTCGGTGAGGTCCTCGTAGTAGCGCAGCACGACGGCCGCCCGCTGCTGGCGCGGCAGGCTCTGCACGTGGTGCCAGAGGTCGATCGACGTCGCCGGGTCGAGCCCGGGTGCACCTGGCGGGTCGAGCACCTCCAGGACGTGGCTGCTCGGTGACTCGTGGCGGCGCAGCAGTCCGCGCCAGCGGGAGTTGTTCTCGTTGACCATGAGCCGGCGCACGTAGGCGTCCGGCAGCTCGGCGCCCCGCACGCGGTCCCAGTGGCGGTAGACCTTGGCGAGCGCGTTCTGCAGCAGGTCCTCGGCGGCGTCCCGGTCCCCGCTCAGCAGGTAGGCGAGTCGGGCGAGCGACTGCTCGCGCGCCCTGACGTAGGCCGTGAAGTCGGCCCTCCGCTCTGCATCGTCCATGACCCGCGTCCCCTGTTGTCGGCTCGTCCCGGCACGTGCCGGCACCCATCCAGACCGTCATCCACACGGAAAGGTTGTCCGCGCAGTGTCCCGACTCGAGCCTGCGCGCGGTGGCGCCTGACGTCACGATCAGGCACGGTGTGCCCGGGTCGTCCTGACGCCGGTGCCCACCCTGCCGAAACGAGGGGAAGTCTTTACGAATCCTTTCCGGACGCGGACCTCCCGCGCGTGGTTGCCTGTGTCGTTGGCCTCCACTCCTCGAAAGGTTCGACATGCGTCGTACGCCGCTCATCGCCACCGCCTCGGTCGTCGCCGCGGTCGGTGCCCTCCTCTCGACGGCGGCCGCCGGCTCTGTCGCCGCCCCGGCCCCCGCCACGGCCGGGGCCTCCGTGCCCGCGGACCTCACGCTCGTCCAGGTGCGCCAGAGCCTGCTCGGCTCGCACCGCTGGTACGCCCAGACCTACCGTGGTGTGCCGGTGCTCGGCGGCTGGTACGCCGTCCACGCGACGGGCGCCGCCGCCTCGGTCGACGACGGTCGTCGTGCCGTCACCGGCCTCACCTCGGTCTCACCGGGTGTCGCGCGCGCCTCCGCCGCCACCGCCGCCAAGGGCCACGGCAACGCCCGCGCCAGCCGGCTCGTCGTCGTCCCCGGAGCCGCCGGGGGCGCGGCCACGCTGGCCTGGCAGGTCACGACCGACCAGGACAAGCAGGTGCTCGTCGACGCCCGCAGCGGGCGGGTCACGAAGGTCACCGACGAGCGAGTCCTCGCAAGCGGCTCGGGCAAGGTCTTCGACCCCAACCCCGTCGTCGCCCTGCAGAACGAGTCGCTCAAGGACGCGAACAACGCCGACAGCGCCGTCCCCGCGTCGGCCTACAAGACGGTGACCCTCGCCAACCTCGACGGCTCGGGCTACCTCAAAGGCAGCTGGGCCAACGTCACGAACAGCAAGAAGGGCAAGAACGCCGCCGCCTTCTCGTCGACGCTCACCTTCCCCTACACCCGCAGCGACACACGGTTCGAGCAGGTCAACAGCTACTACGCCGTCGACCGGGTCCAGGCCTACATCCAGTCGCTCGGCTTCGCCGACGTCAACCACGAGTCCCAGGACCTCAGCGTCAACACGACGACCCAGGACAACTCCTGGTACACCCCGAGCCAGGACACCATCACCATCGGCACGGGCGGCGTCGACGACGGCGAGGACCAGGAGGTCGTGTGGCACGAGTACGGCCACGCGGTCCAGGACGACCAGGTGCCCGGCTTCGGCAGCGGCTCGGACGCGGGCGCCATCGGTGAGGGCTTCGGTGACTACCTCGCGGCCACGATGTCGCAGGGCAACTCGGCCGACACGGCCACGACGCCGTGGGTCTGCGTCATGGACTGGGRCTCGACGTCCTACACCTCGACGACGCCGCACTGCATCCGCCGCCTCGACACGACCAAGACCGTCGCCAACCGCACCGGCGAGGTGCACGACGACGGCGAGATCTGGAGCCATGCGCTCTGGGACGTCAACAAGGCCTTCGGCCGGGACAAGGCGACGCGCATCATCCTCGAGGCCCAGTTCTCCTACGCCCCGTCGACGACGTGGGCCGCGGCAGCGCAGAAGACCGTCGACGCCGCGACCGCGCTCTACGGTGCGACCGACGCCGCCACCGTGCGCGCGGCCTTCCACGCCCGCGGCATCCTCTGACGCGGGGATCCACCCCACCGAGGTCATATGTCGGGAGGCCGGTTCCGCTGGGACCCGGCCTCCCGGCATACCCGGCTAGGTGCCCGGTAGGTGCCCGCCTCGCGGCGCGGCGAGGCCCGGACGGCCTGTGGACGACGGCTCTCGGGCCGGCCCGGACGGAGGAGAATGGGTGCGGACGGGAGCCTCGTGGTGGCGCGGGGCGATGCGGCGGGTGAGGGTGCCTGAGGGGCGCTGGAGCCCCGGGGCGTGATCCTCCCCTCGGATCCACGGGTTCTCGGGCCGGAAAGTGCCCGTTTCGCGCGTCTGAGGGCACGGTTCACGGCCCCGGACCGTTAGACTGATGAGGTTGCGGCTCGACGTCCACGTCGAGCCGCCCGCATGAGGTCTGACCACCGAGGAGAGCCGTGTCCGACGCCGACGAGCCGATCACCACCAGCACCACCCCCAGTTCCACCGGATCCGACTCCGTGGCAGCACCCGACACAGCGACTCCCGACCCCGGCGCACCCGTGGTCCCTGCAACACCGGCGGCCCCTGCGGTCCCGGCCGACGTCCGGCCCAACGGCGTCGACTACGACGCGAGCGCGATCACCGTCCTCGAGGGTCTCGAGGCCGTGCGCAAGCGCCCCGGCATGTACATCGGCTCGACCGGTCCCCGCGGCCTGCACCACCTCGTCTACGAGATCGTCGACAACGCCGTGGACGAGTCGCTCGCCGGCTACGCCGACACCATCGACGTCACGCTCCTCGCCGATGGTGGCGTCCGGGTCAAGGACAACGGCCGCGGCATCCCCACCGACATCCACCCCGTCGAGAAGATCAGCGCCGTCGAGCTCGTCCTGACCCAGCTGCACGCCGGCGGCAAGTTCGGTGGCGGTGGCTACAAGGTCTCCGGTGGCCTGCACGGCGTCGGCAGCTCCGTCGTCAACGCCCTGTCGACCCGCCTCAAGGCCGCGGTCCGCCAGAAGGGCYATGTCTTCCGGATGAGCTTCACCGACGGCGTGCCCGACGGGCCCCTCGAGAAGCAGGAGGCCACCGACGAGACCGGCACGACGATCACCTTCTGGGCCAACGCCGACATCTTCGAGACCGTCGACTACGACTTCGAGACCATCCGGGCCCGGATGCAGCAGATGGCCTTCCTCAACAAGGGCCTGACGATCAACCTCGTCGACGAGCGCATCGAGCAGCCCGCGGGCGAGCGCGACGTCGACCTCGACGACCTCGACGAGGACCTCGAGGTGGTCGAGGAGTCGACCGAGGACGACGAGCCCCAGGCGGCCGCGGCCGACGCCGGCTCCGGCGAGAAGAAGACGCTCACGGCCAAGCGGGTCAGCTACCGCTACGACAACGGCCTCGTCGACTACGTCAACCACATCAACGGCAGCAAGCGCAGTGAACCGGTGCACCCCGAGGTCATCTCGATCGAGGTCGAGGACGAGGCCCGCTCGCTGAGCCTCGAGCTCGCGATGCAGTGGACCAACGCCTACAGCGAGTCGGTCCACACCTACGCCAACGCGATCAACACCCACGAGGGCGGCACCCACGAGGAGGGCTTCCGCGCGGCGATGACCAAGCTCGTCAACGACTTCGCGCGCCGCCAGAACCTCCTCAAGGAGAAGGACGAGAACCTCACCGGCGACGACGTCCGAGAGGGACTCACGGCCGTCATCTCGGTCAAGCTCGCCGAGCCGCAGTTCGAGGGCCAGACCAAGACCAAGCTCGGCAACTCCGAGGTCAAGGGCTTCGTCCAGCGCGCCATGACCGACGAGTTCGGCCACTGGCTCGAGGCGCACCCCACCGAGGGCAAGGACATCGTCCGCAAGTCGGTGCAGGCCGCGGCCGCACGCATGGCGGCTCGCAAGGCCCGCGAGGCGACCCGCCGCAAGGGCCTGCTCGAGTCGGGCGGCCTGCCGGGCAAGCTCAAGGACTGCCAGAGCAAGGACCCGAGCATCTCCGAGGTCTTCATCGTCGAGGGCGACAGCGCCGGCGGCTCGGCCACCCAGGCCCGTGACCCGCACACCCAGGCGATCCTCCCGATCCGCGGCAAGATCCTCAACGTCGAGAAGGCGCGCATCGACAAGATCCTCGCCAACAACGAGGTCCAGGCGCTCATCTCCGCCTTCGGCACCGGCATCGGCGAGGACTTCGACATCGACAAGGCGCGCTACCACAAGATCGTGCTGATGGCCGATGCCGACGTCGACGGCATGCACATCCGCACGCTGCTGCTGACGCTCCTCTTCCGCTTCATGCGCCCGCTCATCGAGGCCGGCTACGTCTACCTCGCGCAGCCGCCGCTCTTCCGCCTGCGGTGGAGCAACGCCGAGCACCAGTTCGCCTACAGCGACCGCGAGCGGGACGGTCTGCGCCTGCTCGGCGAGGGCAAGGGTTGGCGCCTGCCGAAGGACAACCCGATCCAGCGCTACAAGGGCCTCGGTGAGATGAACTACCAGGAGCTCGGCGAGACGACGATGGACCAGAGCACCCGCACCCTGCTCCAGGTGACGCTCGACGACGCCGCCAAGGCCGACGAGGTCTTCGCCGTCCTCATGGGTGAGGACGTCGAGTCCCGTCGCTCCTTCATCCAGAAGAACGCCCGCGACGTGAAGTTCCTCGACATCTAGCCGACCGAGGGCGTATGCCGTCAGGCCCGGCCCGCCGGGACGGGACGTTCCACGTGAAACGGGCGACACGGCATACGCCACCACCGGCGCCCCACGAACTGTACGAATGTGACTGAGAGACAAAGGGATCTGACGTGAGCGACGACCTGCCTCCCAACGACGGAGACGACGTCAACGAGACGCCCGGCAACGAGACACCTGGCGACGAGACGCCCGACCAGAGCATCGAGGACATCCTCGGGCCCGACCCGGACGCCACCGAGGCGGACGACGACGAGGGCGACCCGAACGCCAGCGCGGTCGTCGTGCCGGCCGACATCAGTCAGCACGACCGGGTCGAGCCGATCGACCTCAACACCGAGATGCAGCGCAGCTACATCGAGTACGCCATGTCGGTCATCGTCAGCCGCGCCCTGCCCGACGTGCGCGACGGCCTCAAGCCCGTGCACCGCCGCATCGTCTACGCGATGTACGACGGCGGCTACCGCCCCGACCGCGGCTACAACAAGTGCGCGCGCGTCGTCGGCGACGTCATGGGTCACTACCACCCGCACGGCGACTCGGCGATCTACGACGCCCTCGTGCGCCTCGTGCAGGACTGGTCGCTGCGCTACCCGCTCGTCGACGGCCAGGGCAACTTCGGCTCCCGCGGCAACGACGGCGCCGCCGCCCCGCGATACACCGAGTGCCGGATGGCCTCGATCGCGATGGAGATGGTCCGCGACATCGAGCAGGACACCGTCGACTTCGTCCCGAACTACGACGGCAAGACGATGCAGCCGGCCGTGCTGCCGAGCCGCTTCCCCAACCTGCTCGTCAACGGCTCCGCCGGCATCGCCGTCGGCATGGCCACCCAGATCCCCGCGCACAACCTGCGCGAGGTCGCGGCCGGCGCGCAGTACTACCTCGACCACCCTGACATCTCGCGCGAGGACCTCCTCGAGGCGCTGCTCGGGATCATCAAGGGCCCGGACTTCCCGACCGGCGCCCTGATCATGGGGCACAAGGGCATCGAGGACGCCTACCGCACGGGCCGCGGCTCGATCATCATGCGGGCGGTCGTCGAGGTGGAGGAGATCCAGAACCGCCAGTGCCTCGTCGTCACCGAGCTGCCCTACCAGGTCAACCCGGACATGCTCGCGCTCAAGATCGCCGACCTCGTCAAGGACGGCAAGATCTCGGGCATCGCCGACATCCGTGACGAGACCTCCGGCCGCACCGGCCAGCGCCTCGTCATCGTGCTCAAGCGCGACGCCGTCGCCAAGGTCGTGCTCAACAACCTCTACAAGCACACCCAGCTGCAGACGACGTTCGGCGCCAACATGCTCGCCCTCGTCGACGAGGTGCCGCGGACCCTGCCGCTCGACGGCTTCATCCGCCACTGGGTCGACCACCAGGTCGAGGTCATCGTCCGGCGCACGACCTTCCGCCTACGCAAGGCCGAGGCCGACATCCACATCCTGCGCGGCCTGCTCAAGGCGCTCGACCGGCTCGACGAGGTCATCGCCCTCATCCGCGGGTCGCGCACCGTCGAGATCGCCCGCGACGGCCTCATCGAGCTGCTCGAGATCGACGAGATCCAGGCCAACGCGATCCTCAACATGCAGCTGCGCCGCCTCGCGGCCCTCGAGCGCGAGAAGCTCATCGAGGCCCACGACGAGCTGCAGGCCCTCATCGACGAGTACACCGCGATCCTCGCCTCGCCGGTACGCCAGCGCGAGATCATCAGCGAGGAGCTCGCCGGGATCGTCGAGCGCTACGGCGACGAGCGGCGCACGACGATCGTGCCCTTCGACGGCGACATGTCGATGGAGGACCTCATCCCCGAGGAGGACGTCGTCGTCACGATCACCCGCGGCGGCTACGCCAAGCGCACGCGCGTCGACCAGTACCGCTCGCAGAAGCGTGGCGGCAAGGGCGTCCGTGGTGCATCGCTGCGTGGCGAGGACGTCGTCGAGCACTTCTTCACGACGACGACCCACCACTGGCTGCTCTTCTTCACCAACCTCGGCCGGGTCTACCGCGCCAAGGCCTACGAGCTGCCCGAGGGCTCGCGCGACAGCAAGGGCCAGCACGTGGCCAACCTGCTCGCGTTCCAGCCCGGTGAGCAGATCGCCCAGGTGCTCGCGGTCCGTGACTACGCGAAGGCCGACTACCTCGTCCTCGCCACCCGCGCGGGCCTCGTCAAGAAGACGCGTCTGGCCGACTACGACTCCAACCGCTCCGGCGGCCTCATCGCGGTCAACCTCCGCGAGGGTGACGAGCTCGTCGGCGCCGGCCTGGCGTCCAACCGCGACGACCTGCTCCTCGTCTCGCGCAAGGGCCAGTCGGTGCGCTTCACCGCGACCGACGAGGCGCTGCGCCCGATGGGCCGCTCGACCTCCGGTGTCACGGGCATGAAGTTCCGCGACGGCGACGACCTGCTCGCCATGTCGGTCGTCGAGGAGGGCGAGAGCCCCGACGTGTTCGTCGTCTTCGAGAACGGTCTCGCCAAGCGCACCCCGGTCTCGGAGTACCGCCTCCAGGGCCGCGGCGGCCTCGGCATCAAGGTCGCCAAGCTCTCCGAGAAGGGCGGCGACCTCGTCGGCGCCCTCACGGTCATCGACACCGACGAGGTCATGGTCGTCATGGAGAAGGGCAAGATCGTGCGCTCGCGCGTCGACGAGGTGCGCCACACCGGCCGCTCGTCGCAGGGCGTCAAGTTCGCGACGCCCGACAAGGGCGACTCGATCGTGGCCGTGGCCCGCAACGCCGAGTCCGCCATCGTCGTGGGCGAGGTCGAGGACGGCGAGGGAGCTGAGAGCGACGCGACGTCCGCTCCGGGAGCGCCCGCTACGGTTCCCGGCGCCGATGGCGTACCGTCGGACCAGACGTCGGGTGACGAGGCGAGCTCGTCGGACACCGACAACGGAGGTGACGAATGAGCGCGACCAGCCCTGAGGGCTCCCTGAGCAGCCCGGGCACGTCGACCCGGACGGGCAGTGGCTCCGGCTTCACCGACGACCAGGGCCAGAACGGCTCCTACTACGCCTCGACCGGTTCGAGCGGGTCGTCCGGCAGCACGTCGGGTGCCTCGAGCGCCGACCCGGCCACCGCACTCTCGCGCGGCGCGGTCACCAACCGCACGGCCCCGACGCAGCGGGTCGGCTCCGGCCAGTCCGGCGCAGCCTCGTCGACCGCCGCCGGTGCGCGCACCACGACCGCGCACCGCAAGCCCAAGGGCCCGCGGCGCGTCCGCCTCGCCGTCGCGCGCGTCGACCCGTGGTCGGTCATGAAGATGAGCTTCCTGCTCTCCGTCGCGCTCGGCATCGCCGGCGTCATCCTCACGGCCGTCCTGTGGATGATCCTGTCGACGATGAACGTCTTCTCCGACGTCGAGGGCGTGCTCCAGTCGCTCCAGACGACGACGTCCGACCCGTTCTCGATCAAGGACTACGTCGGCTTCGGCCGCGTCGTGTCCCTCTCGATCGTCATCGGTGTCATCGACGTCATCCTCATGACGGCGATCGCGACCGTCATGGCCTTCCTCTACAACATCTGCTCCGCCCTCGTCGGTGGCGTGCAGCTGACGCTCACCGACGACTGAGCCGGTCCGAGCCGGTCTGAGCCGGCCCCCGTCGGCTCTCGGCCGGCGTCGTGGACGCGGCCACACGGCATACGCAAGCGGCCCCCACCCTCACGGGCGGGGGCCGTTTTGTATGAGGCGAGGTGCATCGGGTAACGTTTCCCCTCGCGTCCGGTCGTCATCTCTGATGGTGTGGATCGTCCGCGCGAAGGTGACGATGGGCCTATAGCTCAGACGGTTAGAGCGCTTCCCTGATAAGGAAGAGGTCGGAGGTTCAAGTCCTCCTAGGCCCACCATCACCGCCACCACGGAGAGGATCCCTCGCATGCTGAAGCGTCTCGCCCTCGTCGGTGCAGCCGTCGCCGGCGTCGTCTTCCTTCGCAAGAAGGCGAAGCAGCAGCAGGCCGAGCAGGACCTGTGGACCCAGGCCACCGACGACGTGCAGGCGCCCGTCGCACCGGCGACCGCTCCGACGGCGACGGACGAGGCCGACACCTCGGCCTGAGGCCGCTCTCCCCACTCGGGGCCATGGCGCAATTGGTAGCGCACCTGCTTTGCAAGCAGGGGGTTAGGGGTTCGAGTCCCCTTGGCTCCACCAGCAACGACCTCGTCCATCGGACGAGGTCGTTCATGCTCTCGGGGCTGGGTCATGGCGTGATGGAGCTGGCGCTTCGGGCGCGAGATCGTGCGATCGGTGCGTCCTGACGACATCGAGCGCGCGATCTGATGCGCGACGTCACGCCCGATCAGGTGGCGGGAGGTGTCGGTCCGTCGATCGACCCGTCGCGGAGCGCCGCTGCTGCCAGCAGGAGGAGCCCGCACGCGAAGGTCAGCACCGGGACGGCGTGTGGATCGCTATCCATGCGGTTGAGGTAGACCCACTCCGACACCGAGTAGCTCAGGGCGCCCACGGCCCAGCCGCCGAGCAGCGCCCGGCCCACGGCGGCCTCGAGCAGCACCGCGGACACGGTGAATGCCAAGGTCAACAGACCCCAGACCAAGGTCACAGCCCCCCAGTACGTCGAGGCCTGATCGGCGACATGGATGGCGTAGGCGATGAAGACGGCGGTCGTCGCGATGCCGAGGCACAGGGTCACGACCGAGCGCCAGGCACGCTGGTCGAACCGTCGGAACGGCACCCGTGTCCGTGACGCCACGGCCAGCAGGGTCCCGAGGGCCGTTGCGCCGACGAGGAGCTCACCGACCAACGCCACCAGCCAGCCGATGTCGACGCGGTCGGCGCCGGACGCGTTGAACACCCCGACGAGGGTGAGCGAGCCTGCACCGCAAGCGGCGCCGGTCGAGGTGAGCAGCGCCACCGCGACCGGGTCCCGGACCCGGGGCACGAGCATCGTGACCCCGGCGGTCAGAGCCAACAGGCCGCGAATGACGGCAGCGGGGATCTGCTCGCGGGCGTTGTCGGCGTAGGTCCCGCCGTCGAACCAGGGCAGGAAGATGGTCAGGAGGACGAGAAGCCCACCGAGGAGGGTCGCTCCACCCGCGACTCGTCGCCACGCAGGCGCCGTCGTGCGGTGTGCCGCGGCGGCCGTGACGGGGTCGGGCTGCGTGGAAGGGTCGCTGGGGACGGCACGCTCGTCGGGTGTCGCGGGTGTCGCGGGTGGAGCGGATGGTTGGGGCGGGGATACCGATTCGGCTTCCGCCGGTGCCGCGGTCGGTCCCACGACGGTGGCCGACTCCCCCGACGCAGGTGCCGACACGGACGCGTCGTCGCGTGATGTCTCGACCGGCCGGAGGCGTCGACCGACGAACTCCTCGTCATCGGGTCCGGAGTGGGAGGCGGGGTCCGTCACGCTGGCCGCGGTCGCTGCGGGCTCGGGCGGGTGTGGAGGTGACTCGAGGAACCCCGTCCGACGTCCGACCGAGGCGGTGACCGGCACGATGACGGACCCCGTCGGACTCGTCACGGTGATGCTGCCGGCATACGGCCTGTCGGTCGGGGAGAAGGTCACGGTCACGACGGAACCGTCCACGACAGCGCTGAGCGGCGGGTCGGCCTCGACGCGAACCTCTCGTGCCAGCGGCACGCCGGCCACGTGCAGCTCGCGCTCGACAGCGACCGCAGCCCCGAAGGCGATCTCGCCGAAGTCCAGGGCCGGAGGGCTGACCCGCGGTGCCGAGGCGTCGATGACGGCGGCGGCATCGTCGGCGACGGACTTCGTGTCGGCGCGGGCGACGGCCTGGAGCGCCTCGAGTGCGCCGAGCGCCACGCCCAGGTCGGGGTGTCCGAGCCGGTCGCGGAGCTCGACGACGGCACCGCGTCGGTAGGTCGGGTCGGGCTCACGCAGGGCCGCCACGATCGCCTCCGGGATCGGCACCGGCCGCACCTTCTTGTGGCGGCTCTTCGCGAGGTAGACGTCGCCGGACATCTCGACGTCCCTCCCCGGCGTCTGACGGGGGTTCTGCTCCCGGACCCGGTCGAAGACGTAGTCGTAGAGCTCGCCCAGCGACACGAGGCCGTCCTCGTCGCGGTCCGCCTCGCCCGTCAGCAGCCCGTGCACGACCGCCGAGGTGAAGACCGACGGCTGGACCTCGTGGTCGGTGGTCAGGGTCGTCCCCTCGAACGCGTACTCCATCGCGCTCGACGCACTGATCACGGCTCGCCCACGGCCGCCTCCCAACCGCCCGGCCGGGAAGCTCTCCATGACGTTCACCGGTCCGGCCGCCCGAACCGCGACGCCCTCGCCGAAGGCACCGCCGTAGCAGCAGTCGAGGAAGAGCACGATGGTGCGAGCTCGCGCGGTGCGCATGCAGCGCTGGATGAAGTCGGCCGGCACCGCCGTGGATCCCAGCCGGTCCGGCCGGGTGTTGCGCGCCGCGACGAACAGCTCGCCCGAGTCGCTCTTGAGCCCATGGCCCGAGAAGTGCAGGAGCAGCAGGTCGTCCGGGCGACTCTCGGTGAAGAGGTCGTCGATGTGCGACTGCACCTCGTAGGAGGCGGCGTTGTGCACGATCGACACCTCGAAGCCGCCGATCTCCGGGTCGCCGAGCACGGCCGCGAGGGCACGCGCGTCGGCCTCGGGGGCGCGCAGCTGGCCGAGGCTCGCGTGGTCGTAGGTGTCGTTGGCGATGATGAGCGCCCGCCGGGCGCCGGCTGCCGTGGTGTCGTTCATGGCGTCGGTGCGCCGTGCCGCGCCATGAAGACCCTGAGCAGGTCCTCCTGCTCGGCCGAGGTGGCCCCGGACAGCTCGATGACGTCGCCGCTGATCTCGAGCCGCACCGTCCTGGTCTCCTCGGGCGCCCGCCCGAGCCACGCCCGCACCGACGAGATGAGCCCTGCCAGGCCACCGGATCCGATCACGGCGACGGCCAGTGCGTTGACCGTCTCGGGGTCCAGCCCGCGCGAGCCTGGCTCAGGGGGTTCGGCAGGCGCCGCCGCGTCTTGCACGACGTCCAGTGCGTCGACGTGTCGCAGCTCCTGACGGAACTGTCGGTGCAGCAGGTCGACACGCGCGGCATCGGCCCCACGCTCGTGGAGCACCACGCTCATGCTCGTCACCATCGGCCCACCTCAGGGCGCCGGATCCCTTCACTCGATGGTAGCGGCGCAGGGCACGAGCGATACGGAGCTTCCCGCGAGTGCGGCAGGGCAGCGAGAGACCTCCCCGTGGCTCAGGGCGACGCGAGCTCTCGGGTGGGCGTCGCGGCGAGCGACCTGAGAGCCCATCCGATCAGCACGAGCACGATGCCCAGGACGACGGCCAGGACAGCCACGCCGAAGGCGACGACCGAGGTGAAGAGCGAGGCCCGCAGGAATGACGCCTGCATGGCCGTCGTCCGCGCGGGATCGTCCTTTTCGAGCTCGGCATAGGTCTTGCCCCCGGTGGCCTCGAGGGCGTGCTTGTTGATCACCTGCGCCTGGGCGTAGGCGGTGAAGGGCCCGGTGACGTCCTGGCCAGCCAGGAAGTCGGCGTCCTGCGACACTGTGATCTTCTCGGCCGCGAGCTGGTTGTCGACGACGATCCAGGTGACGACGCCCGCCACCGCGAAGATCACCCCGACGATCGCGACGATGATGCCGATGGTTCCCGCTCGTTGTGCCCCGCGCGCCATGGGAGTCCCCTTTCGTTGTCTGATCTCGACCCGCCCAGTCTCTCGGGGGTCCACGCCCGATGGGGTCACTCCTGGGGGGTGAGAGCGCCCGGGGGCCGTGCTCTCGGGAGGGTCGGGCGCGAGCGGAGGTCGCCCCGAGGGGGTGATCCGTGGTCCGCCTCTCATCCGTAGCGTCAGACCAGCATCCATCGTCACGACGGCCAGACGGAGGGTGTCATCTTCACCACGTCGGAGAGACGCCGGGACGGTCGTCATCAGCCTGAAGGAGCCCATCGTGACCTCACAGATCCGAACAGAGACGTCGGAGGCGGATCCGGCACGCGATGGGACCGTGTGGCACGTGCTCGGCGCCGACGAAGTGCTGCGACGCATCGGTGCCGACGGAGCGAGCGGTCTCACGTCGGCCGAGGTGGACGACCGGACCCGGCGCTTCGGCCCCAACCGGTTCACGGCCGCGACGTCGGAGACCGGGCTGCACGCGTTCCTGCGCCAGTACGCCGACCCGATGCAGGTCGTCCTCCTGGTGGCGGGGATCGGGAGCCTGTATCCCCTCAAGGAGGTGGGGACCGGCGTCCTGCTGCTCCTGCTCACCGTGTTCAACGCCGTGCTCGGCCTACGCCAGGAGGGCAAGGCCGCCGCCGCGGTCGCCGCACTCCAGAAGATGATGATCATCAAGGCGAGAGTCACGCGGGACGGGCAGCTGTCGCAGCTGCCCGCCGAGCAGCTGGTGCCCGGAGACATCGTCGCGATCGAGGCAGGCGACATCGTCCCGGCCGACGGGCGGTTGCTCCGCGCTGCGACCCTCGAGGTCGCCGAGTCCGCACTGACGGGTGAGAGCCTGCCCGTGTCGAAGGGCACGGCAGCCGTGGAGCAGCCGGAGACGCCCCTCGGGGACCGCAGCGACATGGTCTACATGAACACCAGTGTCACGCGAGGTTCCGGCGTGTTCGTCGTCGTCGCCACCGGGATGGCCACCGAGGTCGGCCACATCTCGGGCATGTTGCAGGCCACGGAGGAGGTCAAGACCCCCCTCACGCGGCAGCTCGATGCCCTGACCCGTCAGATCTTCCTCATCGCCGGCGTGGCCCTTCTCGTGTCGGTGATCCTCAACCTCGCGCGGGGTGAGACCTTCACCGCCATCTTCCACGCGGCGGTCGCCTTCGCCATCGGCGCTCTGCCCGAGAACATGCCGGCCGTGGTCACCACGATCCTCGCCTACGGCACCCAGGCGCTGGCCAAGGTCGGCGCGATCATGAAGCGTCTGCAGTCCACGGAGACCCTGGGCTCCACCTCCGCGATCAACTCCGACAAGACCGGCACGCTCACGCTCAACGAGATGACGGCCGTCCAGATGGCCCTCGTCGGTCGGCGCTACTCCATCGAGGGCTCCGGCTACTCACCTCAGGGGCAGATCACCCGTGTGGCTGGTCAACGCGAGATCGAGCTGGACCCGTTCCTGCTTCCGATGGTTCTTGCTTCCGACGCGGTCCTGGACAGCGGCGCCCTCATCGGTGACCCCACCGAGGGGGCTCTGGTCGCGCTGGCCGCCAAAGGCGGTGTGGACGCCGTGGCCACCCGTCAGGCGTACCCGCGCGTCGCCGAGCTACCGTTCGACGCCGCGTACAAGCTGATGGCCACCTTCCACCGCATGACCGACGAGTCCGGCACCGAGGTCGTCCGGTGTTTCGTCAAGGGCGCCCCCGACGAATTGCTGGCGCGAGCCGCCTTCGTCCACGACGCCGACACGGGCCCCGTCCCGGTCGACGCGAATGTCCGAGACCGCTACCTCGCCGAGAACGCCCGCCTCGGTCAGGAGGGCCTCCGCGTGCTGGCCACGGCACGCAAGGACTTCGACGCCTCGACCTTCGACTCCGGTGCGGACCTGCTCCCGCTCGTGTCGGAGGGTCTGGAGCTGATGGCGCTGGTCGGGATCGTCGACCCGCCCCGGCCCACGGCGAAGGCCTCGATCGCGTCGGCTCGTGGTGCTGGCATCAGGGTGCGGATGATCACGGGAGACCACGCCGTAACGGCCGGCGCCATCGCCCGCCAGCTCGGCATCGAGGGGGGCGTCATGACGGGGGCCGAGTTCGCCGGCCTCGACGACGACCAGGTCCTCGGCCGGATCGACGAGGTCGGGGTCATCGCCCGGGTGACGCCGGAGGACAAGGTCAGACTCGTCGACCTGCTGAAGCGACAGGGACACATCGTGGCGATGACCGGTGACGGCGTCAACGACGCGCCCGCGCTGAAGAAGGCGGACATCGGCATCGCGATGGGGATCACCGGCACCGAGGTCGCCAAGGACGCGGCGGTCATGGTCCTCACCGACGACAACTTCTCCTCGATCGTCAAGGCCGTGGAGCTGGGTCGGGGGCTCTACGACAACCTCGTGAAGTACATCCGGTTCCAGATGGGCTGCCTCTTCGGCTTCATCGTCTCCTTCCTCGGGGCGGCCATCCTCAACATCGCCGGCGGGGTCCCGTTCCTCCCGCTGCAGACGCTGTGGATCAACTTCACGACGATGCTGTTCCAGGCGATCGGCCTGGGCTACGGCGAACCCGGTGCCGGACTCATGGAGCGGCGCCCGCGAGACCCGGAGGAACCCATCCTGTCCCGACCGACGATGCTCTGGCTCGTCACCATCGGCGTCGTCATGGGCGCTGCGACCTTGGCCACCATCGCGTGGGCCGAGAGCGCCTACGGCCGTCCCGTCGCGCTGACCATGGGTGTCGTGACCTTCTCGTTGGCCTGCCTGGTGTTCTCCCTCGCCACCAGGGACGAGGCCCGCACCGTCTTCAGCCTCGACACCCTGGCCGACAAGACGCTGGTTCGGTGCACCGCGGCGACGGTGGTCACCCTCCTGCTGACCACCGTCTTCGCGCCGCTGCAGACCTTCCTCGGGACCGTCGCGCTGAGCACCACGCAGTGGCTGGTCTGCGCTGGTGCCCCGCTGCTCGTGCTGGCTGCCTCCGAGCTGAGGGTCCTGGTCCGCCGCAGGCGGACCGGCGTCATCGCTGCATGACGACGTCCGGTTCGAGGTCATCACGGCCGCGTTGACACGCGCGCATCACCTCGAACCGGGCCCGACCCGGCGGCGGCTAGCTCGCCGGCGCCGTCCAGCGCTGGGTCGCCGCACCGGTGTCGGTCACCTGGACGACCTTGCCGGCGCCGTCGACCGCGAGCGACAGCCCGCTGTGCTTGGCCGTCAGCTTCAGCTGGGTGCCCGATCAGTCAGCCTCTGGGGGTGGGACCGTAGAGGTGGGCGAAAAGGGGCGTCCGGAGTTCGGGGCACATCCGACAGTCCTGGACGATCTCCGTCCTGCTCGGGAGCCTACAGCGAATCCACGGGATCTTCCTCTGGCGCAACCCCGGCTCTGGTGCCATGCTCGGTGGTGCAGCAAGTCCCCGAGTCCCTTCAGGGACACCGGAGCTCGTGGGTGTGATGCGTGGAAGGAACCGAACTGACGCGCTTGATGTGATGCAATCTTCATCGAGCCCCTCGCGCAACCAGCCGGACAGGGTCTAGACTGGTGGTAGCGAAGGGTTGGGCCCGCACGAACCGCGCCCAGCCCTTCTGCATGTGCTGGCTCGCTCTGTCCCCCTGTCGGAGCGAGCCAGCTCAAGCAGAGAAGGACCCGGATGCCCACGGCATCCGGGTCCTTCTCTGTGTGCCCCCGGTCCGGCGCCGGGCCCCGAGGGGACCGGCACCGGAGGGTGTCACTTCGTGCTGTCGCCGTTCTCCTGCGCGAGCTTGGCCTTGGCCGAGCCACGCGGGGACGACTTCGTCGAGGCGCCGTTGATCGTGCCGCCCTCGACCGCATCGGACGTGATCGCGTCGGAGTCGGGCGCGGCGTCGACCGCCGTGACCTCACCCTCGGCGGTCGCGGGTGCACCCGCGAGCTCGTCCACCGCGTCGGTCGTCGCGTCGGTCGTCGCGTCGGTCGCGTCGTCGACGGCCTCGCCGGAGCGGTCCTTCGCGTCGGCGATGGCGGCCTGGCCCTTGGCGGCGAGGTCGCCGGCCTTGTCCTTCGCGGCGTCGGCGAGCTCCGAACCCTTCTCCTTGGCCTTGCTCGCGGCGTCGGTGACGGCGACCTTGGCGTGGCCGACCTGCTCGGCTGCCTTGTCCTTGAGCGTCGCCGCGTCGGAAGCCAGGGCCGAGGTCGTCGAGCCACCGGCGCCGGCGCCGGCGCGCGAGTCGAGCGGCGTGGCCCACGGGTCGTCGGCCTGCTTCTGCTTGCGGAAGGCCGCGACGGCGGCGACGGTGGCGGCGGTCAGGCCGACGGCGATGAGCCACCTGCCCCTGCTCCGACGCTTCTTGGCGACCGCGTCACCCTTGAGCACGTAGTAGGCGCCGTGGGCGCGCTGGCCACCGACCGCAGCCGTCTCCTTGGCCTGGACGGCTGCCTGCTCGAGGTGCGGCTGGGCCGCCTCGCGAGCCTGCTCGGCGCCGGCCGCGAGGGCGGCTGCGGCGGTCGCGATGGCCGCGCCGACCTTGGGCAGCACCGTGTCGACGAGCGTCGACTGGGCGGCCTCCACCTTTGGCTTGGCGCGGTCGGCCGCCTCGTGGAGCGCATCGCCCGCGGCGTCCTTGGCCGTGGCCGCAGCGTCGTAGAAGCGCTCACGGGCCGTGTCGGTTGCGTCCTGGAGCGCCGGCGTCGCCGCCTCCTTGGCCGCCACGAGCCGCTCACGCGCTGCATCGGCGGCATTCTGGACAGCCGGGGTCGCAGCGTCCTTCGCGGCATACGCGCGATCCTTGGCGGCCGCGGCGGCATCGCTCGCGGTGTCAGCGGCGCTGGTTTTCAGCGTGCCGATCCGGTCACCTGCCGCCGAGCCGAGATCGGCTGCTGCGGAGCGTGCCTGGTCAACTGCAGCCTCAGTGCGGGACTGCTTGGTTCGGAACATACGTCCTCCTAAGTCCACTCGTCCTTACCCATCCTGCCAACTTCGGCCACTCACCGCACGGTTGCCAGCCGTGCGTGGACGCAATCGTCACCGATCGGGATCGCGTATGCCGTCACGCGCTCCGTTCAGCTCGTGGTGTCGTGGGGCGGTCGGGGCACGTGCGGGGCGGCGTCGGCGTCCTCGGGAGCCGGGGCGCCCGGGTGCGCGGCCGGAGCCGTCGGCGGGTGGTCGAGACCGAGGACGGTGTCCTCGAGGGTCGTGTCGGTGAGCGCCTCGCGGGTCGGGACCGGCACGTCGCCGGCGGCGGCGTCGAAGCCGCGCTCGTCGACCGGCGTCGGACGGTCGATCGGGGCCGGGGCCTCGAGCGGGCTGGCCGACACCGGGGCCGGGGCGTCGGGGTCGACCGGGAAGGGCTCGCCGCCCGTCACGTCCGTGGCTCCCGCCGCAGCGGCAGCGCCCGTGGCGGTCGACGGTCCCGAGGCGTGACCCTCGGCGACCTTGTCGACGCCGCGGCCGACGTGCTCCTTGACCTTGGCCACCTTGTCGGCGTACTTGCCCTCGGTCTTCTCGTCGATCTTCGTCGTGGCCGTCTCGACGTAGCCGTCGATCTTCTCGCGGTTCTGCGCGGTGTAGTCACCCGCCTTCTCACGCGCCTGCTTCGCCGCCTGCGTGGCCGCGTCCTGCAGCTGCTTGGCCTTGGTCTCGAGGTCGAGCTCCTCGGCCTTCTTCTTCAGCTTGTCCATGAACGACATCGGCACTCCGTCCTGCGCCGGCTCCGGGCCGGCTGTCATCGGGTCGCGTCCTCGACTGCTGTGAGGATGATCCTTCTCCTAGGCCAACGGTGGGTCCACCCCCAGCGTTCCGCCACCCTGCCGCATACCCGCCCGGACGGCATACGTGCTCGGTCGTGCGAGGATTGGGCCCATGAAGGCAACCCTGCACACGAACCACGGTGACATCGTCATCGACCTCTTCGAGCACCAGGCCCCGAAGACCGTGGAGAACTTCGTCGGTCTCGCCAAGGGCGAGAAGGAGTACAAGGACGACGCCGGTCGGACCAACCCGACCCCGTTCTACGACGGACTGATCTTCCACCGCATCATCCCGAACTTCATGATCCAGGGCGGCTGCCCGATCGGTCAGGGGTTCGGCGGTCCGGGCTACGCGTTCGACGACGAGATCAGCCCCGACAAGGACTTCACCAAGCCCTACATCCTCGCCATGGCCAACGCCGGCAAGCGCATGGGCAAGGGCACCAACGGCTCGCAGTTCTTCATCACCACCGCTGCGACGACCTGGCTCCAGGGCAAGCACACGATCTTCGGTGAGGTCGCCGACCAGGCGTCCCGCGACGTCGTCGACACGATCGGTGCCGTCGCCACCGGCGCCAACGACAAGCCCGTCGAGGACGTCGTCATCAACTCGGTCACCATCGAGGACTGAGCTTCGGCTCCACCGCACGACAGCACCACCCGCATCACCGCACCACCGCCCACGGACGTGACCGGCAGGGGGACTCCCGTTGTCTGACAACCCACCCAACGGCCAGCAGGGTCAGCCCCCGCTCGAGCCGGGGGTTCCGCAGCCCGCTGCCGGTCCGTCCGTGTGCCCGCGCCACCCCGACCGGGAGGCCTACGTCCGCTGCCAGCGCTGCGGCCGGCCGGCGTGCCCGGAGTGCCAGCGCCCGGCCGCCGTCGGTATCCAGTGCGTCGACTGCGTCCGCGAGGCCGCCCGCACGACGCCGAGCGCGCGCACCGTCTTCGGTGGGCGGGCGACCGACGGCACGCCCGTCGTCACCTACACGATCATCGCGATCTGCGCCGTCGCCTACCTCGCGCAGCGGGCCAACCCGAGCGTCACGCAGAACTTCGCGTTCGCGCCGGTCGTCGGGTGGACCGAGCCGTGGCGCTTCGTCACCGCGGCCTTCCTGCACTCGCCCGCGACGATCTTCCACATCCTGCTCAACATGTTCGCGCTGTGGAGCCTCGGGCAGTACCTCGAGCCGATGCTCGGTCGGGCCCGGTTCGCGGCGCTCTACCTCATCAGCGGCATCGGCGGACAGGTCGCCGTGACGCTCCTCGCGGGATCGCCGACGATCCCGGGTCTGCGGGCCGGCCTCGACGACGCGTGGCTCACCCCGGTCGTCGGCGCGTCCGGCGCGATCTTCGGACTCTTCGGCGCGCTCCTCGTGCTCAACCGGCACCTCGGACGCTCCTCGGCGGCGATGTACGCGACGATCGCCATCAACGCGGCCTTCGGCTTCTTCTACCCCGGCATCTCGTGGCAGGCCCACCTCGGCGGCCTCGTCACCGGCGTCGTCTGCGCCGGCGTCATCGTCGTCTTCCGACGACAGGGTGTACGCCATCTCGTGTGGGCCGCGCTCACCGCCGTCCTCGTGCTGCTCGTCGCCGTCACCGTCGTCAAGTACCTCACCGTGCCCGAGGCCATCCGCGAGCTCAGCATCTTCGGCTGAGGTCGCCGTGCACCTCGTCTGCGTCACCGGCCCGCCGGCCGTCGGCAAGATGACGGTGGGCCGTGCCGTGTGCGACCTGACGGGCTTCCGGCTCTTCCACAACCACATGTCGATCGAGCCGCTGCTCGGGGTCTACGACTTCGGCATGCCCTCGTTCCAGCGGATCAACGGCCTGATCCGCCGCGAGGTCATCGCCGAGTCGGTCGTCGCCGACCTGCCCGGCCTCGTCTTCACCTTCGCCATCGACCTCGACCACCCAGGCGACCTCGCGCAGCTGCATGAGCTCGTCGAGCCGGTCGAGCGAGCCGGCGCGCCGATCGACGTCGTAGAGCTCTACGCGCCCCAGGACGTGCGGCTGGCCCGCGAGGGTGGCACTGACCGGATGGATCACAAGCGCAGCAAGCGCGACGTCGAGTGGGCCCGTTCCCACGTCGTCGACCTCGAGTCGCGGGCCCGCCTCAACACCGACCCCGCACGGGACGGCGAGCAGCTGCTGCCGGGTCACCGTCACCTGCGCCTGGACAACGCGCACGGAGACGCCCGCGCCACCGCCGAGCGAGTGGTCGACGAGCTCGGGCTGCCGCGGCTCTGACGGCCGTCGGGTGCTTCTCCACCACGGGGAGCCGAGAGTTGTCCACCGGGTGTGGATAAGCCTGTGGATGTAGTTACACATGTGTCATTCATCCCCAGTTGGGGATAACTGTGTGGATAAGTCGGGCGATCCGCGCTGGAGGTTGTGCACGGCCGCCATCCACAGCTGTGGACGTGAAAGCCGTACGCCGGCTGTCCACAGGTGTGGACAGCCGGCGCCCAGTGGGGTGTGTGCAAAGGGCCGCTCCGTCGTGATGACAGGAGCGGCCCTCAGGATGCGGGTCGGTGCGGGTTTCGGTGGGGCTCAGCGCCACCGCATCGTCATGATGAAGCCGCCCATGAGCAGGACGAAGCCGATGCCGAGGTTCCAGACCCCGATGGATCCGATGGGGTACTTGTACTCGGTCACGTAGTAGACGACGATCCACAGCAGCCCGAGGACGAGCAGCGTGATGAAGACGGGCGCCCACCAGGTGGGGTTGGGCTCGGCGGCCTTGCTCGTGCGGGGCGGGGTGTATGCCGCCGCCTTGTGGTCGCGGCCTTTGGACTCGGGCACTGCGTTCTCCTTGCTCTGAGTTGAGGCAAGGGTAACCAATGACGCGCTCGGCGTCCCCGTGCAGGCGTGCCGGCACGGTGATCGGGGCGATGCCCTCGGACGGACCGGTCTGTCCTGTTGCCCCCTGCGCTCGGCGGTGCCCCTCGAGAACGTCTCGAGGGGCACCCCGACGGGTGCCTCGGACGTCGACGGCGAGCGGGCGGATGCGCCCCCTGTCTGCGCCCCGCCCGCCGCCGATCCACACCCGGTGACCGGGTCGAGGATGACAGGCGCAGGCCCGCGTGTCGCGTCTGCGCTTCCTCTGTTGCACGAACCTGCAGGACGGGGTGCGTCCATCGAGTTGACCTGAGTCCTGAACCGGGCATGCTGGCAGTCACGGACAGCAGATCAAGGGACGATGCGATGACCAGCCCGATGTCGGGTTCCGGGCCGAGCAGTTCGAGCGCAACCTGGCGACCGCGGTCGAGCCGCTGACCCGCCGCTCGGTCTGGTCGATCCAGCCGATCATGAACTTCGACCCGGTCGACGGCAGCCGCACGATGAACGGGGTCTCGGTGCGCACCGTCGCGGGCCGAGATCTCCCACCTCGTCACCCAGCTCGGCGCGCCCAACCGCGCCGCGGCGACGCTCGCCCTCCGCGGAGGCACCCAGACCAGCGAGCTCTCCCCCTACGCGCCCGACCTCCGGTCGGTCCACGAGCCGTGACGAGGCACAATGGAGGCGGCGCGGAGGGTCCGCGCGAGCGAGGACACGAGTCATGACGGACGCCGAGCAGCCCGAACCGGAGACGTTCGACGACGCTGTCGCTGCCGACGACGCAGCAGCGTCTCCCGCGCCCTCCCGCCGCCGACCCCGTCTGACGTGGGGGCTGGTCGTCCCGGTGGTCATGGCCTCCGCCGGCGTGATGTTCGCGATGAGCTTCCAGACCGCGCAGGGCCGAGACCTCCGCGCCGACCGCGACCTGCCCCAGCTCATCATGGAGGGTGACTCGCGCGTCGCCGAGAAGGCGAGCGTCCTCGACGGTCTCCAGAAGGAGGTCGAGGCGCTCTCGAAGACGAACGCCCCCACCGACGAGCACCTCTCGAGCCTGACCCGCGCCGCCGACGAGCTCGCCGCCCCCGCCGCGACGACGAAGGTCCGGGGCGCCGCCCTCGAGGTGACCCTCGACGACGCGAAGCGCACCGCCGACTCCCTGCCCGACGGCTTCACCGCCGACGACATCGTCGTGCACCAGCAGGACGTCCAGGCCGTCGTCAACGCGCTCTGGACCTCGGGCGCCGAGGCGATGATGATCCAGGACCAGCGGGTCATCTCGACGAGCGCCGTCCGCTGCGTCGGCAACACCCTCATCCTCCAGGGCCGCGTCTACGCCCCGCCCTACCGGATCACCGCCATCGGCGACATCGACCGCATGCAGCAGGGACTCGACGCCGACGCCTCCGTCAACATCTACAAGCAGTACGTCGACGCCGTCGGTCTCGGCTACGCCCTGCACACACACAGCTCGATCGAGTTCCCGGCATACTCGGGCTCGGTCGACTTCCAGTACGCGTCACCGATCCGCTGAGCGCGCCCCACCACCCCTCTGAGGCCCCCGCATGACCAGCCCCACCCGCATCCTCGTCGTCGACAACTACGACAGCTTCGTCTACACGATCGTCGGCTACCTCGAGCAGCTGGGCGCCGAGTGCACCGTCGTGCGCAACGACGCCGTGCCGGCGACCGACGCCGCGGCCTACGACGGCGTGCTCGTCTCGCCCGGCCCGGGCACTCCCGAGGATGCCGGGGTGTCGATGGACATCATCCGCGAGTGCGCCCGCATCGGGAAGCCGATGTTCGGCGTGTGCCTCGGGCACCAGGCGCTCGGCGTCGTGGCCGGTGCGGTCGTCGGGCGGGCACCGGAACTGCTCCACGGGAAGACGTCGCTCGTGCACCACGACGGCACCGGCGTCCTCGAGGGCCTGCCGAGCCCCTTCACCGCCACCCGCTACCACTCGCTGACCATCGACCCGGCGACCCTGCCCGACGAGCTCGTCGCCACCGGCAGCACCGACTCGGGCCTCGTCATGGCGGTGCGCCACCGCGACCTGCCGCTGCACGGGGTGCAGTTCCATCCCGAGAGCGTCCTGACCGAGGGCGGCCACCGGATGCTCGCGAACTTCCTCGCGCTCTGCGGCGACACCGGCGCCGTGCAGCGCTCTGTGGGGCTCAGCCCCCTCGTGACCGCCGCCGTCTGACGCGACGCTCGACCCGGCATACGGCACCACGTGTGACGAAGGGCCCCTCCCGCTCGGGAGGGGCCCTTCGTCGTATGCCTGGTGCTGACCGCTAGGGGGTCGGCGGCGGGGTCGTCGTCCCCGGGGCCGTCGTCGTCGTGCTGGGCGGCGGGGGCGTCACCGTGACGGTCGCCGTCTGGTTCGGGGTGCGCGCGACCTTGACGGTGATCTGGGTGCCGATCTTGACGACGTCGCCGGCCCGGTCGACGGAGAGCACCTCGTCGGGGTTCTTGTCGGAGTCGACGGTCTCCTTGACCGGGTTGAGCCCGGCGTTCTGCAGTGCCACGGCGGCGAGGGCCCAGTCCTGGCCGACGAGGTTGTCGGGCACCTTGACGTTGCCGGTCGCGTAGAAGATCTTGATCTTCGAACCCTTGGGGACGACGGACTGGGCGGCCGGCTCGGTCTTCGTCACCTTGTTCTTCGCCTGGTCCGGGGTGTTCTCCTCCTGGAAGCCCGACACGACGAAGCCCTGCTTCTCCAGCTCGGCGCGTGCGTCGTCCTTGTTGAAGCCGGTGACGTCGGTCACGGTGAGGTTGTCGGGACCGGTCGACACGAGGTACCTGACGACCGACTGCTCCGCGATCCTCGTCCCCGGCTTGGGGTCCTGGCTGATGACGTCACCCTCGGTGACCGTCGTGCTCGCTGCCGGGGACTTCTCACCGCGGAGACCGTTCGTCGCCAGGGTGCGCGCCGCGACGTCCTCCTTCATGCCCTCGATCGTCGGCACCGCGACGAGCGTCACGCTCGGCGTCTGGTTGCCGAACCACTTGACGCCGCCCCAGCCGACGAGGGCGAGGAGGGCGATGACGAGCCCGGTGATGAGCACCGCCTTGCCCGTGCCGCCCTTCCGGTCGTCCTGCTCCAGCTCGTCGTGGCCGACGGCAGGCAGGCCCGCGGTGTTCGCGTAGCGCTCGCTCCGGGAGGTGACGGGGGCCTGCACGGCGGTCGGGGTGCCCGGTGCGGCATACGCCTGCGGGAGGGTCTGGGTGGCGGCGGCGCCCACGGCGGCCGCGGTGCCGAGGGCCGCGGCGCTGATCTGGCGGCCGAGCCGGACGTTCTCGAGGTCGTCCCGGAAGGCCGTGGCGTCCTGGTAGCGGGCCTCGCGGTCCTTGGCGAGGGCGTGCAGCGTCACGGCGTCGAGGTCACCGGCGACGGCGTCGTTGAAGACGCTCGGCGGCTGCGGGAGCTCGCCGACGTGCTGGTAGGCGATCGCGACCGGCGAGTCCCCGGTGAAGGGCGGGCGGCCGGCGAGCAGCTCGAACAGGAGGCACCCGGTCGAGTAGAGGTCGGACCGCTCGTCGACCGTCTGGCCCTGGGCCTGCTCGGGCGAGAGGTACTGCGCGGTGCCGACGACCGACTGGGTCTGGGTCATCGTCGCGGCCGTGTCGGCGATCGCCCGGGCGATGCCGAAGTCCATGACCTTGACGTGGCCACCGGTCGTGATCATGACGTTGGCCGGCTTGATGTCGCGGTGGACGATGCCCATCCGGTGGCTGTAGGCCAGGGCGTCGAGGATGCCCTCGGTGACGCGGATCGCCTCGGCCGGCTGGAGCTGCTGCTGGTCGGTCAGCTGCTGGCGCAGCGTCTCGCCGTCGACGTACTCCATGACGATGTAGGGCAGGGTCGTCCGCGTGCCGTTGGGGCCCTCGACGACGCTGTCGTCCTCGCCCGAGTCGAAGATCGCGACGATCGCCGGGTGGTTGAGTCCGGCGGCCGACTGCGCCTCGCGCCGGAAACGCATGAGGAAGTTCGCGTCGCGGGCGAGGTCCGAGCGCAGCATCTTGATCGCGACCTGACGACCGAGCCGGGTGTCGTGGCCCAGGTGGACGTCGGCCATGCCGCCCCGACCGATGAGCTCGCCGACCTCGTAGCGTCCGCCGAGGACACGGGGTGCGGTGCTCACGTCGTTGGCCTCTGCTCGTTCGGGTGCTGGGTCATCCTGGTCCACTCGTCGGGCGCCTGGATCGCGCTGCTCGGGCTGGTCGGTCATGTCACTTCACCTTGCCCTTTCCCTTGCCCTTGCCGGCATGGGCATGGTGCGGCTTGGTGCTCGTCTGCTGCGTGGCGGCGGTGGCCTTCGTCGCCGTGCGGGTCGGCGCGGCCGTCGTCGTCGCCCGGGAGGCGCTCGCGGTCGGAGTCGTGGTCGGAGTCGTGGTCGGGGTCGTGGTCGGAGCCGCGGACGTGGCCGGAGTGGTGGTCGCGGGGGGCGTCTGGCGGGCCGCGGGGCTCGCGGCGGCGCCGTTCATGACGCTGCCGAGCGCGAAGGCGCCCCACGCCACGAGGGCGACGGCCGGGACGGCCAGCCAGACCCAGCGACGTCCCGCCGAAGGCTCCGTGACGGTCTCCGAGGGACGCGCGAACGGACCACGACGGTCGGCGCCGACGAGCTCCCGTGCTGCAGCGACGAGTCCGGCCGCAGCGCCACCGGCGCGGCCGGCTCCCGCAACCGGTGTCCCGGCCAGCGCGCGGGTCGGGTCGGCGGCGGGGATGACCGTCGTGGAGTCGACCGCCGCCGGGGGCGGCGTGACCCCGGGCAGGGACCCGAGCGGCACCCCGGCGGCCTCGGCCACCGCGCGCGCGTCGGCCGGGCGGTCGGACGCGGACTTCGCGAGGCACGCGTCGACGACCTCCCGCAGGTCGAGGGGCACCGTCGAGGGCAGCTCGGGCGGCGGGTCGTTGACCTGCGCGATCGCGGTCGCCACGGGCGTGCCCATGTCGAAGGGCTTGCGGCCGGTGATCATCTCGTGCGCCACGACGCCGAGGGAGTAGATGTCGCTCGAGGCCGTCGCCGGCTCGCCGAGGGCCTGCTCCGGGCTGATGTAGTCGGGAGTGCCCAGCACCTCGCCGGTCAGCGTGTGCCCCGACCCGTCACCGACCCGGGCGATCCCGAAGTCGGTGAGCTTGGCCTGCCCCTCGGGCGTGACGATGATGTTGGCGGGCTTGACGTCGCGGTGCACGACGCCGGCCTCGTGGGCCGCCGACAGGGCCAGGGCCGCCTGGCCCAGCAGCGAGCGCACCTCCTCGGCCGGCATGCCGCCGTCTCTCTCGCGGATGATCTCGCCGAGCGTGCGTCCCGGCACGAGCTCCATGACGAGGTAGGCCGTGCCGTCCTCCTCGCCGTAGTCGAAGACGGACGCGATGTTGGGGTGGTGGAGCGAGGCGCTGCCCCGGGCCTCGTCGCGGAAGCGCTCGAGGAACGCGTCGTCCTCGGGGCCCTGCGGGCGCATGACCTTGACGGCGACGGGACGCCGGAGCACCTCGTCGGTGGCCTCCCAGACGGTGCCCATGCCGCCCGAGGCGATGGCCGTGCCGAGGGTGTAGCGACCGCCGAGGGTCGCGCCGGTGGAGAGGGTCATCGGCCCAGCACCGCCTCCATGACCTGGCGGGCGATCGGGGCGGCGACGCGGCCACCGCCGATCTCGCTGCCCGTGACGCCGCCGTCCTCGACGACGACGGCGACGGCGATCTTGGCGTCGGTGGCCGGCGCGAACGAGATGAACCACGCGTGCGGGGGCTTGCCCGGGTCGTGCTGTGCGGTGCCGGTCTTGCCCGCGACCTCGACGCCGTCGATCTGCGCCCGAGCGCCGCTGCCGTGGTCGACGACGGAGACCATCATCTTGGTCAGGGTCGAGGCGGTCTGCTCGGACGTCGCCTGCGACAGCTCCACCGGGTCGGGCGTCGACTCGATGATGTCGAGGTTGGGGCTGCGCACGGAGTCGATGAGGTAGGGCGTCATGACCCGGCCCTGGTTGGCGATGCCGGCCGCGACCATGGCCATCTGGAGCGGCGTGGTGCGCACGTCGTACTGCCCGATGGCGGCCTGTGCGGCCTGCGGCGCGTTGAGGTCGGCCGGGACCGAGCTCACCGAGACGCGCATCGGGATCTGGAGGGCGTCACCGAAGCCGAACTTCGCGGCCTGGGCGCGGATCTTCTCGCCGCCGAGCTCGAGCCCCAGGGAGCCGAACGCCGTGTTGCAGGAGATCTCGAGCGCGTGGATGAGCGTCGTCTTGTCGCCCGGCCCGCAGGCGCGGCCGTCCTCGTTGGGCAGGTTGGTGCTCGTCAGCGGCAGGTCGAGCTCGGCCGGCCCGGGGACGGAGGAGTTCTCGTCGCTCACGACGCCGTTCTCGAGCGCGGCGGCTGCCGTGATGACCTTGAAGGTCGACCCGGGAGGGTAGACGCCGTTGATGGTGCGGTTGAGGTAGGACTTGTCCTTGTCGTTGGACAGCGTCTGCCAGGCCTTGGACGCCTTGGTGAGGTCGTGGCTCGAGAGCGGGTTGGGGTCGTAGGACGGGTGGCTCACCATCGCGAGGATCGCGCCGGTCTTCGGGTCGAGGGCCACGACGGCGCCCTTGTTGTCACCGAGGGCCTTGTCGGCCGCCGCCTGCGCCTTCGGGTCGATCGTCAGCTCGAGCGTCGCGCCAGCGGTCTTGCGGCCCGTGATGAGGTCGGTGACGCGCCGCACGAAGAGGGTGTCAGCATCGCCCGAGAGCAGGTCGTCGGAGGCGTGCTCGAGACCGTAGGGGGCGCCGACGGCATACGAGTAGAAGCCGGTCATCTGGGCGTACAGCTCGTCCTGGGGGTAGGTGCGCAGGAAGCGGTACTGGTCCTGGACGGGCACCGACTTCGCGACGGCCTGGCCGCCGACGATGATCGACCCGCGCTCGCGGGAGTAGCTGTCGAGCAGGGTGCGCTTGTTGGACGCCATGCCGTTGAGCGTCTTCGCCTGCGTGAACTGCACCATCGTCGCCGCGACGAGGAGGGCGGTGAAGAGCGCGGCGATGACCACGGACAGGCGGCGGATGGGGGTGTTCACGTCAGCCTCACCACCTGGGTCACCTCGGCCGGGGCCGGCTCGTCGGCGGCGACACCCACGGGGATCTCGGGCATCGGCCTTCGGGCCTGGTCGGAGATGCGCAGCAGCAGCGCCATGATCACCCAGTTCGCGAGCAGGGACGAGCCACCGAGCGACATGAAGGGCGTCGTGAGGCCGGTCAGCGGGATGACCCGCGTGACGCCGCCGATGACGATGAAGAGCTGGAAGGCGACGGAGAAGGACAGGCCGATGGCGAGCAGCTTGCCGAAGCCGTCACGCACGCCGAGGGCGGTGCGGATGCCGCGCTCGCAGAAGATGAGGTAGAGCACGATGATCGCGACGGACCCGAAGAGGCCGAGTTCCTCCCCGAGGCTCGGGAAGATGAAGTCGCTCTCGGCGAAGGACGTCAGGTAGGGCCGGCCCGCGCCGAGCCCGGTGCCGGTGAGACCGCCGGAGGCCATGCCCCAGAGGCCGTTGGCCAGCTGGTTGGACCGCTCGAGGTTGTCCGGCGAGAACGGGTCGAGCCACAGGTCGACGCGCTTCTGGAAGTGCGTGAAGGCCGACAGGGCGAAGGCGACGGCCGCGGCGAAGAGCAGCAGGCCGATGGCGATCCACGAGACGCGCTCGGTGGCGACGTAGAGCATCGCGACGAAGAGACCGAAGAAGAGGAGCGCCGAACCGAGGTCCTTCTGGAAGACGAGGACGAGCAGCGCGAGCACCCACGCGACGAGGATCGGGCCGAGGTCGCGCCCGCGCGGAAAGGTGAAGCCGAGGACCTTCTTGCCGGCGAGGGAGAGCACGTCACGGGTCTGCACGAGGTAGCCGGCGAAGAAGATCGCGAGGGCGATCTTGGCGAACTCCCCCGGCTGGAAGTTGAGCGGGCCGATCGAGATCCAGATCTGGGAGCCGTTGATCGTGCGGCCGATGCCGGGGACGAGCGGCAGCAGGAGCAGCACGAAGCCGACCGCCATCGTCACGTAGGTGTAGCGGCGGAGCAGTCGGTGGTCGCGCAACACGAAGAGGACGGCCACGGCGAGGGCGACGGCGAGCGTCGTCCAGATGATCTGGCGGTAGGCGTCGCCGTCGGTGCCGAGCTTGCCGCGGGCGAGGTCGAGGCGGTGGATCATGACGAGCCCGAGCCCGTTGAGCACCGTCGTGATCGGCAGGAGCACCGGGTCGGCGTAGGCCGCCTTCCAGCGCAGCACGAGGTGGACCGCGAGCACGAGCGCGGTGAAGCCGCCGGCGATCGGGATGATGTTGGCCGGCACCGTGCCGTTGCGGTTGAGGTCGGTCGTGACCCAGGCGAGCAGCACGATGCCGATCGCGAGGATGAGGAGCATCAGCTCCGCGCCGCGGCGCGTCCGCGGGGTGAGGGGCTCGACGGTCGTCGTCACGCGAGGCTCCCCAGGGGAGCCACGAGGCGGACGGCGGACGCGGCCACGGCCGGCGGCGTCGTGATCGACGGGTTCGGGCGCGACGTCGACGGCCGCGGGATCGGCAGCGTCGTGCTCGGGCTCGGCGTCGTCGGGGGTGTCGTGGGCACCGGCGTCGGTGTCGGCGACGTGCCGCACGGCGTACCGGCGGCGGCGAGGCGCTGGCAGCGCTCCGCCTCGCCGCGCAACGCCGCGACCTTGATGAGTGCGTCGGCGAGGTCGCGGGCGGGGATCGTGTTGCCGACCGAGGCCTGGACGTCGCTCGGCAGGTCGGAGACGAGGACGTCGGACGGCGACTCGACGTGGGAGAGGCTGATCGGTCCGAGGTCCTGGGAGACGCCGCGGAAGATCGCGACGTGCGCTCCGTCGGTCGCGACGTAGTACTGCTTCTGCGACCAGGCCCAGGCGGCATACCCGCCGCCGACGAGGATCGCGGCGACGACGATGACGCCGATGGTGCGCAGCACGATCTTGGAGCGGCGCGAGCGCGTGTGGTCCTCGGCGAGCTCGAGCGAGTCGTCGTCGGGCTCGGCCCGGCCCGTGGCCTCGCGCGAGAGCGCCGCGGCCTTCTCGGCAGGGCTCGTCGGGATCGCGCGCGTCCGGTTGCGCATGCGCTTGCCGGCCGCGCCGACGACCTGGGGGACGGTGGTGGGGAGGTCATCGCCGTCGGCGTCGACGACCTCGGCGACGATGACCGTGACGTTGTCGCGGGTGCTGGCCTTGAGGGCGACCTCGATGCACCGGTCGGCGGCCTCGTCGGGCGTGCGCGCCTCACGGAGGATCTCCTCGATGACGTCGGCGCCGACGAAGTCGGACAGGCCGTCGGAGCAGAGCAGGAAGCGGTCGCCGATCTTGGCCTCGCGCAGCGAGGTGTCGGGCTCGTCGTCGGGCTGGCCGGTCATGACCCGGGTCACGACCGAGCGCTGCGGGTGGTGGCCGGCGTCCTCCTTGGAGATGCGGCCCTCGTCGATGAGCTGCTGGACGAAGGAGTGGTCCTTCGTGATCTGCGAGAACGTGTCGCCGCGGAGCATGAACGCCCGCGAGTCGCCGATGTGCGCCATGGCGAGCTTGTTGCCGGTGCGCAGCATGACGATGGTCGTGCTGCCCATGCCGGCGAGGTCGGCGTTCTCCCGCATCGCCTTGGTGAGCTTGGCGTTCGCCGCGTGGAGCGCCTCCTCGAGGAGCGGGATCGCCTGGTCGGCGGTCACGTCCTCCTCGTCGAGCGGGGCGAGCTCGCCGACGATCATCGAGCTGGCGACGTCGCCTGCGGCGTGGCCGCCCATGCCGTCGGCGAGCACGAGCAGGTTGGGCCCGGCATATCCCGAGTCCTCGTTGCGGGACTTGGGTCCCAGGCCGAGGTCGGAGCGCGCGGCATAGCGCAGAGCGATGGCCATCCGGTCAGCCTCGCAGTTCGAGGACGGTCTTGCCGATCCGCAGGGTGGTGCCGATCTCGACGGGTCGCGCCCCGGTCAGCCGGTCGCGTCCGATGAAGGTGCCGTTCGTCGAGCCGAGGTCCTCGACGACCCAGCCGTCGCGGCCCGACGGGTCGGGATGGATGCGGCAGTGGCGGCCCGAGGCGTAGTCGTCGTCGAGGACCAGGGCGCACTCGGGGTTGCGCCCGATGAGGATGCCGCCGCTGCGCAGGGGCAGCGACGTGCCGGTCAGGGGGCCCTCGGTGACGACGAGCGTCGTCGGGTTGCCCTTGCCGCGGCGACCCTTGCGAGCGGGCGGCTCGGGGGCGACGGCTGCGGCACCCGCCGCGCCGGCACCGACGGCCGCCGGGGAAGGCGTACGCCTCGGGGCGGCCTTGCGGTCCTGCTTCGCTGCCTGCTTGAGCGCCTTGCGCTGCCCGCGGCGGCTCACCGCCGTGCCGTAGATGTCGGTGCGCAGCACGCCGACGACGCTGAAGATGAAGAGCCACAGCAGCGCGAGCAGACCCAGCCGCAGCAGGGTCAGGGTGAGTTCACTCATGCGTCACCAGATGTCATCAGCGGAGGGCCGTCCAAGGGGGTCATCGCGCTCACCGGCGTCCGGCGCGGAAGGTCGCGGACGTGCGGCCGATCGTCAGGCGGTCGCCGTCCTGGAGCCGCTGGCTCGAGACGCGCTCGCCGTTGACGAAGGTGCCGTTGGTGGAGTTCAGGTCGCGGATCGAGGTCACGAGGTGCGGGCCGTCGGTCGTCACGCGGATCTCGCTGTGGCGGCGGGACACCCCGGGGTCGTCGATGACGATGTCGGCGGTCTCGTCGCGGCCGAGCGTCGTGAGGCTGCCGAGGAGGGGGTAGCGGTCCCCGCCGATGTCGAGCCACGGACGGGCGGACGGGTTGGAGCGGGGTGCCGGGCGGTGGACCGGGGCCTCGTCGATGGACGTGCCGTTGGTGGTCTGCGGCCGCGGTGCGGCGGGGGCCGGCTCGCGGGCCGCGAACTCGCGCCCGGCCTGCTTGGCGGTGGCAGGGCGCACGCGGAAGACACCGGTCTCGAGCCCCTCGCCCTCGACGAGCGCGACCTCGAGCGGGCCGCCGGGCTGGTAGCCCTGCGAGTCGGCGTGCTCCTGCGCCGCGGCGACGAGGTCGTCGGACAGGTCGTCCTCGTAGTCGCCGAGCCGCTCGTAGTCGGTCTGGCTCAGCTCGATCGTGTAGAGGTTGGGCACCATGGCCCGGCCGTGGCCGAGCAGCGCCGCCCGGTCGTCCATGGCGCGGCGGATCGCCGAGGCGATCTCGACGGGCTGCACCTCGGACTTGAACGCCTTGGCGAAGGCACCGTGGACAGCCTTGGCGAGACCGTGCTCGACACGGTTGATGATTCCCACGCCGTCTCCTCCTCCTTGGTGAGCGCTCCTGTCGGGCGCTTCATCGTAACCGGGTCAGCACCCCGAGCCTCCAACCGACAGTCGGCGCGGGGTGCCGCGAAACGTCCGTTTCGCCCCCGTGAGCCCCGGTCGGCGGGTTTGATGTGCGACGGAAGCATGGGACGATCACCCGGGGTCCCGCGGCGGGTTCCCGCACGTGGTTAGGCCAGCAAGGAGCGCTCGATGAGCAAGGACGAGACCGGAAACACCGAGAGCCAGGGCATCCCCGGCTTCTCGGCGAACAACTCCATCCCGGGTGGTTTCGCCCTTCCCATCCCGACGGCGTCCGCCGGCGCGGCCCAGCCCGACGAGGCGCCGGCCGACCCGTGGAGCTCGACGTGGGAGGACACCTCCTGGCAGTCCGGTCACACCGGTGCCATCCCGACCGTCGCCGCCGGTGACGCCGGATCGGCGTCCGACGACTGGACCGCCTCCTATGAGTACGGCGGCGAGAGCGCCGCCGGCGACGCCCGCGAGCTCAACGGCCACGCCCAGAACGGCTCGACCCAGGGCGCCTCGGACACGTCCGGCGCCTCCGGCGCGACGAACTCGTGGACCGACTGGCAGCCCTCCGACCCCGGTACCGCCGAGTGGCCGGCCGCGAGCAGCGACGAGCCCGAGGAGACGTACACCGGGTGGACCCCCGCCGGGGCGAGCCTCGCGGACTACGCGGCGGGCACCGTGCCCGGTCCCGCGGCCGCGGCGCCGACCGACCACTCCGCAGCGCAGCAGGCGTATGCCGCCCGGCCGGCCGTCGACCCCGACGTGGCCGCCGCGGCTGCCGAGCTCGGCCACGACGTCGAGTCCCCTGCGGAGCCGTCCTACGACCTGACCCCCGCGGCGCGCACCGGCAACTCCGACCGCCCGAGCGCCGAGGACCTCATCACGGCCCGGTCGAAGGGTGAGCGCCAGAAGGTCAAGGCCAACTCCGGCCTGCGCAAGGCGTTCGGCCTCGGCCCGAGCGTCAAGGAGATGCTCGAGCGCGACCGCATCGACCGGATCGCCCGCCCGCTCAACGGCCGCAAGACGATCATGGTCATCAACACCAAGGGCGGCGGCGGCAAGACCCTCGTCACGCTGATGCTCGCGAGCTACCTCGGCCGCTACCGCTCGGGCTCGGTGCTCGCGTGGGACAACAACGAGACCGAGGGCACCCTCGGCATGCGTGCGCCCTCGCAGAGCCACCACCGCACGGTCGTGGACCTGCTCGGTGCCCTGCCGACGATCGCCAACGACCCCAACGCCGGCACGTCCGAGCTCGAGCACTGGGTGCGCGAGCAGCGGGGCCTGAGCTTCGACGTGCTGGCCTCGGCCGACGACGACGAGGCGATGCGCATCATCGGTGAGTCGGAGTTCGAGAGCCTTCACACGCAGCTCTCGCGCTTCTACCGGATGATCGTCGTCGACACCGGCAACAACCGTCTGTCGCCGAACTGGCTCGCGGCCGCCGCCCGCGCCGACATGCTCGTCTTCGCGACCTCGCTCAAGGACGACACGTCGGTCGTCGCGGCGAAGAACCTCGACGCGCTCGTCGCGATGGGCCGGGGCGACCTCGTGCGCAACGCCGTCTGCGTCATTTCGCACACGTCGGCCAAGGGCAATGACGTCGGCGCCGGCGTCCACACCCGCGAGCACTTCGAGCAGTGGGTGCGCGCGGTCGTCGACATCCCCTACGACCCGATGCTCGCACCGGGCCTGCACCTCGACCCGCTGAAGATCAGCCCCAAGACGCACCAGTCGTGCATGGAGATGGCGGCCGTCGTCGTCGACGGCCTCTGACGCTGGTCGCCCGGTCGGGGAGGCTGCTGACGTGGCCCTCATCGCGCTGACCGGAGGCGCCGGGCGCATCGCGAACGCGCTGCGCCCGCGACTGCGCGCGGCCGGCCACCGGCTCGTCCTCTGCGACGCCCTCGGGGTCGTCGTCCGCGACGTCGACGCCGCGACGGAGCGAGCCGTGGAGTGCGACCTGCGTGACGTCGACGGCCACGCGGTTGCGTTCGCCGGTGCCGACCTCGTCGTGCACCTCGGCGCGCACTCCGACGAGCGGTCCTGGGCCGAGATCCTCGCCGTCAACATCGACGGCACGCACGCCGTGTGCGAGGCGGCGCAGCGGGCGGGGGTGACGAGGATGCTCCTCGCGAGCTCGGTGCACGCGGCCGGCTACGTGCCGGTGGACTCGCCGGGTGCCGCCGAGGGCATGCCGCTGCCGGCGCCCGACACGTACTACGGCGTCAGCAAGGCGGCGCTCGAGGCGCTCGGTGGGTTGTATGCCGGCCGCTTCGGGATGACGGTCGTCAGCGCCCGGATCATGACCTTCGACGACGCGCCGGGCGGCCCGCGCTCGCTCCAGTCGTGGCTCTCCCCCGACGACACGGCGCGGCTCGTGCTCGCGACGCTGACGACGTCGGCCGGTGGTCACCACGTCGTGTGGGGCGTCTCGCGCAACACGCGGCGCCGGGTCGACCTGGCGCCCGGACTCGCGATCGGCTTCGACCCGCAGGACGACGCGGAGGCGTATGCCGCGGGTGTCGAGCAGCGCGACCCGAGCCGGCCGCCCGGGGTGCTCGGCGGAGGGTTCGCCGACACGGCATACCTCCTCGGGGTGCCGCACGGCGGCGCGACCGACCGGTCCTGAGGACTGCTGCCGGACCGCCGCCCCCGAGTCGGCAATGGTGTGCGTCATGGTGTGCGTGATGGTGTGAGTGATGGTGCTGCCTCCGGTGCGGTGATCACCCCACCCACTGCAGCACCATCGGGCGTTCCATCAGCCGTCGTCGGTGGCGAAGCGGTGGTAGGCCTCGGTCGCGGCCTGCAGGTAGCGGTGGATGGCGTCTCGCTCCTCGGGCGTGAACTGCGCGGTCAGGGCGTCGAGCCCGTCGAGGAGCGTGCGCAGCTGGCCGCGCACCTCCGTGGCGGCGGAGGCGGTGGGCACGAGCCGCACCCGCCGCCGGTCGGCGGTGTCGCGCTCGCGCAGCAGGTGCCCGGCGGCCTCGAGCCGGTCGACGACGTCGGTCATGGCGGCGGGAGTGATGCCGAGCCGGGTGCTCAGCTCCCGTGGTCCGAGCCGTCCGTCGGAGGCGGCGACGTGGCTCATCGCCGACAGGTCGGTGGGGTGCATCCGCATCCGGCGGGCCAGGGCGCCGGACGCCTCGGCCTCGGCGGCCCCGAGGGCGCGCAGCGCCCAGGTCTCGGGCTCGTGGACCCGCCGTGGGGTGCTCTCCGGGGGTGGGATTGCCATGGGTCGATCCTACTGCTTCCATATGTTTAGGAGATCTAAAGACCTTGGAGGAGACATGACGCAAGAGCTGACTGCGGCACGCGGTGGGGAGCGGCGCCGGTGGTTCGGCCTCGTCGCGATCAGCGTCGCCGTGGCGCTCATCATCGTCGACTCGACGATCGTCAACGTCGCCGTGCCCTACATCGTCGACGACCTGGGCCTCTCGTCGTCGCAGGTGCAGTGGGTGCAGGAGTCCTACACGCTCGTCTTCGCCGCGACCCTGCTCATCTGGGGCACGGTCGCCGACCGCATCGGGCGACGGCGCATGCTCCTCATCGGCGTCGTCGTCTTCGTCGCGGCCTCGGTGCTCGCCGCCGCCGTCGGTTCGGGCGAGGCGCTCATCGGCGCCCGCATCATCCAGGGCTTCGGCGGCGCGATGATCCTGCCGACGACGCTCTCGCTCATCAACGCGGGCTTCACCGGTCGCGAGCGGGGCATCGCCTTCGCGGTGTGGGGCTCGACCATCGGTGGCATGGTCGCGGTCGGACCGCTCCTCGGCGGCTGGCTGACGACGTCGTTCTCGTGGCGCTGGGCGTTCGGGATCAACCTGCCCATCGGCCTGCTCATCGTCGTCGGCGTCCTGCTCTTCGTCGACGAGTCGCGCTCGGGGCGGCGCGAGCGCATCGACGTCGTCGGGGCCCTTCTGTCGGCGATCACCTTCGCGACGCTCGCCTTCGGGCTCATCGAGGGCCGCAGCTACGGCTGGTGGAGCCTGACGAAGCCCTTCGAGGTCGGGCCGTGGACGTGGACGAGCGGTCTGTCGCCCGTACCGGTCGCCTTCGCGGTGACCCTCGTGGCGGGGACGGTCTTCGTCGTGCGGACCCTGCGGCGCACGGCGGCCGGACAGCCGACGCTCTTCCGCTTCGATCTCTTCGGCATCCGCTCGTTCCGCAACGGCAACATCGCCGCGATGATCGTCAGCCTCGGCGAGTTCGGCATCGTCCTGTCGTTGCCGCTCTGGCTCCAGAACGTGCTCGGCTACACCGCCTTCCAGACGGGACTCGTCCTGCTGGCGCTCGCCATCGGGTCGTTCACCGCGAGCGGCCTCGTCACGGTGCTCAGTGCCCGGCTCACGGCGGCCGCGATCGTGCGGATCGGCATCGTCGCCGAGATCGTCGGCATCGCCGGGCTCGGTCTCGTCATCAGCCCCTCGACATCGTGGACGGCCGTGGCGCCGTGCCTCTTCGTCTACGGCTTCGGCGTCGGCCTCGCCACGGCGCAGCTGACCGGTGTCGTGCTCGTCGACGTCCCCGTCGACCGCAGTGGTGAGGGGTCCGGCCTGCAGTCGACGGCGCGCCAGGTCGGCTCGGCGCTCGGTATCGCGATCCTCGGCACGGTGCTCTTCACGACCGCTGGAGCGCGGCTGGACTCAGGCCTCGCCGAGCTCGGGGTGCCCGAGGCGGGGCGCACGGCCGTCGTCAACGCGGTCGTCGAGAGCGCGGGCGGCGCCATTCCGGCCCTGGCCGCCGACCCGCGCACGGCGGCTGCCGCCCCGGTCGCGGAGCAGGCCTTCTCCGACGCGACGAGGTATGCCGCGTTCACCGCGGCCGGCTTCCTCGTCCTCGGCCTCTTGGCGACCCTCTCACTCGGTGACTCCGGCAGTGGCCGCCACCGCGACGGGTATGCCGGTGCGCGCGGACCCGCGGCCCCGCGGCGTGAGGCGGAGGCCGCAGACGTGCCCGACGCGGACGCCCCGGCGGTTCCGTAGGGCCCCCTCCCGGACCCGGTTTGGCGATAGGCGGCCTGATACAGCACACTGTCTGCTTGTCACGCGCGAGTGGCGGAATGGCAGACGCGCTGGCTTCAGGTGCCAGTGTCCGAAAGGGCGTGGGGGTTCAAATCCCCCCTCGCGCACGCGTGAAGACGAGGGCCCCGACCTATGTGGTCGGGGCCCTTCGTGCTGTCTGGGGCCCTCGACTTCGCGCGTCCATGAAGCAGGCGGGATTTGGGAGGACGACCGAGCGCCGGCGAGGGAGAACGGTTCCCCCCTCGCACCCAGATCTGCCATACCACCAGACGAATTCGGTATCTGACCGCCACATCGCGCGTCTGTCCGCTACCCAGCTCGATCAGCTCCGGTCGCGGCCCGACGGAATCCCCGAAGGCCCGGCGCCCCCGGGAGCGATCGCGGTCCATGGCGCGGCCGTGCGGGGTCGACTCTCCACGTGAAAGGAGCGCCACATGTCCAGTCAGTCCTCCACCAGCACTCGACTCGGTCGTCGCTCAGCCGCTGCGCTCGGCACCTCCGCTCTCGTCTGCCTGGCCGTCGCCGGGCCGGTCCTCGCTGTCGAGCGACCCGACCCGGTCTCCGGTTCGCAGCCCTCGTCCGCGTCGACGAGCTGCGGCTATGTCGGCGGCGGGTCCGTCGTGTCCTGCGCCGACAAGTCCTCTGCGTCCTCCGCTTCCGGCGCGGGATCGGCGAACTCCGCCGAGCAGGGCACCTCCGCCGTCGTCGCACCCGTGTCGCGCCGGATCGTCCTGCCCGCGCCCCAGCCGTCCGACCTGCCCGTGGTCGGTCTCGGCGTCGCCGCAGCGGTCGTCGTCGCGGGTGGCCTCCTCATCGCCTCGACGAACCGGCGCCGTCCCGCCTGACCCCGCGTGACCCTGTCTGGTCGCCTCGCCTGATCGCCTCGCGACCCGTCGTCCCATGGACCTTCCCAGGCCACGTCGACGACCGACCCGGCCCGGCGGCATACGCCATCGTGTGTCGCCGGGCCCCCGCGCACGCGCCCCAAAACGGGTGTTCGAGGCCCGGACCTCAGGGGTATGTAGGCGGGAGCCGTGCCCGGGGGCACGGTTCAGCAGAGACCCAAACCCGTAAATGTTCAATCATCCGCGGGTCCCGTACCATGACCGCTGACGAAGGCCCCTGAGATGTCATCTGACGTGCACCTTCAGTCCTTGGAGACCGAGGTGTGCCYGACATGAACCGCCTGCATGAAGGGTTCGTGCTCGGCGAGCGCTACCACCTAGAGAGCCGCATCGCCTCCGGCGGGATGGCCGACGTCTGGGCGGGCACCGACTCCGTGCTCCGGCGTGAGGTCGCGGTCAAGGTCATGCGTCCCGACGCCGACCACGAGCGGCTCTTCGCGCTCCGCTTCCGCGACGAGGCCGTGCACTCGGCCGCTCTGATGCACACGAACATCGCGACGGTCTTCGACTACGGCGAGGACCAGGGCCTCGCCTTCCTCGTCATGGAGCTCGTCTCCGGTGAGCCGCTCTCGGCCGTGCTCAACCAGCGCGGCCCCTTGGCACCCGCCGAGGTCCGCTCGATCATGGGTCAGGCCGCGCTCGCGCTCGGCGTCGCCCACGAGGCCCGTGTCGTGCACCGCGACATCAAGCCGGCCAACATCATGGTCCGCGAGGACGGCCTCGTGAAGCTCACCGACTTCGGCATCGCGCGCGCCCTCGACGCGTCCGGGCACACCCAGCACGGCGAGATGCTCGGCACGCCCAACTACATCAGCCCCGAGCAGGCCCTCGGCCACGCGGCCACGGGCGCGAGCGACCTCTACGCCCTCGGCGTCGTCGGCCACGAGATGCTCGTGGGCAAGCGCCCCTTCGACCGCGGCACCCCCATCGCCACGGCCCTGAGCCACGTCAACGAGCCGCCCCCGCCGCTGCCCGACGACGTCCCCGAGGACCTGCGCGACCTCATCGCCGAGTGTCTCGAGAAGGACCCCGAGAAGCGTCCGGCCAACGCCGCCGCCGTCGCGGTCCGCCTCGGCCTCGGCGACCAGGAGCTGCGCGGTCTGGCCCTCGGTCTCGCGACGGCCATCAACGGTTCGCCCGCCGAGATGCTCGACGAGGTCGAGGAGCTCCACGGCGAGGTCCGCGACCCGGGACAGCGCACCGGCTCGGGCCCGGCCGTGACCGCCGACCAGCTCGGCGCCACCCAGGCCATGCCGTCCGGGGTCCGCGACTGAGCGTCGGGGCCGAGCGCGCCGTCGGGCACCCAGGGCTCGACAGCCCACCTGCCACGGTCGCCGTTCCGACCTAGTCTGGCTTCCATGGCGACCCTGCCGCTCTTCCCGCTCGGCACCGTGCTCATGCCCGGTGCGCGGTTGCCGCTGCAGATCTTCGAACCGCGCTACGTCCAGCTGCTCAAGGACCTGCTCGACGGCCAGGACGAGCGTCTCCCCGTCTTCGGGGTCATCGCGATCCGCGAGGGCTTCGAGGTCGGTGACGACGGTGTGCGCGCCCTGCACCCCGTCGGCTGCGGCGCCCTGCTCATCCAGGCGGCAGCCCTCGAGGGCGAGCGCTTCCTCGCCGTCTCGGAGGGCACGGACCGCTTCCGCCTCGACGCGATCGACGAGTCCGCCGGCACCCCGTACACCACCGCCCGCGTCACGTGGCTGCCCGAGCCCGACGGCGACGTCCCGGCCATCACCGTCCTCGCGGCGCGGCTGCGCGCCGAGCTCACCGCCTTCGCTGCGGCCACCGGAGCAGAGCCGGAGCTCCCCACGGAGGACCGGTCCTTGGCGTATGCCGTCCCGGACACCGTGAGCCTCGACGTGGCCGACCGCCAGCGCCTCCTTGCGAGCAGCGACACGGAGTCCCGCCTGCGCCTCGGCATTCGGCTCGTCCGGCGCGAGCGGGAGTTCGCGTCCGCGCTGGGCGCGGTGGGCCGGGCGCCGATCCCGCCCTTCAGCCTGAACTGACGCGACGCGACGCGCCGCAGCGCGACGACGCGTTGGAGAGGCCCAGCCCGACGGCATACCTGGGTCCCCCTGTATATGCCGCCGGGCCGCTGCCGCGGTCATCCGTGCACCGGATGCGGCGTCCCCCGAGGTGGTTCGGGTGGCTCCCCCTGGCCCCACCCGAGCACCGCTTACCCATTTCTCGGCGCGTCGATCGTCGGTGCCGCCGTGGTCGTCCACCGCTCAGCGCAGGGTGGCGACGACCTCGGCGGTGACGACCCACGTCGCGAGAGCGCACATGACGACGAACGAGAGGTTCCAGACGGAACGGGGCAGGTGGGTCAGTGAGGCGAGGACCCCGGGGTCGCTGCCGCTGCTCCGGTCCTGGAGCACGGCCACGAGGTGGCGCCAGGCGCCGATGACGAGGACGACGCCGAGTCCGACGAGGACCTGGGTCTGGAGCGCGTCGTCGCGCCACCACCACAGCGCCGCCGAGCCGGCGATGGCGACGGCCATGACGACGACGGTGAGCGCCGAGCGGACCCGGACGAGCGCGAAGAGCAGGACGGCCAAGCCGGCCGTGATGACCGGGGCCGCCCGGCCGCGCTCGGCCGCCCACACCATCGCGGCGCCGAGCAGCGCCGGCATCGGGTATCCGGCCCACGTCGACGCGACGCGACCGGCGCCGCGCACGGGGCCCCGGGTCACGGCGTGGCCGGACATGTCGCCCCGGAGCACGAATCCGGTGAACTGGCGGCCGACGAGCACCCCGACGACGGCGTGACCGAGCTCGTGCACGAGGGTGACGGCGAGGCGGACGACCCGCCAGAGGGGCTCGACGGCGACGAGCACGAGCGCGACGCCGAGGACGACGAGCAGGCGAGGCGCCGCCAGGGCGACGTCGCCGGTCGCCGGGACGACCCGCTCGCGCACCGCCTCGAACCACTCCACGGACGCAGAACCTAGCCGACGCCCTCGTTGGCGCCCGAGGCAGCGTCCCGTTGGGTACGGGATGAGGAGTCGCGCGTGAGGCGCCGGCTCTCGAACGCTCTCGAGGCGACAGGACGGACGGTTCACGGCACCATGCAAGACATGCGTCAGGGGTCCTTCGTCCGCGCACCCGGTCGGCACCGAGCCACCGGCGCGAGCGCGTCCCGCGGCCGTCGGCCCGTGTGGCTCGGCGCCGTGGTCCTCACCGTCCTGGCCGTCGTGGTCCCGCTGTGGCTGTGGCAGGCCCGACCGTTCGACTCGCGGCACGGCTTCGGCGTCGACTCGCCGCCCGCGGGCATCGGCGCCGCCCAGGCCCCGCTCGGCGCCCCGCCGACGATGCCCGGCGGCACGGGCGGCTACACGTTCATGCGGATGCAGGCCAACGGCACGGACCCGGTGGCCTACGACCCCTGCCGGCCGATCCACTTCACGACGAGCACCGTCGGCCTGCCGCCCGGGGGCGACGCCCTCGTGCGCGAGGCCGTGGCGACGATGTCGGAGGCGAGCGGGCTGCGCTTCGTCGACGACGGCCTGACCGACGAGGCGCCGGCGCCCGAGCGTGACCCGTACCAGCCGGACCGCTACGGCGACCGCTGGGCGCCCGTCTACATCGCGTTCGCGACGCCCGACCAGATCCCGCGGCTCGCGGGCGGCACCGTCGGGCTCGGCGGGAGCACGCCGCGCGCGGCCGGGGACGGAGCCCTCGTCTACGTCACCGGCTCCGTCTGGCTCGATGCCAAGGCCATGGACGACCTGCTCGCGGCGGGTCGCCGGGACTCCGCGCGGGCCGTCGTCGAGCACGAGATCGGTCACGTCCTCGGGCTCAACCACGTCTCCGACGGGTCACAGCTGATGTCGCTCACGGGCGGCACCGGTGCCGGACCGGCCGACGGGGACCGGCGCGGGCTCGCGATCCTCGGCCGCGGGGTGTGTCGCCCCGACCTCTGACTGTCACGCGGGTGCCCACGCCGACGGAGGGCGTACGCCATCGGCCCGGTCGCGTGGTCAGCCGAGCAGCGCTCCCGGGTGGCGTGACGTGAGCACCTCGAGGAGCAGCCGGTGCAGCGGGACGTCGACATCCGACTCCCCGGCGAGGCGCACGACGGCGCCCGTCCACGCGTCGAGCTCCGACGGCCTGCCCTCGAGCAGGTCGCGCTGGAGCGAGGTCGTCGCGTCGGCGGGCTGGTCGTCGACGAACGCCATCGTGCCCGCGACGACACGCTCGGGCAGGCGTATGCCGCGGGCCCGGGCCAGCGTCTCCACCTCCCGCATCGCGTCCTGCAGGAGCGCGCGACGGGGCGGCTGCGAGCGGAGCTCGCCGATGGTCGCGTCGAGGGCGGCACCGAGGCCACCGAAGGGCACGACGAAGAGCATCTTGGACCACAGCTCGGCCCAGATGTCGTCGGGCACGGGCGAGACGGCGCCGGACGCCGCGACGGCCTCGCGCAGCCGCGTGACCCGGTCGGAGGTGACGCCGGGAGCGGCCGACCACTCGTCGAAGGCCAGCGAGGCCGGACCGCCGGCGTGCGTGATGCGGCCGGGGCCGTCGATGAACGCGAAGATCTTGGCGATGCCGGGCAGCACGGCGGCGCGTCCGACGACGCGGGCGACCTGGTCGGGCGCCTCGACGCCGTTCTGGGTCGTGACGACGGCGGTGTCGGGGCCCACGAGGGAGGGCAGCGACGCGAGGACCGCTGGGAGCTGCCACGTCTTGACGGCGAGCAGGACCACGTCGACCACCCCGATCGAGGCCACGTCGTCGGTGACCTGTGCCGGCTCGACGGTGACGTCGCCGGCGACGCTCGTCACGACGAGGCCGTGGTCGCGGATGGCCTCGAGATGGGCACCGCGCGCGACGAACGTGACGTCGTGCCCGGACGCCGCGAGCCGCCCGCCGAAGTAGCCGCCGATCCCGCCCGTGCCCAGCACCGCGATGCGCATGACCGCACCCTCCTCGTCGCCCGGATCGGCTCGTCGGGGCCGTGCATCGGCCCCGAGCACGAGCCCTCGACACCATCATCGCGCCCGGGCCGGTCCCGGAGGTAGCGTCGTGGCGCACCGTCTCGTCGAGACGCAGCCGCAGGAGGCCCTCATGGAGCTCACCACCACGGTCAACGACGAGGCGCGGGTGCTCGACGTCGACGGCACGGAGTCGGCCGTGGACGTCGTGCGCGACGGCCTGGGGCTGACCGGCACGAAGCTCGTCTGCGGGAGCGGGGTGTGTGGTGCGTGCACGCTGCTCGTCGACGGCGAACCGGTGCTCGGCTGCCTCACCCCGGCCACCCGGCTGCGCGACGCGAGCGTCACGACCGTCGAGGGCCTCGCCGACGGCGACGACCTCCACCCCGTGCAACGCGCCTTCGCCCACCACGACGGGCTCCAGTGCGGCTACTGCACACCGGGGTTCGTCGTCGACGCCGTCGCCTTCCACGACCGGTGGCGGGCCGAGCACGGGGCCGGCGAGCCGGACGGCCCGAGCCGCGAGGTCATCGCCGAGGCGCTCGCCGGACACCTGTGCCGGTGCGGCTCCTACGAGGGCATCTACCGCGCCGTCGCGGCCGCGTGCCGCGGCGAGCACGACGGCGGGGTCGGTGACGTGGAGCGCGTCGACGCCCCGGCGAAGGTCACCGGCGCGGCGGTCTACACGACCGACGTCGTCCTGCCCGGCATGCTGCACGCCGCGATCCGTCGCTCCGACGTGGCGGCCGGGACCGTCGGCCCGATCCGCTTCCCCGACGGCGTCGTCGGCCTCGACGTCCTCGGCGACGACCGACGCGTGCGCTGGGCCGGGCAGCCGATCGCCGTCGTCGCGGCGGAGTCCCTCGCCGAGGCGCGCCGGGTCGCGCGCGAGCTCGTCGTGCCCCTGACGGCCCACGACTTCGTGCTCGACCCCGAGGTGGCCGTGCGCCCGGGTGCCCCGCTCGTCTACCCGACCCGGGGCGAGCGCAAGGCCGCCCCGTCCGCCGGTGAGGGCGGGTCGTTGCCGGCACCCTGGGACGGCAACCGCCACGGACCCTCGCGCAGCCCCTTCCTCGGCACCCTCGCCAAACGCCGCGTCGGCGCCGCGCGCGCCGCCCGGAGACGCGGCCTCGTCGAGCTGGAGTTCCACACCGCGGCCCAGCTGCACACGGCGTTCGAGCCGCACGCCTGCGTCGCCGACTGGACCGACCCACAGCATCTGCGGGTCTGGCTCAGCACCCAGGGCGTCGACCTCATGCGGCACGCCATCGCCGACCGCTTCGACCTCGACCCCGCGCGGGTGGAGGTCGTCGCCGAGCACGTCGGCGGTGGGTTCGGGGCCAAGCTCTCGCTCACGACGGAGGCCACGAGCGCGATCGCCCTGAGCCGCCTCGCGGGCCGACCGGTACGGCTCGTGCTCGACCGGCACGAGGAGCTGACCGGCACCGGCAACCGCCCGGGGAGCCGGTCGCGCGTCTCGATGCTCGTCGACGACGACACCCAGGCCGTCAAGGCGCTCGTCGTCGACACCGACAGCCACGCGGGGGTCGCGATCGGCAACAGCGTGGCCGCCCTCTCGATGCTCCTCTACGAGCGCACTCCGCGCTTGGCCCGCGACGTCGACGTCGTGACGAACGCGCCTCCCGGAGCGCCGTTCCGGGGACCCGGCGGTCCGACGAGCGCCTGGTCGCTCGAGCAGACCGTCGACGAGGTCGCGCACCGCTTCGGCCGCGACCCGATCGGGCTGCGCGCCCAGTGGGACGGCAACCAGAAGCGTCAGGCGCTCTACCGCTGGGCCAGTGCGCTCCCGACGTGGGAGCGGCGACCCGCCACGGGCAGCCAGTCCGGGCGATTCCGGCGCGGCGTCGGCGTGGCTGCCGGCAACTGGATCTACCTCGTCGACCCCGACTGCGAGGTCGTCGTGTCGGTCCAGGCCGGTCACCTGGTCGCGTCGACGGCGGCGCAGGACATGGGGACCGGGAGCCGCACGGTCGTCGCCCGGGCGGTGGCCGGTGTCTTCGACGTCGACCCGTCCCACGTCGAGGTCCGGCTCGGCCGGTCCCACGGCGGCACGTCCCACGGCCCGGCGTCCGGGGGCAGCCGCACGACGGTGTCCCTGTGGTCCACCGCCGTCGAGGCGGCCACCAGCCTCCGGGACCGGGTCGGCACCGACCTCGGCCGTGCCCCCGACGGCGCGTCGGCGACGGCGAAGCGCGGGGGCGACCGAGGCCTGCGAGCCGTCCCGATGACGATGAACGGCATCCAGATCGGCCGCGGCTTCTCGGCGGCCCTGCACGTCACCGAGGTCGAGGTCGACACCCGCACCGGGAAGACCCGCGTGCTCCGGGTGCACGGCGGCATCGCCGTCGGCCGCATCCACGCACCCGTCCTGGCCCGGAGCCAGTGCGAGGGATCGATCATCCAGGGCATCGGGCTCGCGCTCTACGAGAACCAGGTCCTCGACCCGCACACCGGCCTCACCCTGACCGCCAACCTCGAGGACTACCACATCCCCCAGCTCGGCGACACCCCGGAGATCGACATCCACTTCCACGAGGAGGGCTGGGAGCGCGTACCCGGCGGTGGGGTCGGCCTCGGCGAGGTCGCCACCGTCAGTCCCGCCGCGTCCGTGGGGAACGCGATCTTCAACGCGACGGGCTGGCGACCGTTGACGCTCCCGGTGCGGCCCGACCGGCTGCTCGAGGGACTCCGCACGGAGGTCACGCGATGAGCCTCACGATCCTCACGGCATACGACGAGCGGCCCGACGGCACAGGCGATCTCGTCTACCGCGCCGGTGGCACCGACCTGCAGGAGCGGCTGCGCACGACGGGCGCCACGCCGCACGTCCTCGACCTGACGGGGGTGCCCGGCTTCGCCGCGGTCGAGCGCTCCGACGCCGGCACGACCCTCGGCGCCGGCGTCACCGTGGCCACGGTGGCCCGCGACCTCGCCGCCGACTACCCGGCGCTCGCGCTCACGGCGGCGGGCCTGGCCACGCCCCAGGTCCGTGCCACCGCGACGATCGGTGGCAACCTGCTCCAGCGCACGCGCTGCTGGTACTTCCGGCACCCGCACACGTCGTGCTTCAAGTCGGGCGGCGACGGCTGCCCCGCGCGCGACGGGCGCCACCTCTACGGCGTCGCCTTCGACACCGCCCCGTGCGTCCACCCGCACCCGTCGTCCCTCGCGATGGCCCTGCTGACGTATGCCGCCACCATCGACACGACGCAGCGTGACGGTCTCGGGGTGGGCGACGTGCTCGGCGACGGGTCCGACCCCAGCCGTGACCACCTGCTCGCCGACGACGAGGTGCTGACCCGAGTCACGCTGCCGCCTCCTGCTCCGGGCGAGCAGGCCGCCTACTTCCGGTCGATCAGCCGGTTCGAGGCCGAGTGGCCGCTCGTCGAGGCGGTCGTCCGCGTCGTGCGCGACGACACCGGAACGGTCGCGTCGTGCGGTGTCGCGATCGGTGGCGTGGCGCCGGTTCCCTTGCGGCTCGGCGCCGTCGAGGAGCTGATCACCGGCTCGACCCTCGACGACGACGTGCTCGCCGAGGCCGCGCACCTGGCCACCGAGGGCGCGAGCCCGCTCCCCGAGACGGGCTACAAGGTGCAGCTCGTCGAGGCCACGGTCCTCGAGGTGCTCGAGCGCGTGCGGTCGTGAGGGTCCTCGTCGTCAGCGACACGCACGCGCCGCGCCACTGGAAGGCCTGCCCGCCGGCGCTGCTCCCGCACCTCGGGTCGGCCGACGCCATCCTGCACGCCGGCGACGTCTGCACGCCCGACGTCCTCGACCTGCTGGCGTCGTTCGCGCCGGTGCACGTCGTCATGGGCAACAACGACGTCGCCGAGGTCGCCGACTGGGGTGCCCCCGAGACGCTGGAGGTCGAGCTGGAGGGGCTGCGGGTCGGGATGATCCACGACAGCGGGCAGCGCCAGGGGCGCACCGCCCGGATGCGCCGACGCTTCCCGACGGCCGACCTCGTCGTCTTCGGGCACTCGCACATCCCGCTCGACGAGACCGGCGACGGGGTCCGCATCCTCAACCCCGGGTCCCCGACCGACCGACGGCGTCAGCCGGCCGGGACCTTCGCGTGGCTGGACGTGCGCGACGGAGCGCTCGTGGATGCCCGGATCGAGCAGCTGCCGCGCTGATCGCGCGACCGGCCCGACCGGTGCGCCCGCGGCTGGGTTCAGCGACCCCCGAAGGTCTCCAACAGGATCTGGCGCTCGCCTTCCGTGAGGTTGGTGGCGACGAGCTTGCTGTGGATCCCGCGGAGGCGCTCGCCGACGCGGTCGAGGTCGCCCTGCTCGGTGACGACGAAGAGCGCCGACGTGCCCGGGGTCAGCTCGGTGCGGATCGTCTCCAGCTGCTCCTTGGTGATGCCGGCGTCCTCCGTCATCTTGCTGATCGCCCCGATGGCCGCGCCGACGACGCCCCCGACGACCGGGACGAAGAAGAGCGCTCCGACCAGGACTCCCCAGAGCGCGCCCCAGCCGGTGCCACGCCACTTCTCGTCGTTCCCGTGGCTCATGCTGGGATGCTCGTCGCCTTCGGGCCAGGTGACGAGGGCGTGGTCGACGACCTTGAGGAACCCCTCCGCCTGACAGTCCTCGAGGACGGACTCGGCGTGCGCGGCGCCGTCGAGGTTGTCGAACTTCCAAACCGTGAAGGCAGCCATGTCCTGCTCCTTTGCGTGACGCCGCTGGCCGGATGGCCAACCGACGGTGGTCGAGGATGTGTCGTCGGAGCGTGCATGCGTCTGCGGACGAGCAGCCCCCACGAGATCCACCCTGCCGCGCGGCGCCCCCGCGATCCTCCCCCTCACAGGGTGAGGTCTGCCGTCACCAGCCCCACGAGCCGGGGCCGCCCTTGAAGGGACCGACGACGCGATCGGTGACCCACCCACCGTAGAAGCCGCCCTCCTGCGGCCGCACCTGCTCGCCGTCGACGAAGCACGCGTCGACGAGCCCCGGCATGACGGCGAGGTGACCGGCGAGGACGGCATACGTCGGCACGGGGTCCGGGTAGGTCCACGCGGCCCGGGCCGCCCGCCGCCCGCCACCGACGACGTCGAAGTACGCCGCCTGGCCCTTCCACTCGCACACCGAGCTGCCCGGGGCGGCGACGAGCGCACCGTCGACGAAGGCGTCGAGCGGGAGGTAGTAGGTCGGCGGGTGGCTCGTCTCGAGCACCCGGAGCGAGGCCCGGGTGCGCGCCACGACCTCCCCGCCGAGGTGCACCTCGACGAGCTCACCGCTCGGGTCGACGGCCGGTGGGCGCGGATAGTCCCAGACCGACTCCTGGCCCGGTCCGGCCGGGAGCGGCACCGGGCGGCTCATCGGGCCTCCCCGCAGATCTGCTCGAGGCCGGACGCGAGCCGGTCGACGTCGTCGGCGCTCGTGTAGGGAGCGAGGCCCATCCGCAGCCCCCCGGTGGCGCCGAGCCCGAGCGCGTGGCTGGCCTCCCACGCGTAGAAGTGCCCGGCCGGCGCGTTGACGCCGCGTTCGGCGAGGGCGACGCGCAGGTCCTGCGGATCGTGGCCCTCCACGGTGACGAGCAGCGTCGGGGTCCGGCGCTGCGCGTTGCTGTGTGCCGTGAGCCCCGGGACGGCGCGCAGCCGCGCCTCCAGCGTGGCGAGGAGGCCGTCCTCGTGGGCCTCGAGCGCGGCGAAGGAGGAGACGAGTCGTTGACGGCGGGGCTGCGAGGGGTCGGTGAGGGCGAGGTCGGCGAGGAAGTCGACGGCGGCCGTCGTGCCGGCGAGCAGCTCGTAGGGCAGCGTGCCGAGCTCGAACCGCTCGGGCACGGCGTCGGACGAGGGCAGCAGCTTGGCGGGGTGAAGCGTCTCGAGCAGCGCAGGCGCGGCGGCGAGGACGCCGTGGTGCGGGCCGAGGAACTTGTAGGGGGAGCAGACCCAGAAGTCCGCACCGCTGGCCGGCACGTCGGTGAGCACGTGCGCGGTCGCGTGGACGCCGTCGACCCAGAGCAGGGCGCCCGCGGCGTGGGCGATCTCGGCGATGGCGGGGAGGTCGGGGCGCGTGCCGATGAGGTTGGATGCAGCCGTCACCGCGACGAGACGGGTGCGCTCGCCGATGACTGCGGCGACCGCGTCGGGGCTGAGCTCCCCTGTGCCCGGGTCGAACTCGGCCCAGCGCACGCTCGCGCCACGAGCCTCGGCAGCGAGCACCCAGGGCCGGATGTTGGCGTCGTGGTCGAGGCGGCTGACGACGACCTCGTCGCCGGGACCCCAGTCCGACGAGAGCGTGCGGGCGAGCTGGAAGGTCAGCTCGGTGGCCGAGCGGCCGAAGACGACGCCACCCGGGTCGACCGCCAGCAGGTCGCCCATCGCGGCGCGTGCCTCGACGACGACGCGGTCGGCCCGTCGCTCGGCAGCGGTGACGGTGCCACGGTTCGAGATGGCCGAGGTGAGCGTCTCGACGACCGCCGTCGCGACGGTGTCGGGCACCTGGGACCCGCCGGGGCCGTCGAAGTGCGCGGCACCCTCGTGCAGCGCGGGGAAGTGCCAACGGATCCGGTCGACGTCGTACGCGGTGGGTGGTCCCAGTGGTGCCATGGCCCCATCTTGGCCGAGGGGCGAGCAGATCGTTCGTTCGGACCCGCAGGCGGGCGGACCGTCCTACCGTCGACAGAGGGGTGGTCGCACGTCGTCCTGCCCGCCCACTGCACGGGGGGTTTCCGTGACCCGTCCTCTCCTGCTCGTCGTCGACCACGACCTCGATGCACTCGCCCGCACCGAGGCCGAGCTGGCCCGGCGCTTCGGCGCGGACTTCCGGGTGCGCGGCGAGTCCGACAGCGCCGTCGCCCTGCACCACCTCGAGCTCGCGTCAGAGCGTCGCGACCCCGTCGCGCTCGTCCTCGCCGACCCGTGGCTGCCCGGCCTCGGGGGCGCCGAGCTCCTTCGGTCGGTGCGCACCCTGCACCCTGACGCCGCCCGTGCCCTGCTCGTGCCGTGGGGCGCCTGGGCCGACGGGCGCACGGCCGAGGCGATCCTGCGCGGCATGTCGCTCGGCGACATCGACTACTACGTGCTCCAGCCGTGGACCTCGCCGGACGAGCTCTTCTGCCGCACCGTCTCGGAATTCGTCCAGGTCTGGTCGCGCACCGTCGCGAACCGCCGCCGCGAGGTGGTCGTCGTCGGTGCGGCCCGCGACCCGCGCGGTCATGCGGTCCGGACCCTCCTGACCCGCAACGGGATCCCGCATGCGTACCTCGACCGCGGCTCGGCCGAGGCGGTGGACCTGCTCCGGGCGATCGAGGCCCCGCGCCCGGACGACGCGGACGGTCCGCTCGTCATCTGGCTCGCGGCGCTGGGCGGTCGCGTCCTGCTCGACCCGACCGACGTCGAGATCTGCCAGGCCTGGGGCATCGGGACCGACCTCTCGGTGCCCCGGGGCGACGGGGGCGACGGGGCGCGCGACGAGGTGCGCGAGGTCGACCTGCTCGTCGTCGGCGCCGGGCCGGCCGGTCTCGCGGCCGCGGTCTACGGCTCGTCCGAGGGGCTGTCCGTGCTCTGCGTCGAGGAGCACGCGCTCGGCGGCCAGGCCGGGACGAGCTCGCTCATCCGCAACTACCTCGGCTTCTCGCGGGGGGTCTCCGGCGCGGAGCTGGCCCAGCGCGGCTTCCAGCAGGCGTGGGTCTTCGGCGCGCGGTTCGTCCTGACGCGGCGCGTCACGGCGATCGACCGGACCACCGACGCCGACGGGACCTCGTGGTTCGTCGTCACGGTCTCCGACGTGGGTGACGTGCGGGCACGGGCGGTGCTGCTCGCCACCGGGGTCGCCTACCGGCGCCTCGGGGTGCCGTCGCTCGAGGCCCTGAGCGGGTCCGGCGTCTACTACGGCGCGAACGTCTCCGAGGCGCACGGGCTCGCCGGAGCGCACACGGTCATCGTGGGCGGCGGCAACTCGGCCGGCCAGGCGGCCCTCCACCTGCAGCGGTATGCCGCGGACGTGACCGTCGTCATCCGCACCCCGGACCTCTCGGCGACGATGTCGCGCTACCTCATCGACGAGATCGAGGCGTCGCCCACGATCACCGTCGTCCCGAACGCCGACGTCGTCGACGGGACCGGCGACGGCTGGCTGTCCGAGGTCGTCGTCGCCGACCGCACGACCGGCGACCGACGCTCGATCCCGGCGGACGGGCTCTTCGTCATGATCGGCGCGCAGCCCCACACGGCGTGGCTGCCCGACGCGGTCGCCCGCGACCCGTGGGGCTTCCTGCCGACCGGCGCCGACGTGCGCGAGGCCGGCGCCTGGACCCTCGAGCGGCCCCCGTGCGCCCACGAGACCTCGGTGCCGGGCCTCTTCGCGGTCGGGGACGTGCGCGCGGGGTCGGTCAAGCGGGTCGCGTCGGCGGTCGGCGAGGGGTCGGTCGTCGTGTCGGAGGTGCACCAGTACCTCTCGCTCGTCGAGGCGGCGTCGCGGTCGAGGAGCCCGGAAGCGCAGGCCGACCCCCATGGCTGACGGACCCGGCGAGGGACGTCCCGGCGCCCGGCGGCGCGCGGTCGTCGGTGCCGTCGCGCTGACGCTGCCGCTGCTCGGTCTCGCCGTCCTGCGGCTCTCCGAGCAGCTCGACATGCAGTGGCAGCACGACCCGACCCATTTCTGGATGGTCCTCGGCGCGGCCGTGCTCAGCGCGCTCACGGCATACGGCACGGGGGCGGCGGCGGTGCGACGCGGCGACGTGCGTGTCATGTACGTCTCGCTCGCGTTCCTGTCCGCCTCGGGCTTCCTCGGGCTGCACGCCCTCGCAACCCCGCACATGCTGCTCGAGACCGCCTCGGCCGGGTTCAACATCTCCACCCCCGTCGGCATCGCCATCGGCTCGCTCTTTGCCGTCGCGTCGGTGCGCGAGGTGGACGCCGACCGGGCGGCCGCCGAGATGCGGCGGGCGCGGATGTTGCGCGTCGCCCTGCTCGTCACGATGGTCGTGTGGGGCGTCGCCTCGCTGTTGCGGCTCGGGCCGTTCGGCGCCGGGCCGGGGCTCGCCCGCGACTCCCCGCCGATGGTCGTCGCGGGTGTCGTGTCCGTCGTGCTCTTCGGGGTGGCAGCCGTGACGTACGTGCGCCTCTGGTGGCAGCGCGGTGGGTTGCTGCCCGCGGCGATGGCCTCGGCGATGGTGCTCCTCGCCGAGGCGATGGTCGCGATCGTGCTGGCCCCGAACTGGCACTACTCGTGGTGGGGCTGGCACGTCCTCATGCTCGCCGCGTTCGTCCTCGTCGCCTGGGGCGCGCAGCAGTCGTGGCACGAGGAGCGCTACGCCGCGCTCTACACCGCCGACACCCTCGCCGGGCGTCGCGAGATGTCGATCCTCTTCGCCGACCTCAAGGGCTTCACGACCTTCTCGGAGGGCCACGACCCGAGTGAGGTCACCGACATGCTCAACGCGTACTTCACCGTCGCGATCCCGGCCGTCGTCAAGCGGCACGGCGGCACCATCGACCGCCTCATCGGCGACGCGATCATGGCGACCTTCAACCGCCTCGGCGACCAGCCGGACCACGCCCGCCGAGCCGCGCAGGCCGGCCTGGATCTCCAGGCCGAGACGGCGCGGATCGCCGACGAGCACCCGGACTGGCCGCGTTTCCGGGTCGGGATCAACAGCGGCGAGGTGCTCGTCAGCGTGCTCGGCAGCGAGGGTGGACGCACCCACACCGTCATCGGCGACGCCGTCAACGTGGCCTCGAGGATCGAGGGCCAGGCCCCCGTCGGGCGCGTCGCCGTCACCGCCGACACCCTCGCGATGCTCCCCGGTGCCACGACCGAGCCGCTCGGCGCCCTCGCCCTCAAGGGCAAGGGCGAGCCGGTGGAGGCCTTCGTCCTCGTGACTCTCTGACTCCCGTCGAGGTGATCGCGTGAGGCCCGTGGCTCACGCGATCACCTCGAACGCGTCGTCACTCGCGTCGTCACTCGGTGACCGCACCGTCCTCGAAGAGGCGGGCGACGCGGTGGTTGGCGAGGAATCGGTCGTCGGGGTCGTAGGCAGACCGGATCCCCTTGAGCTGCAGCCACGCCGACTCCGTGTAGCCCGTGCGGGCATCGACCTCGTTCTCGGCGAAGTTGAGGTAGCTGCGGCCCGTCGACCACGGCTCGAGGGAGCCGGTGAGCGCGTGGGCGTCGAGCTGTCCCTGCATCGCGAGCTCCGGCGTCGCCGCGATCGCGACGGCGAAGACGGCGTATGCCGCGTCGATCGTCGCGAGGGCGCCGAGGCCCTCGGGCGCACGGCCCAGGGCGCCGCCGAGCTGGCGCAGCTCGGTCGAGAGCAGCGACGACGTCGAGCCGGGGCCGACGTGCTCGAGGAGGGTGTCGATCGTCGCGTCGCCGAGCTCGCCGATGAGCGTCCCGTCCGAGACGGCGGGCGTCGGGCCCTCGGGGTCCATGTGCAGCCGGGTCAGCGACCGGGCCGGGACGCGGTCGAAGGTGTCGATCTCGGGACCGAGGCCGCGCAGCATCCCGAGGACCCCGCGGGCCTCCGCGTCGCAGCCGAGCACCGCCCCGTCGATGACGACGAGGGACCGGCCGCGCAACGGCTCGGGGATCGCCGGCAGCGGCGGGAGGTCGAGGAAGCGAAACGACGTCGTCACGGCGTCGGGGGCCTCGGGCGCCCAGTCGGCCCAGCGACGCAGCACGCGCTCGGCCTGGTCGCGGTCCCAGACGAGCATGCCGGCATACGCCGTCTCGATCGGGTAGAGGCGGAACTCGAGCGCCGTGACGACACCGAAGTTGCCGCCGCCGCCGCGCAGGGCCCAGAAGAGCTCGACGTTCTGCGTCGCGTCGGCGCGCACGTGCTCGCCGTCGGCGGTGACGAGCTCGACGGCCGTGAGGCTGTTGGAGGCGAGGCCGAGCTTGCGGGCGTACCAGCCGATGCCGCCACCGAGGCTGTAGCCGGCGATGCCGACGTCCGGTGAGCTGCCGTGCAGGGCCGCGAGCCGCTGGTCGGCCGCGGGCTCGGTCGCGTCGATCCACAGGGCACCGCCCTCGACGCGGGCGATGCGGCGGGTCGCGTCGATGCTGACCCCGCGCATCCGTTCGGTGCGGACGAGGACGACGTCCTCGAGACCGCGCCCGACGAGCGGGCCGGCATTGTGGCCGGTGCTCTGGGGGGCGACCCGAAGGCCGGCGGCCGCGGCCGCGCGGACGACGGCCTGGACGTCCGAGACGGTGCGGGGCAGCGCGACGCCGGCCGGACGCTGGTCGAGCGCGACGTTCCACGGCATCCGTGCCGCGTCGTAGCCGGGGTCGCCGGGGAGGTGGACCGCACCGTCGCAGAGTCCGGCGAGGCTCGTGGCCCGTCGGGCGGTGGGGGTGAGGGTGGTCGTCATTGCTGGTCTCCTGGGTCGGGGCGCCCGGCGTCGTTGCGTGTGGTGGGCGCGGGGGTTCAGAGACCGGACAGGCCGTCCAGATACATCGGGTGGCAAAGGTCCGTTTCGTCGGGCGCGTCTCTGGTGCAAGGGATCCGGATCCGCGTGGTGCCGGCACGGCCGGATGCTGTGTCGGCGTCGGATGCATGCTGGTTAGGTGGACGACATGACGACTGACATCGCACGCGACCTGATGCTCGACGGCTTCGGCCGCATCCGAGACGGCCTGCCAGAGGTCGTCGACGGCCTCTCCATCGACGAGCTGCTCTGGCGCCCCGACGCCGACGCGAACCACATCGCGTGGCTCGTCTGGCACCTCGCGCGCCAGCAGGACGACCAGGTGGCGCAGCTGACCGACGCGAGTGAGTCGGTGTGGACGGGCGACGGCTGGGTCGAGCGCTTCGGGCTGCCCTACCGGGCGGACACCCACGGCTGGAGCATGTCCTCGGCCGACGTGGGCCGCTTCACCGTCGCCGACCCGGCCCTCTTCGCGGCCTACCACGCCGCGGTGCACGAGCGCACCGTCGCGCTCGTCGAGGAGCTCGACGACACGGCATACGCCCGCGTCGTCGACGACCGCTGGGACCCGCCGGTCACGGTGGCGGTGCGCCTGGTCTCCGTCCTCGACGACGCGGTCAAGCACCTCGGTCAGGCCGAGTACGTCCGCGGCCTCGTCGAGCGGCGCCGCTGAGGCCTCCGCTCAGCGGCCGCCGAGCGCGGTCCAGGCGGCGGGCGCCGTGAGGAAGATGAGGATGAAGGCCCACCCGCCGGTGAGCCGCCGTCCGGTCGGACGGGTCTCGGCAACCCCGGGCGGCGGGCCCGAGACGAGCAGGAAGAGCGGGACGGCCACGACCGCCGCCGGGGAGAAGAGCGCCCAGAACCAGGCCCAGCGGGTGGCCCACCACGGCTGCGCGCCGTTCCCGACCAGGGCGACGGTGGCGAGCCAGAGCACGAACCCGACCCCGGGCAGCCACCCGGGCACCCGCCATCCGGCGAGCTTCTGCCCGGGGTCGGACCACGTCTCGGCCACGATGCGCACGCCCGGGTCGAGTGCGCGGAGCGTCTGTGCGACGTCCGCCGTCACGACCTCTCGACCGCCGACCTCGCTCGGCGACGTGGCCGCGGGGTCGCTCGCCTCGACGACCTCGGCGTACCGGCCCAGGCCGCCCTCGCGCCACGCCAGCGTCACCGTCGCGTATCCGGTCGCGCCCGGGGGCAGTCCCCCTGACACGTGCACCTCCGCGATGCGGCCGGACACGACACCCTCACGGAGGTCAGCGAGGGACGAGGGAGCCGAGCCGAGCAGGAGGCCGCACCCGAGCAGCACGAAGCAGGCCACGAGGAGTCCGTAGCGGACGCGTCGCCACGCGTCCGGACGCACCCTCGCCAGCACCGGCCCCTGTACCGGCGATGTCGTCATGCGGAGACGATAGAGCGACAGGGGCGCCGACGTGTCGGTAAACGCCCCGGGATGTCTGACGGGATGTCTGACGCGCTCTCCGGCGCCGGACGTGGCCGTGGGGTCGTCTGGGGCGCCTGTGAACCGGGTGGCGGGCGGTGTCGCCGGCCCGTTTCAGCACAGGTCTCGCACAGGTTGACGTGCGAAAATCGAGGCAATGAGAAGCCCAGTCGTGAGCCCCGTTTCCGCCGTCGCATCCCCGACCGACGGCGTCGTCAAGACTTCTCCCGAGGCGCTGCACGACCGTGGTCACGACCCGGTGCGGCGGCGTCGACTGGCGCTCATCGCCCGCGGTCGTCGCGCCCGGCTGGCCGCCACGGTGGCCGTCGTCTTCGCCCTCGCCGGCGTCAACGTGGCCAACCACGTGCTCGGCTGGGACACGATGTGGCTCGGCCCGGTCGGTGCCGTCGCCCTTCTGGCGTTCGCCCGGTGGCAGGGCCTGTCCTGGCACCAGCTGGGCCTCGCGCGGCACACCCACGCCCGCGGCATCCGCTGGGGACTCGGCGTCATCGCGGTCGTCGGGCTCGTCTACCTCGTCGGCATCCTGCTCCCGATGACGCGCACGGCCTTCCTCGACGCGCGCTACCACCTGCCCCCGGCCGGTGCGCTGCTCACGGCCTTCGTCATGATCCCCGTCGGCACGATCCTGCTCGAGGAGGTCGCCTTCCGCTCCGTGCTCTGGGGCTTCCTCTCCCGGCACGCCCGGATGTGGCAGGTGCTCGCCGGGTCGTCCCTGCTCTTCGGCCTCTGGCACATCTTCCCCGCCATGGCCTCGGCCACCGGCAACGAGGCGATCGGCTCCGCCGTGTCCGGGCTGGGCCCCTTCGCCAAGGCCGCCGTCGTCGGCGGCACCGTGCTCTTCACGGCGCTCGGTGGAGTCCTCGCCGGCGAGCTGCGCCGGCGCAGCGGCAGCCTCTTCGCGAGCGTCGGCATGCACTGGGCGACGAACTCGCTCGGTGTGCTCTTCGGCGTCCTCGCCTGGCGTCTCGCCGCCTGACGCACCGGGTCACCCGCTCACCGGTGCGGGCTGCACTCAGGGGTGCGCGCTCGGACGATGAGTGCGTCGTGCAGCGTGCACCACTGACGAGGGCGCGCACCGCTGGACGCGTGCGCTCAGGCGCCGCCGACCGCCCCGGCGACCTGCGGGACGTACGTCTGCTCGGCGATCTCGTCACCGCACTGCGAGCAGCACCATCCGGTCTCGCGCTTGAGGTAGCTGTGTCCGGCCGCGCGGCAGGCCCGGCCCGGGCCGGCGTCGTCCCAACGCGGCCCGGCGCCCGTCGGCCGCCCGACGCGGACGTAGGCCGTGGCGAAGAGGGAGCCGACGAGGATGGTGAGAAGAGCGAGGGGCCAAGCCGCAGCCAGGGAGGCTGCTCCGTCGACGATGACCGAGTTCATGTCGCGAACTCTCGTCGTCGTGGTGCAAGACACCGTCGGACACACCGGCAAGAACTCCGCAAGAACGGCGCAAGCCGCAGCACGGCAGACGGAGGTCCGCGTCTGGGAGGAGACCTGGGTCCGGGATCTGGGTCAGGGGCCCGGCGCCATCTCCGCTGCCGCGCCCGTCGCCGGACCCGTCCCGTGCCCGCCCGGGTCGGCTGTGAGGACCTCCGCCCAGGCAGGGTCGTCCTCCGGCAACCAGGCAGGGGCGTGTCTGCCGTCCCGCCCTGAGGCCAGCCAGCCGAGGTCCTCGGCCGCGCCGACCGAGACCTCGATGAGACGAGTCGTCGTCGCGTCCACGTCGTCCGCGCGCCAGGCGAGCGACCACGGATAGTACGGCTGGATCTCGTCGGGCCAGGACATGTGCAGCCCCTCGGCGACGTACTTCTCCGCGTAGCTGAGGAACTCGAGGTAGTGGATGCTGTCGGGTGCCCATCGAACGTGCGAGAGGCAGTGACTGAAGGCGCCCGGTGTTCCGAGCCACTGCATCGTGAGACCGAGTCGTTGCTCCAGGGCGGTCAGGTACTGACCGTGCGCGTTGTAGGTTCCGGAGCTGGGCGGGTCCCCGAAGACGTGCAACGGCCGTTCGCCGAACGACACCCGCCCCTGGTGCCCATCCTCGTGTCGGCCCACGAGCACGAGGGGTTCGAGGCGCAGGAGCCGGTGGCGCCAGCCGGTGGGGTGTGCGACCTTCATCCGCGGCGTGACGCGCAGGATGGCGACGTCGAGCCGGCCCTGCAGGAGCGCGTTGAGCTGGGTGACGCTGTCCATGGCGTGCTCTCGCAGGGGGATCCCCGGCTCGGCGAGCCTGAAGGCGTCGGCGACGACCTGGCTCGTGGACAGCTCGAACACATGGGCGATGCTCACCCCCTCGGGTCGGGTCCGTGCGGACATCGAGTCCGCCAGCGCCAGGAGCCGACGGGCGTCCACGAGGAACCGCTCCCCTCGCGTCGTCAGGGTCACATGCCGGCTGTCCCGCACGAAGAGGGGCTCGCCGAGCTGGTCCTCGAGCTTGCGGATCTGCTTGGAGAGGGCCGGCTGGCTCACGTAGAGCCGTGCCGCTGCACGACCGAAGTGCAGCTCGTCGGCGACCGCCACGAAGTAGCGCACCAGTCGAAGCTCCAGGTCCATGCCGACGCCTCCGTGGAGGCCGTGGACTGGATGGGCGTAGCGGGGTGTCGGTCTCCGTCGCCCACGCTATCGAGCCGGCCGCTGCCGGAGGGGATCTCGCGGCTATCGATCCGTTCGGAACGGGTCTTGGACGTGTGGCGACGGCTGCGACAAGACTCGGAACCGTCGCCGTCCCCTGCGACACCCCGTGGACGGCCAGGAGGTCGCCCAGCCCGCATCTCTTTCGGAGGCACCCTCATGCAGCCAGCCCCGCGCCCCGTCGTCTTCATCCACGGACTGTGGCTCCACAGCACCAGCTGGACCCCGTGGGTCGAGCTCTTCGCGCGGTCGGGCTACTCGCCCTCCGCGCCCGGGTGGCCCCACGAGCCCGAGACCGTGTCCGAGGCGCGAGAGCAGCCGGAGGCCGTCGCCGGGCTGGGCATCGACGACGTGACGGACCACTACGCGTCCCTCTGCGACGGCTCCTCGGAGCCGCCCGTCGTCATCGGCCACTCGTTCGGCGGCCTGATCGCCGAGAAGCTGCTCGGCCAGGGGAAGGCGGCCGCAGCAGTCGCCATCGACCCTGCGCAGATCAAGGGCGTCCTGCCGCTGCCGCTCGCCCAGCTGCGCGCCGGACTGCCCGCACTGGGCAACCCGGCCAACCGCAACCGGGCGGTCTCGCTGACGGGGAAGGAGTTCCGCTACGGCTTCGGCAACGCCGTGAGCGAGGAGGAGTCGGACGCCCTCTACGAGCGGTGGAGCATCCCCTCCCCCGCGAAGCCCCTGTACCAGGCGGCGGCCGCCAACTTCTCGCTCCACTCCGAGGCCGAGGTCGACACTCGCAACACCACGCGCGGACCGCTCCTGCTCATCTCCGGGCTGGAGGACCACACGGTGCCCGACGCCGTCACCCGATCGACGCTGAAGCAGTACCGTCACTCCACCGCTGTCACCGAGCTGCGTCAGTTCGAGGGTCGGGGCCATTCGCTGACGATCGACAACGGATGGAGCGAGATCGCCGAGGCCGTGCTGGCGTGGCTGCGCGAGCAGGGACTCTGACCATGGATCTGGGGCTGGCCGGGCAGGTCGCCATCGTCACCGGCGCGAGCAAGGGGATCGGGCTCGCCATCACGCAGGTGCTGGCCGACGAGGGAGTCACCGTGGTGGCCGGCGCGCGCGAGAGCTCGCCCGAGCTCGAGGCGCTGACTCGCACGGGAACGGTGGACTACGTCGCCGTCGACCTCGGTCAACCGGACGGGGTGGCCCATCTCGTCGACGCCGCAGCCGGACACGGGCGTCTCGACGTCCTCGTCAACAACGTCGGAGCGGTGACCCCGCGCCTGGACGGCTTCGCCGCCGTGACGGACGACCAGTGGGCCACCAGCTACACGCTCAACCTCATGGCCGCAGTGCGCACCACCCGCGCCGCCCTGCCGATGATGCTGGCTCGTGGCCGGGGTGCCATCGTCTGCACGAGCTCGGTCAACGCCGTCCTCGCCGACCCGGGCGTCATCGACTACAGCGCGGCCAAGGCGGCCTTGCGCAGCTTCTGCAAGTCCCTCTCGAAGGAGCTGGGCCCGAAGGGGATCCGGGTCAACACCGTGAGCCCCGGGCCGGTGTCCACCGACCTGTGGCTCGGCGCCGGAGGTGTCGCTGCCGCGGTGTCCGCACGGCAGGGCACGGACCCCTCCGCCGTCGCCGCCGCAGCGGCCCGTGAGTCCGCCACCGGTCGCTTCACCCGGCCCGGCGAGGTGGCCAACCTGGTCGCCTTCCTGGCCAGCGACGTCGCCGGAAACATCACCGGAGCCGACGTCGCCATCGACGGCGGCCTCATCACCACGACCTGAGCATCCGAGCCCGAGGAGAACCACATGTACGGCAACCGGTCCGGCACCGAGACCACCCCACCGACAGCTGCGCCGCCCGACCACCTCCGAGAGACCGCCCGGACGAGGAGCAGACGCAGTGCCGGGAACGTCCAGCGGTCCTCCTGGCTGACCGGTGTCGTGGTGGCCGTTCTCGCCGCGCTCGTCGCCCTCCTCGCCGGTTCCCCGGCCCTGGCCGCCCCGACCTCTTCCGAGTCGCCGCGATCCGTCTCGACGCGGCCGACCATCGTGCTGGTGCACGGCGCCTTCGCGGGTGCGTCCTCGTGGGACGAGGTCTCGTCCGCCCTGGGGAAGGACGGCTACCGCACGGTCGCAGTGTCACTGCCACTTTCCGGCACGGTCGCCGACATCGCGACCGTCAGGGCGGCATTGGACGCGGTCGCCGGTCCCAAGGTCGTGGTCGGGCACTCCTACGGCGGGTTCGTCATCTCCGACGCGACTGCCGGGCGCGGCGACGTGACCGCGCTGGTCTACACGGCAGCGTTCGTCCCCGCGGCCGGGGAGAGCATCATCGGACTGGGTGCGGGCTACGCGCCGGCCGCGTTCCTCGCGCCCGGTCACCTCACCTTCGACAGCGCAGGTCGCGCGACGATCACGTCGACGAGCTTCCGCGACGACTTCGCACAGGACCTGAGCCCCCGGCTCGCAGCCACCCTGGACCGTGCCCAGACGCCCACGGACCTCAGCATCCTGTTCGCGCCCTCCGGAGACGTGGCCTGGCCCACCATCCCGTCCTGGTATGCCGTCTCCGGCGCCGACCGGGTCATCGACCCGGCGCTGCAGCGCTACATGGCTGCCCGGGCCGGCGCGACCACGGTCACCTTCGACGATGCAAGTCACGCCGGCGGGTTCACGCACTACTCCGCCCGGTTCACCAAGCTCGTGGAGCAGGCCGCCACGAGGCCCTGACGGCCGTGGCCACCCAGCGGGGTGCTGGGTGGCCACGACACGGCATACGTGATCTGACGGGATTGGAGGGGACAGGTCAGTGGATGAGCTGCCCCACGAGGTTCGAGACGTCCGGTGAGCCGAGGCCCGTCGGGTCGTCGTAGCCGACCTTCGCGTCGAGGCCTGGCCCGTGCCAGGCGTTGTTGCCCGACGTCACGTCGTGGAAGGCGAGCGCGTGCGTCGCCCCGGTGCCGATCGCGTAGAGCGCCGGGTTGAGGGCGCCCAGACGGTGACCGGCCTGCTGGTCGGCGAGGGCGCCGATCGCGGCCCACTGCGGCGAGCCGGAGCTCGTGCCGCCGTAGAAGTAGAAACCGTTGTCGTCCGGGTTGGCGTTGAAGCCCTCGTAGACGAAGACCGACGTGTAGACCGATGCGTTGTAGGACACGTCCGACGTCGTGCGCATCGCGTTGCCGTTGACGCCGGCCTGGTAGGCGGGCACCGGGAAGACCGTGCTCGGGGCGCCGCCCGTCGCGCCGATCGGGCCGAGCATGCAGCCGAACGGCTGGTGCACGGCGCACGACGCCTCGTCGCCCCACACCGTCTCGCCCTGGTAGGCGCCGGTGTCGCTCGCGAAGAGGTTCGTGCCGCCGACCGCCGTGACGAGCGGGTCGGAGGCCGGGTAGCCGGCCGCGAGGGCCGGGCCGCCGTTCGAGGCGCCGTCGTCCCCCGAGGAGGCGAAGAGCGAGATCCCCTTGGCGGCGGCCGCCGCGAAGTTCGCGTGCGACTGCTGGAGCTGGAGGTTGTTGCCCTTGCCCTTGATCGCGGCCTCGTCGGCGCCGTAGCTCATCGACAGGACGTCGCCGAGGTCGTGGTCGACGGCGTACTTCACGGCGACGTTGAGCGCGTTGCCGTAGTTGTTCGGCGCGACGACGAGGTTGATCGTCGCGTCGGGTGCGATGGCGTGTGCCCACTGGACGTCGAGGCTCGTCTCCCCCGCCCAGCTGAGTGGCTGGCCCCGGTGGGCCGTGCTCGTCTGCGGAGCACCTCCGGGGTAGTAGACGTTGAGGTCGGCCTTGGGCAGGCCGAACGTCTGGCTGAAGACGTCGAGGTCCGCACGGACCGTCGGGCTGCCGTAGGCGTCGACGACGACGATGCGCTGTCCCTTGCCGGTCCACCCGTCGGGGATGTCGTACGCCTTCCGGATGAGGGCCGGCGTGTAACAGGCGAGCCCGATCCTGGCCACGCACTGCGACGGTGTCGGCAGCGCGCCCGGCTTCGTGCCCGTGGAGAACTGCTTCGTCAGTGGGTGGACGGTGTAGACGATGTCGCTGCCGTCCGTGCCGGCGGCCGACGCCGCCGACCCGGCGGCGAAGGTCGTGCCGAGCGCGAGGGCGCTCGCGGCGAGCCCGACCCCCACGACGGTCCTGGTGCGCGTGGTGTGTGTGCGCATGCTGCCCCTTCCCTGTAGCCCCCGAGGTGGCTCGCTCGAGCCGTCTCGGAACGTAGGTGCGGTTTCTGCGAACCGGCTGGGTGCCCCCTGCCGGTCACATGGGAGACATCTCGGACGACGGTCGGCCCGCGGCTGCGACACTGGCGCGCATGGACGGCTTCACGATCCGGGCAGTGCGCCCGGACGACTACGAACGGCTCGGCGAGCTGACGGCCGCGGCCTACCTCGACGACGGGCTGCTCGACTACGGCGACGCGGACCCCTACCTCGCCGTGCTCCGCGATGTCGGGCGTCGGGCCGAGCACGCCGACGTCCTCGTGGCGGTCGACGACGCGGGCACGGTCCTCGGCGGCGTGGCCTTCGTCGGAGCTCCCGGCCCGTTCGCCGACGTCGCGCGCGAGGGTGAGGCCGAGTTCCGCACGCTCGCCGTCGCGCCCGAGGGCCGCGGCCGTGGCATCGGGACGGCCCTCGTCCGCGAGTGCATCGACCGGTCGCGGGCCCTCGGACGGCGCCGCGTCGTGCTCTCGACCCAGCCGATGATGCACGCCGCCCACCGCGTCTACGAGCGCTTCGGCTTCACCCGCGCCCCCGAGCGCGACTGGTCACCGATCGCCACGCTGACCCTGCTCGTCTACGAGCTCGAGCTCGAGCCCGCCCGGGACTGAGCGTCGGCCGCCGACCGGGTGATGAGGTCGCGGACGGCCGCGACGATCGTCGGGTCCAGCTCGACGTGGGCCTCGAGCAGGCGCAGGAGCGTGGTCGCCGCGTGGACGTTGCGCTCGTAGCCGGGCACGAGGTCGGCCAGCGGCAGCAGGTCCGGGCCGAAGCGACGCTCGACACCGCGGTCGACGACGAAGACATCCTGCTGCGCGCCGTGCCCGAGCCCCAGGTGGCCGAGCACCGTGACCCAGCGGTCGACGGCATACCCCTGGATGAAGCGGGTCGCGGTCAGGCGCTCGCCGCGCAGGTCGCGGTGCAGCCCGACGTAGAGGTTGGTGATGGCCTCGCCGACCTCGTGCTCGAGCGAGGGCGGCTGCGGCAGTGGGGCCGTGGGGACCTCGAGGCCGGCGGGTGCGTCGGCGCGGCTCCAGTGGATGCGGCCCGGCGGGTAGCCGGCGGTCGCCATGTCGGCGAGGGCGAAGACGGCGTACTCGGCGAAGAGGTCGCCCTCGAGGAGCGCCTTGCGGCCGAGGTCGCTGTTCTCGAACGACCACACGACCGGGTGCGCGGCCTCGAGCCAGTCGATGTCGGCGATGTAGCGGTCGCGGGTGGCCGCGTCGTCGACGACGACGAAGAAGTCCGCGTCGGAGTGCTCGTCGAGGCGGTGCAGGTCGCGACCGACCGAGCCCAGACCGAGCAGGGCGACGGCGTCGCCGCGGCGGTCGAGCTCGGCGCCGAGGCGGTCGAGGAAGGCGAGCAGGCGTTGCGGGACGGTGGGCGGGGTGGGGTTGGACGGCATACGTCGTCTCCTTGTCGGTGTGTCAGGGAGTCGACGTTTCAGCCCGCCCGGCCCGGGGGCCGTCGAGGTCGCGACAGGGGCAGGGTATGCCGTCGCGTGCGTCCGCGGAAGGGGTCGGGCGGGGTGCCGGGCCGGGTGCCGGGCGAGGGGGGTAGGGGAGCGAGCGGTCCCTCGGAGTCAGAGGCTTCGGACGGCGTGTCGCTCCGGCGTGCATGGCAGGGTGGAGGGGTGCCCGTGACCATCGACGACGTGCGGCGCGTGGCCGAGCGGCTCCCCCGTTCGTACGAGGTGCTCGTCCGCGACCGCGTGAAGTTCCGTGTCGGCAAGATCGTGTGGCTCGCGTTCTCCGCCGACGAGACGCAGATGGGGTTCGCCTTCCCCAAGGAGGAGCGCGACGTGCTCGTCGCGAGCGAGCCCGACGTCTTCCTCATGCCGCGCCGGTCCGACCTCCGCTTCAACTGGGTCGAGGTGCGCCTCGACGCGCTCGACGTCGACCGGATGCGCGAGATCGTCATCGACGCCTGGCGTCTCGTCGTGCCCAAGACCGTGGCGCTCGCCCGCGCCGGCGACTGAGCCGGACCCTCAGGCGTCGAGCCCGGCGACCTGACGCGCCGTCGCGACGAACGCCGGGGCCGTGACCTCGACCCCGTCGAGATAACCCCCGACGAGCGCGGCGTCGCGGAGCAGGACGAGCGCCGCCGCCGAGGCCTCGGGGTCGGGCAGCCCTGCGGCGCGGGCCAGCTCGGACAGGGACTGTCGGAGCCAGGTCCGGTGTGCGGTGACGATGCGCCGCACCGCGCTGTCGGCGTCGGGGAACTCCGCCGCCGCGTTGACGAAGGGGCAGCCGCGCGTGTGATAGCTCGTGATGTCGAGCGCGATGGTGTCGATGATCCGGCCGAGCAGCTCCGTCGGGGTGCCGCCGTCGGCCTCGGCGTCGGCGAAGTAGCCGCGCAGCGTGGCGTCCTCGGACTCGAGGTAGGCCACGACGAGCGCCTCCTTGCCGGCGAAGTGGCGGTACATCGTGGCGCGGGTGACGCCGGCCTCCTCGAGGATGCGATCGACGCCGACGCCCTTGATGCCCTCGCGGTAGAAGAGCCGGGAGGCGGCGGCGAGCAGGCGCTCGCGGCCGGGGGTCCGCGTCGTCGTCGGCTCGTCCACGTCGCCACGCTAACGCAGGTGCTCGACCGGCTAGTGCGGTCCGTGAGCCGGGGCGAAACCGGTGCGCCCGACCTCTGGCGCACACCGACGGGAATGGCTACTGTAGAACGATCGTTCTGCCTGCTGGACCCATCCGCCCCCTCACCGCACGGGAGAACACCATGAGCACCACGCCACCCGCCACGCCCGCCGCCACCTCCGTCATCACCGCCACCGAGCGCGCCCAGGTCGAGGCCGCCAACGCGAGCGGCCGCCAGCCCGTCGTCTTCGTCCACGGCCTGTGGCTGCTCCCGAGCAGCTGGGACGCGTGGCGCGAGCACTTCGAGTCCCTCGGCTACGCCACGCTCGCCCCCGGCTGGCCCGACGACCCCGAGACCGTCGAGGAGGCCCGCGCCCACCCAGAGGTCTTCGCCGGCAAGACCGTCGGCCAGGTCACTGACCACGTCGCCGACGTCATCCGCCTGCTCGACCGCGAGCCGGTCGTCATCGGTCACTCCTTCGGTGGCCTCATCACCCAGAAGCTCGCCGGTCAGGGTCTCGCCCGAGCCTCCGTCGCCGTCGACCCCGCGCCCTTCCGCGGCGTGCTGCCCCTCCCCGTCTCGGCGCTGCGCGCGAGCTCTCCCGTGCTCACCAACCCGGCCAACTACAACCGGCACGTCTCGTTGACCTTCGACCAGTACCGCTACGCCTTCGCCAACGCCGTCAGCGCCGAGGAGGCCGCCGACCTCTATCGCACGTATCCCGTCGCGGCGCCGGGCCGCCCGCTCTTCCAGGCCGCCACGGCGAACCTCAACCCGCGCACCGAGGCCAGCGTCGACACCGACAACCCCGACCGCGGCCCGCTCCTCGTCATCAGCGGCGAGAAGGACCACATCGTGCCGTGGGCCATCGCGCACGCCTCCTACAAGCGTCAGCTGAAGAACCCCGCCCCCACCGAGATCATCGAGATCCCGGGGCGTGGGCACTCGCTCGTCGTCGACAGCGGCTGGCGAGAGGTCGCCGACGCCGCCGCCGCCTTCCTCGCCCGCCACGGCGCCGGGCCCGACGCAGCCCCGGAAGCAGCCCCGGAAGCAGCACCGGACGCAGCACCGGACGCAGCACCAGACGCAGCCCCTGACGCCTGAGGCCCCGCGCGGTCAGCCGATCCGGTAGGCCGCGGACGCGCGCGGACCCCCGAAGAGGACCGATGTCCACGCTCACTGACGTGCCCGCAGAGCGCGCGACCCAGGACGGAGCCGACCACACGCGCCGACGCCTCGGGCTCGTCCGCGAGCGGCGCCTGGCCGTCGACCGTGTCGCCTGCTCGGGGCACGGCGTCTGCGCGCAGCTGCTCGCGGGGGTGACCCTCGACGAGTGGGGCTACCCGGTCGTCGCGGGCGACCGCGTCGTCGGCGACGACGGCAGGGCGGCGGCCGACACGGCGGTGAAGCTGTGCCCGGCCCGGGCCCTCTACCTGCGGTGAGCGACTTCGCGAGCGGCGCAGGGCTGCGAGTGGCAGGCTGTGCGGCGTGCCCGCGCTGCGACTCAAGTGTCCAAATGTGCTCGATCAGGTGTTCAACCGTGCAGTAATGCTCATAGAATGCGCGTCGTGATGCGCGAAGCAGTGGTCGGGATCGACGTCGGCGGCACCCGGATCAAGTCGGCCCTCGTGACCCCCGACGGCCAGGTGCTCGCCGAGGCCGTCCGCCCGACGCCGGACAAGGTCGGCGACCAGCTCGGCGAGGTCGCCGCCGAGGCCGTCGTCGAGCTGACGGCCCGCGTCGACGAGGCCGTCGACCTGCTCGCCGTCGGGGTGGCCGTGCCCGGGCTCGTCGACGACGTGACCGGCATCGGGGTGTGGTCGGCCAACCTCGGCTGGCGCGACCTCGACCTGCGCGGCAGCGTCGCCGCCCACGTCGACGTGCCCGTCGCCATCGGCCACGACGTGCGCTCGGGGCTGCTCGCCGAGCACCGCCTCGGAGCCGCGCGCGAGGCCGACAACGTGCTCTTCGTGCCGCTCGGCACGGGTCTCGCGAGTGCCATCCTCTGCCGGGGCCAGCTCGTCACCGGCTCGCTGTGGACCGGCGAGATCGGCCACATCGTCGTCGTGCCCGACGGCCCGCTCTGCGCGTGCGGACAGCGCGGCTGCCTCGAGGCGCTCTCGAGCGCCGGCGCCATCGGGCGCCGCTGGTCCGAGGCGACCGGGCTCGTCGGTGACGCCGAGGAGGTCGCCCGCCGCGCCGAGGCCGGGGAGCCCGAGGCCCGACGCATCTGGCAGGAGGCCATCGACGCGCTCGCCATCATGGTCGCCCCTGTCGTGGCAGCCGCCGGCACCGAGCTCGTCCTCATCGGCGGCGGGCTCGTCCACGCCGGCGACACCCTGCTCCAGCCCTTGCGCACAGCCCTCACGGCCCGCCTCGGTGGTCGCGACGACGTCGCCGTCCGCGGCGCCGCCCTCGGCGACCGCGCCGGCTCGCTCGGCGCCGCGACCATCGCCCTGGACCTCGTCGGTCGATGATCGTCACCTTCACGCCCAACCCGGCGCTCGACATCACGTATGCCGTCCCCTTCGTCGCGCTCGGCGAGACCCACCGCGTCGCCTCTGTCAGCGAGCGTGCCGGCGGCAAGGGGCTCAACGTCGCTGCGGTGCTGACGTCGATGGGCTGCCGGTCCGTCGCGGTGGCGCCCGTCGGCGAGATGGACCTCGACCTCTTCGCCTCCGACCTCGGGGCCCGCCGGGTGCCGCACCGGCTCGTCCCGTCACCCTGCCCCACGCGCCGGTCGGTCGCTGTCGTCGAGGCGAGCGGCCGGGTGACCCTGCTCAACGAGCCCGGCATCGGGCAGTCGCAGCGGGTGTGGGACCGCGTCGCCGACGAGATCGAAGCGCTCGCCCCTGAGGCGTCGACACTGACGGTGTCGGGCAGCTTCCCGCCGGGCACCGCCCCCGACCTCGTCCGCCGGGTCACCCGCCTGGCCCACGAGGCCGGTCTCCGCGTCGTCCTCGACGTCAGCGGCGCTCCCCTGTCGCGCGCCCTCGCCATGCGGCCTGACCTCGTCAAGCCCAATCGGGTCGAGGCAGCCCAGACCCTCACCGGGCTGGGCCGCGGCGAGGTGCCGTCCGTGCCCGGGGCCGCCCGCGCGCTCGTGGCGGCCGGCGCCCGTGCCGCGATCATCAGCGACGGCACGAACGGCCTCGTCCTCGTCCACGACGACGTCGCCCTCCGGGCCCACCTGCCACGCCCGCTCTCGGGCAACCCGACCGGCGCGGGTGACGCCCTGACGGCCTCGCTCGCGGCCGACCTCGACGGCGACGGCGACCTGCCGGAGGGTCCCGAGGCGTGGGCCTCGGTCCTGCGTCGCGGCGTCGCCTGGTCGGCCGCGGCGGTGCTCCAACCCGTCGCCGGCGCCGTCGACCCGGCCGACGTCACCCGTCTGCTCCCCACCGTCGAGATCGAGGAGATCCGTCTGTGACCCGCTCAGCCCTGACGCCCCTGCTCGCCGAGGCGTCAGCCGCCGGCCGTGCCGTGGCGGCCTTCAACGTCATCCAGCTCGAGCACGCCGAGGCCTACGCCGCGGCGGCCGAGCGCGTCGGGCTACCCGTCGTCATGCAGATCTCCGAGAACTGCGTGCGCTACCACGGCGCGCTCGCACCGATCGCGGCGGCGACGCTCGCCATCGCGGACGCGTGTGCGCAGCCCGTCGTCGTCCACCTCGACCACGCGGAGGACGTCTCGCTCGTCGAGGAGGCGGTCCGGCTCGGGCTGACGTCGGTGATGTTCGACGGCTCGACGCTGCCCGACGACGAGAACCGCGCCGTGACCCGTCGTGTCGTCGAGCTCTGCCGCGCGGCCGGGGTCAGCGTCGAGGCCGAGCTCGGGGAGGTCGGCGGCAAGGACGGCGTCCATGCGCCGGGCGTGCGCACCGACCCGGACGACGCGGCCCGGTTCGTCGCCGACACGGGCGTCAATGCGCTCGCGGTGGCCGTGGGCAGCAGCCACGCGATGACCGACCGCACGGCGCAGCTCGACACGGATCTCATTGCGGCACTGCGCCGCTCGGTGCCGGTGCCGCTCGTGCTGCACGGCTCGTCCGGGGTGCCCGACGAGGGGCTCGTGGCCGCGGTGCGGGCCGGGATGACCAAGGTCAACATCGCGACGCACCTCAACCAGGTCTTCACGCGGGCGATGACCGAGCGGCTCGAGGCGTCGCCGACGGTCGACACGAGGAAGTACCTCGGCGCCGCCCGCGACGCCGTCACCGACGAGGCCGCCCGCCTGATGCAGCTCCTAGCCCTCCACTAACCGTCGAAAGGCCACGTCTGGCCGCTCGTCAAACCGTCGAGAGGCCAAAGCTCGCGGGTGGGCGCACGTCGAAAGGCCAAAGTGCGTCGCGAACTTTGGCCTCTCGAGTCGCCGAGACCCGCAGACTTTGGCCTCTCGACGTGTCAGGTGAGGACGATGCTTCTCGTGAGGTTGCGGGGCGCGTCGGGGTCGAGGCCGGCGGCGTCGGCCTTGCCGAGGCACAGCCGGTGCAGGCGCACGAGGTCGGCGAGCGGGTCGATGTCGCGGTGCTCGAAGTGGGCCCCGGTCGCGCGCACCTGCTCGGGCAGCCCCTCCGGCACCTCACCGAAGGCCCACACGGCCCGCCCCGGCGCCGCGATGCTGATCGGTCCGTGGCGGTACTCCATCGCCGGGTAGGACTCCGACCAGAACTGTGCCGACTCGCGCAGCTTGAGCGCGGCCTCGTTGGCGATGCCGTTGGACCAGCCGCGCCCGAGGAAGGTGACCTGCTCCGCCAGCGCGAGGTGGCCGTATGCCGCCGACGCGTCCTCCGCGAGGACGGCTCGGGCCTGCTCGGCCACCGGACCCAGGTCGTCGCCGAGCGAGGCGCGCAGCAGCGCGAGGGTCGTCGTGGCGAAGCGGGTCTGCACGACGCTCTGCTCGTCGACGTCGTCGAGCAGCACCGTCGCGTCGGAGCGCTCGGCCACCGGGGTGCCGGCCGTCGCGACGATCGACACGTGCGGCGTGCCCGAGGCGCGCAGCTCCTCGACGACGGCCATGACCTCGGTCGTCGTGCCGGAGCGGCTGATGAGGACGACACGGTCGTAGCCGCGCGCGAGCTGGTGCTCGGAGGCGGCATACGCGTCGGTGGGGCCCTGGCCGAGCGCCTCGCGGCGGGCGGCATACGCCTGTCCCATGAACCACGAGGTGCCGCACCCGATCGTCGCGACCCGCTCACCGGGGCGCGGGAGGTGCCGCGCGACGTCGTCGAGGCGCGTGACGACGCGCTCCCAGTCGTCCGGCTGCGTGGCGATCTCCTGGGCGAGGTGCGTGGTCTGCGGCATGGTGGCTCCCGACGGTTCGACGGTCACACGGCTCTCGCCGTGACGATGGTGATTGTGTTTGCGCGAAACACAGCGTAAACGCGCAGAGATGCACATGTCCATTGCTCGAACTGCGCGGTATCGTCAGCGCGTGACCGAAGAGAGCGATCTCGCCCGCAACCGCGCCAGTCGTTGGTCGATCATGCTCGACCGCCTCGCCACGACCGGCCGCCTCGGCGTCGGCGAGGCTGCCGAGCTGCTCGGCGTCAGCGAGGCCACCATCCGGCGAGACTTCTCCGAGCTCGCCAAGCGACAGCTCGTGGCCCGCAACCACGGTGGCGTCGTCGCGACGTCGGTCGCCTACGAGCTGCCCTACCGCTACCGCAGCAGCATGGCCGACGACGACCGGACGCGGATCGCCGAGGCGGCGGCCGCGCTCGTCCTGCCCGGCCAGGTCATCGGCCTCAACGGCGGCACGACGACGACCGCGACGTCACGGGCCATCACGGCGCGAGAGGACCTCGCGGCCGACGGCGAGATCACGATCGTCACCAACGCCCTCAACATCGCGACCGAGGCGGTGCTCCGGCCGCACGTCCAGTGCGTCTCGCTCGGCGGGGTCGCGCGGCCCGAGTCCTACGAGGTGACCGGCCCACTCGCGACCCTCGTGCTCCAGCAGCTGTGGCTCGACGTCGCCATCGTCGGCGTCAACGGGCTGTCGGCCCGCGAGGGCGCCACGTGCCGGCACGAGGAGGAGGCCGCCATCATCCGCACGATGATCGAACGGTCGAAACAGGTCATCTGCGTCGCCACGGGTGACAAACTCGGAGTGCGGACCTTCGCCTCGATCTGTCCCGCCGAGCGCATCGACCACCTCGTCACTACGGTGGGCGCTGACCGCGACGAGGTGGACGCGCTGCGCGAGGCCGGTGTCGAGATTCACCAGGTCTGACCGAGCGACGCCCCCTTGCGTGATTGTGATCGAATTGATGAACATCCAGTCAGAATTGCTCTTGCGGATGGCAAAGACGCCCCTCTAGGTTGGCCTAATTGTGTGACCGGGTCGGCGCGTGATCACGTTGCCACCACGTCCGGCACCGAACCAAGGAGAGACATGAGGTCGACGAAGCAGTCTGTGGTCGTCGCGGGGCTGGCCATCGCAGGCCTCGCCCTCGGCGCATGCGGCGGAGGGACAGGTGCCGGTACGGCACCGGGGGGCACGGCCGGCGGCACCGCCGAGGAGGCCAAGACGATCAAGCTCGTCGCGGCCGAGTACTCCAAGGACCACACGAAGGCGTTCTGGGACGCCTTCGCCAAGACGTACCACGAGAAGACCGGATACACCCTCGAGGTGCAGGTCGTCAGCTGGGACAACATCGACCAGCAGTCATCGACGATGATCCAGAACAACCAGGCCCCCGACATCCTCAACCTCAACGCGTACGCCAGCTACGCGAAGGACGGCCTGCTCTACGACTCCGACGCGGTGCTCCCGGCCGTCGTCAAGGACGACATCCTCGACACGTTCGTCAAGTACGGCACCTACCAGGGCAAGTTCTACGGCTTCCCCGACCTGTCCTCGGCCCGCGCCTTCTTCTACAACAAGACGCTCTTCCAGCAGGCCGGCATCGCCGCGCCGCCGAAGACGTGGACCGAGCTCGAGGCCGACGCCAAGAAGATCACCGCCCTCGGTGGCGGCAAGGTCGGCTACGCCCTCCCGCTCGGCCCCGAGGAGGCTCAGGGCGAGTTCTCCATGTGGCTGTTCAACAACGGCGGTGACTGGAAGACCGACGGCAACTGGGTCATCAACTCCGACAAGAACGTCGCGACCCTCGACTTCCTCAAGAAGCTCGCCGACGAGAAGGTCACGCAGAACAACCCGGCCCGCACCAACCGCGCCGACGCCTTCGACCTGTTCAAGTCCGGCACCGCCGGCATGGTCATCGGCTTCAGCCCGCTCGCGGCCGACCTCGACAAGGACAAGAAGGTCGACTACGCCGTCGCGCCGTTCCCGTCCAACGACGGGACCGAGAGCAAGACCTTCGGTGTCACCGACTACCTCATGGCCTTCAAGAAGCCGGGCAACGAGAAGGCGGTCAAGGCCTTCTACAACCTCTACTACACCCCCGACCAGGTCAACACCTTCATCAAGGCCGAGGGCTTCCTCCCGGTCACGAAGTCGGGCGTCGCGTACTTCTCCAACGAGAAGGCGCTGCAGGTCTACCTCAACACGCTGCCCAACGCGAAGCTCACGCCGACCGACGACCCCACGTGGGACAAGGTCAAGCTCGCCGTCCAGCAGAACCTCGGTGGCGCCATGAACGGCTCCCCGAAGGCCACCCTCGACGGTCTGCAGCGGACCGCCGAGAGCGGCGGCTGAGGCACCAGCCCCGATGAGCGACAGCACCACGGTGTCCCCCGATCCCGCCCCCGTGGCGGGGTCGGGGGACCGTCGTTCGCGTATGCCGTCCCGCGCCGGTCGTCGGCGCCGTGCGGGACGCATCGGCCAGGTCCACCCCCTCGTCGCGCTGCTGTGGCTCGCGCCGGCTCTCGCGCTCATCCTCGGCGTCGTGCTCTACCCGGCGATCAAGCTCTTCGACGCCTCGCGCGGCGAGTACTCCATCACCGGGCTGCGCAAGGGTGACGCGGGCTGGGACAACTACGTCAAGGTGCTCGAGCACCCCGACCTCGGCACCGTGCTGCGCAACACCGTCGTATGGGTCGTCGCGGTCGTGGCGATCACGATCGTCCTGAGCCTCGCGCTCGCGCAGTTCCTCGTGAAGAGCTTCCCGGGACGACGCTTCGTCCGGTGGGCCGTCATCATCCCGTGGGCCGCCTCGCTCGTCATCACGAGCCAGCTCTTCGTCCTGCTCTACGACTACAACTACGGGATCATCAACCACATCCTCCTGAGCCTGCACGTCATCGGCACGCCCATCGACTTCCTCGGTGACGACAGCTGGACGATGTTCTCGATGGTGGTCGTCGGCGTCTTCGTGTCGCTGCCCTTCACGATCTTCGTCTTCATCGCCGGCCTCGGTGCGATCCCGGACGACGTCATGGAGGCGGCCACCGTCGACGGCGCGAGCCCGTGGCAGCGCTACTGGAACATCACGCTCCCGCTGATGCGCCCGGCGCTCATGATCGCGACGGTGCTCAACGTCATCTACGTCTTCAACAGCTTCCCGATCATCTACACCCTCAACGACCGCAACCCCGGCTACCTGCACGACACGACGATCACGTTCGTGTACAAGCTGGCCTTCAAGAGCCAGGAGCACGACGTGGGCATGTCGGCAGCCGCGGGCATCTTCAACGTCCTGCTGATCCTCGTCGTCGTCGGCATCTACCTCAAGATCATCAACTGGCGCGAGGAGACGAGCCGATGAGCACGACGACGGCCCCCGCGCCGAGCGCTGCGGGCACGCCTGCGCCGCAAGGCGAGCCCACGGCATACAACCGGGATCCCAAGCGGCGCAAGCGGATCCTCATGGCGATCGGTGGCGCGCTGGTCGCGTTCGTCTTCATCGCGCCCTACCTCGTCATGGTGCTCGACTCGCTGCGCACGAGCAGCGACGTCAAGAGCACGCCGCCGAGCATCCTGCCGAAGGTCTGGCAGTGGGACACCTACGCCCAGATCCTCGGCGACGAGCGGTTCCTCAACTGGCTCAAGACCTCGCTCATCGTCGCGACCGGCTCGACGGTGATCGTCATCCTCGTCGCGATCCCCGCGGCCTTCATGACGGCCCGGCACCGTTTCCCGGGGCGCGGTCTCTTCCTGCTGCTCGTGCTCGTGACCCAGATGTTCGCGCCCACCTCGCTCGTCGTCGGCCTCTACCGGCAGTTCTTCGAGCTCAACATGATCAACACCTACGGCGCCCTCATCCTCACGAACGCGGCGTTCAACCTCGCCTTCGCGATCTGGATCCTGCACGGCTTCTTCTCCTCGATCCCGCTCGAGGTCGAGGAGGCGGCGGCCCTCGACGGCGCGAGCCGGTGGCAGATCCTGCGCCGGGTCATGCTGCCGCTGACGCTGCCGGGCCTCGTCACCGCGACGATCTTCACGTTCATCGCGGCGTGGAACGAGTACGTCGTGGCCCTGACGCTCATGATCGACGACGACAAGAAGCCGCTGACCGTCGGCATGCGGGCCTACATCACCGGCTACGAGCAGCACTGGGACCAGCTCTTCGCGGCGTCGGTCATCGCCGTCGTGCCGGTCGTCATCCTCTTCGCGATCATCGAGAAGCACCTCGTCGGCGGCCTCACGGCGGGGTCCGTCAAGTAGTCGACGCGTCCCCGCCGGCCGGTCTCAGATCCAGGCCGGTGGGGGCGGGACGACGACGCCGACGACCGTCCCGAGGTCGGCGACCTGGGTCCCGGCTGCCTTGATGCGCACGCACTCCGCGGGCGCGCACCACCGCGGCACGACCCCGCCCTGGGCCTGGCGCACCATCATCCGCAGCGTGCCGGCCATGATCGAGCCCTTGCTCGTGGCTCGCTGCGCCGGGTCCTGGTAGAGCACGACGGGGCGGCGGGTGCCCGACGGCCCCGGCGCGGTCGCGCGGTCGACGAGGGCGGCATACTCGCTCCGGGTCTGTTGGTGGGCGCCGATGTCGGCCCGCCACGTCAGGACGCCGAAGACCGTGAGCGCGGCGAGGCAGGCGATCCCGATGCGGGGCGACCACCCGACGCCACCGAGCAGCAGGGCCGCCGGGACGAGGACGGCCATCCACGCCCAGAGCTCGCCGCGCGGGTCGGTGACGACGCCGGTGACCACGGTCTGCGCTGCGCTCAGCGCGACGACGACGGCGAGCCCGACCACCAGACGCAGCAGCAACGGCCGGACCGTGCGGTCGAGCCACGCGGCGACGACGGCGACGATCCCGACGAGGGCGGCGATCCACAGCGCCGACCCGAGGCGGAGCACCTCGCGCGCGAACCGGCCGGCGTTGACCCGCAGGGTGTGCAGGTCGTGGAGCGGGTTGGGGTGTCGCCACGCGGCGATCTTGAGTCCGAGGTGCCCGAAGAAGATGCCGTTGAGGCCGTAGATGACGGCGACGCCCACGGCGTACGCCACGACGTAGCCACCGGCGAGCAGCAGCACGTCCTTCCACGGGCGGGCGCGCATCTGGACGACGGCAGCGAGGAAGAGGACGACGCCCACCGGCGGGTAGGTCAGAGTCGTCAGGACGGTGGCGAGCAGGAGCCACAGCGCGAACCTCGGTCGCGTGCGCGAGGCCCACGGCAGCGTCCACACCGCGGTGGCCGCGATGAGGACGGACGGCGTCAGGGTCCCGGGCCAGTAGAGCAGCTGCACCCAGAGCGCCGACGCGAAGACCGTGAGGCCGAGGAGCGCGTCGACCGCCCAGTGCAGCTCGCGATCGACCGGACGCAGCACGCGCCACAGGCCCGCGACGAAGACGACGTATGCCGTCACGTACGTCAGCGACGCCGTGAGCGGGGCGCTGTGCTGGCCGATGCCGACCCACCAGGCCCAGTTGAGCCAGCGGCCCTCGGAGAGGTTCTTGGCGTAGACGTTCGACGCGAAGGGGGTGTGCGGCGGCAGAAGGAATGGCCAGTCGTCGCGGCGGATGAAGGGCACGACGGCCTGGGACACGGCGTCGGTCAGCACGACCGCGAGGACGAGCACGGCGGCGACGACGAGCCATCGGGGCGGCAGCCAGCCCGGTCGGGCGGTGCGTGCGGTGCCGGTGGCAGCCGCGGTCGGTGCCGTCATGGTGCGGACCCCTTCACGGGAGGGAGGAGCGGTGCCTCCACGGTACGCAGGTGCGGTGGACGAACCGGGGCGTCTGCGGGCTCTGCCCAGCGACTTCCCAGCGGACTCACCGCACGTCAGCTCGATCGCGCTCCGAGTCGAGCCACGGCGCCTCGACCGTTGGGGCTACGGTGCCGCTGGAACGTGTGGCGGTTTGTCCGTCCGCGCCGGCCGGCGCGGTTAGCATGAGCCCGCCGCGGCGGTCGTGCCGGTGGCGCCCTTCGCCGAACAGGACCCACCGCCATGCGCCTTCTTGCGCGCGCCACCGCCGTCGCGGCGACTCTGACGATGTCCGCGACGCTCGCCGTCACACCGGCAACCGCCGATCCGGTGCCCGCGGAGCTGTCGGCGCAGATCACGTCGCCGGTCCCCGGCGTCGACGTCCTGTCCGGCCAGCAGTCGGTCGTCGTCCATGTCACCGCAGCATCGGGCGTGACTCCCACCGCTGCGACGGTTGCTGTCACCGCCCTCAACGACGCGACACGGTCACGCACGGGCACCAGCGACGTCCCCACGACCTGCGCCCCCGAGTGTGACGTCACCGTCGTGGTCGACACGGTCTCGTGGATCGACCCGGGCTCGGACCCCCTCGCCGGCGAGACGAGCCTGCCCGACGGCTACGCGACGATGGAGGCCACGGTCGACGGGACCACGGAGTCCGGATCGACCGTGCGTGCCTCCTCGTCCAGCGAGCTGATGCAGGTCGGCAACGCGCGCCCGCAGCTGTGGCCCGGCATGCAGGACCAGTACACGCGCCTGCCGGTCGTCGGCACCGACCCGATTCAGGTCTCCGCCTACGTGAGCCCGTACGGGGCCGGCGTCGACCGGCTCGAGGCCACCCTGTTCGGCCCCGACGTGCGCTGGCGCGGTTCCTTCCCGGGCACGCTTCTGGACGCCCAGCACCAGTCCCTCGTCACCGGGAGCATCCCGACGACCGGACTCACGACCGGGCACTACACGCTGCGCTTCGTGGCGTTCGACAGTGCGGGCAAGCCGTCGGACATCGTCACCCGCGAGGTCACCTACTACTCCGGGCCGGAGGCGCGCACGGACAGGCTCGTCCCCCGAACGCCCACCCAGGCCAACGGCTGGACCGGTGGGGTGGCCGAGGTCACCGTGAGTGTGGGTCCGGACTGGTCGCCGTTCGCACCGAAGCGAGTCGACGTGTACCTCGACGGGAACACCGCGTCGCCGGCCGGCACCGTCAAGTCCTTCCCCTGGGCCGACTACTGCTCCGTCAGCCCGGAGGGCTACTCGGTCTGCCCGTCGACGATCAAGGTCAAGGTGCCGCTCATTACTCCGACCGTCACCGGCGGCATCTGGGACTACGAACAGCCGCTCGCGGCGGGTGCTCACGCGGTGTCGGTCGTCTACACGGAGACGACCGGACCGCAGGACTGGCAGGGAAACTCGCGGACCGCAACTGCCACGTCGACCACCTCCGTCGCGGCGGCCGGTGTGACGGCGACGACGACGGTCAACGGGCCGGTCGTGCAGAACGCGTCCGGGACGCTCGCGTTCACGCTGACCTCTCGCGCCGGAGCGGCCACGCCGGCTCCGCAGATCCGGTCGTGGAAGGCTGCCCCCACCGGTGCCGCGACTCTCGCATCGGGCACCTGCAGCTCTTCGTGCCTCGCCGTGACCGGGACGATCCAGCTGAAGTCCCTGCCCGGGAGCTACCCGGGACTGGTCCCGGACTTCCACGTCGTCCCCGTGACGCTGACCTTCACCGACAGCGACGGGGTGACCCGCACCAAGACGGTGAACATCGGGGTCGACCCCGCTGTCCGGACAGCCCTGAGTGTGCCCACGACAGGAACGTCGGGTGCGACGGCATACGTGACGATGAGCGTGCAGCAGCTGAACAACGAGATGCTCCCGGGGGTGCCCGTCGCCCTGCAGACGCGGACGGCCGGGTCCACGACCTGGCGGACCGTCACGTCGACGCGGACGACGTCCACGGGCAGCGTGCGAGTCCCGGTGGTGCTGAAGTACAACGCCTACTGGCGCACGGTGGTCGCGGCCCGGCCAGGCTGGAACGGCTCGGCCACGTCTGCGCAGCTCTACAGCAAGGTCGCGGCGAAGGTCACCGCAGCAGGCGTACCCACGACGGGGGTCGCCGGCCGGATCTACCCTGTCAAGGCGACTCTCTACCCGGTGAGTGCCGGTCGACGGGTCTCGGTACAGGTCAGGGCCTCGGGCACAGCGACGTGGCGAACCGTCACGAGACCTGCCACGAACACGCTCGGTCAGGTCTCGGCCGGCGTGAAGTATGCACGCGGCACGTGGCAGGTGCGCGTCGTCGCTGATGCGACCACCGCCAGCGCGTCCGGCACGTCGAAGATCCTGACGATCAAGGTCAGCTGACGAGGGCTCGGGACCGGCGTGGCCTCCACGGCAGGAGGGGCCGACAAACCGGGCCTTGGGGGTCCGCCCAGCGACCTCCCGGCGGACTCGCCGCTTTGTCAGATGGCTCGCGTTCTGGCACGAGCAACGGCGACTCGACCGTTGGCGAGCGACCCGGCACTGCCGTACGGGGTGTCGTAGCGAGCCGTGCTCGCGAGGAGGTTGACATCGCTGTTGACGGCCCAGCCGCGCTCGGACAGGAGCCGGGCGATCTGTCGCTCGGACCACAGGGACCGCCAGGGCTCGCCGGCCAAGGGTGACGAGGCACCCGACAGGCGGGAGGCCAGTCCGGCCACGCGCCGCCCGACCTGTGCCGACACCGAGCGTGACTGGTACTGCGCGACAAGGACGCTGCCCGTGGCGGAGACTTCGGTGAGGGCGTCGACGGTGGCCGTGACCTGCGCGCGCGAGAGGTAGGGAATGACGCCTTCCCAGATCCACACCGTAGGCCGGAGCGGGTCGTGCCCGGCGGCGGCCAACCGCGGACCGAGCGGCTCGTGGGTCAGATCGACGGCGGCGAAGCGCAGGTCGCAGAGCGGCGAGGAAAGGGGCTCGGCACGCCGGCGCAGGTCGGCCTGGGATGCCGGGTGGTCCACTGAGAACACCGTGATCCCCCGCAAGGCGGCCAGGCGCCACGGCCGGCCGTCGAGCCCGGCCCCCAGAAGGACGACCTGCCAGTTCCCGCTCTGCGCGAGCGTCCTGCTCACCGCGGCGTCGATGAGCACGGTGCGCGGCGCCATCACCGCGGCGCAGGCGCTGACCGACTGCACCGCCAGCCGTTCGCGACCGTCGTCGGGGAGCTCACCGCTCCGGGCCAGCCGGACGGGCTTGAGCTCCGCATCAGACAACAGCCGCTCGGCGACGGGGTCGGCGAACGGCTCGACCCCGGCTCGCCCGTCGGCCACAGCACGGCCCTGACAGACGAAGACCGCCGTCCGACTCGGTTGTCCCGGTTCCACGCTCCGACCCTACGACGGCTGCCTGGCGGCCCTGCGCCGCGGAGCTTCGCCTGCGGTGGCAGCGCTGCTCGTGCCGACGCCGAGCCAGTGACGAGCCCACGTTCCGGTGCTTCCGGTGCTTCCGGTGCACCCGGAAGTCGTGGACCGACCGTGTCCAGGCGCGTCAGGGTCTCGCCCCGATCACACCGGCGTCGGCGCGGCGCTCGGGTCGCAGAATGCTCAGGACTGCAGGGAGAGGTTGTTGCCGTCGGGGTCGTGGAACCAGGCGATCCGGGCGCCGTCGGGTGCGGTCCAGATAGCGCGGTCGTCTTGGGCCATGCCGTCGTAGCGGTTGAAGGTGACGCCGGCCGCGGTGAGCCGGTCTATCTCGCCGTCCAGGTCGGCGACGATCCACCCCAGAACCGTGTAGGGCGCCGTGCGGACCTCCTCCACCGCTGTGATGCGAAGCTGGCCGGTGGGCGTGTCGTGGACCAACGCAAACGGTCGCGCGTCGACGAGATCGAGGCCGAGAACGCCACCGTAGAACCGCTCGGCGGCATCCAGGTCGCTGACGCCGACGAATCCGACCTGCTTCACATGTGCGAACACTCATCTGCTCCTTCCCGACGCGCGAATCATGGTGGAGCGTCCAGGAAACAGTTGCACCACCCGGGGATCAAGCGCCAGCGTTCAACTGCCACTCATTGCGGCATGCCCGCCACAGGCGGCGGTTGGACGCAGTCGTGCGACGGTCACGCGAAGACCTATGGGTCTAGTTACAGTCAGGTGTGCCTACCTTCGTTCTCATTCCGGGAGCAGGCGGGTCGGCGTGGGTCTGGAGTCGAGTCGCGAGGTTCCTGTTCGAGGCCGGGCACGAAGTGATCGCGGTCGATCTGCCCGGCGACGACGAAGCCGCCGGCCTGCACCGCTACGCAGAGCTGGTGGTGGACGCGGTCGGTTCACGCTCGGACGTCGTGCTCGTCGCGGGGTCGCTCGGAGGCTTCACCGTGCCGCTCGTCTGCGAGCGGGTGCCCGTCCGTGAGGTGGTGCTGGTCAACGCGATGATCCCTGATCCGGGCGATACGGCGCTCGACTGGTGGGCGCACACCGGGGCGTTCGAAGCCCAAGAGGAGGCAGCCCGCGCTGGTGGCTACGGTCCCTTCGACGTAGCGACGTACTTTCTGCACGATGTCGATCCCGAGGTCGCCGCCGAAGGTGAGCCGTATCAGCGCGCCGAGGCCGACGTCGGGTTTGAATCGGTGTGTGACTTCACGGCCTGGCCAGCGGTCAAGATCCGTGTCCTCGTGGGCGCTGACGACCGTTTCTTCCCGGTTGGCTTGCAGCGCCGGATCGCTCGCGACCGTCTGGGCGTCGAGGTCGACGTCCTTCCGGGTGGGCACTTGCTGCCACTCGTACAGCCTCGGTCGGTGGCCGACTACGTGCTGCAGACAACCCGCTCTGGCGACTTCTGATGAGTCCGTCGCGTGCGCTACCGGCGAGCCCTCGGCGGTAAGACTGTGAGGATCGCCAAGGCAGCCTGAAGGTGCTGGGCTGTGGTTGGTGACCGCGAGTGTGACCCCCGGAAAGACTGGCTTCGTGCCTTGTTGCGACCTGTCCGCTCGTGGTCACCGGTCCCGGCCCGGTTGGAGGAGCTGGCCTGATCAGGAGCTTGACCATCTGGCGTTAGAGGCGCCGGATGTGTCTCATCACAGTCCTGCCGAGCCTCCGTCCCGGACCGGAACCACGTCCCGTCCGGCGAAGGAGAGAACGCATGAACAGTCTGACCGATCTGCGCGAGGTGGTCGATGTCGTCATCGGCGTCGATACCCACGTCCACACCCACTCCGCGGCGGTGGTTGATGCTGCGACTGGTGGTGTCCTCGACGAGATCACCGTCGAGGCGACAGCGGAGGGCTATGCCGAGCTGGTGGAGTTCGCCAACAACCACGCGACGTTGCGGGCTTGGGCGATCGAGGGGACCGGCGGTCATGGCGCCGGTCTGAGTCGTCACCTGCTGGAAATGTCGGAGATCGTCATCGAGTTGGATCGTCCGAAGCGTGCTGCGCGTCGCAACGGCGCGAAGACCGATCCGCTCGATGCGATCCGCGCTGCGCGTGAAGCGATGGCTCGACCGCGGTTGGGAACTCCTCGCACCGGGGGCGAACGCCAAGCACTGTCAGTGCTTTTGGCTGCTCGCCGCTCCGCGATCAATGCGTCCACCGAGGCGCAGCAGCAGGTCTTCGCCCTGGTCATCGCAGCACCCGAACCCATCCGCGTTAGGTTCCGCGGCCAGAAGCTTGCCGCGATGCTCAACACCGCCGCCAACCTGCGAGTGCACGCCTCCTGGGACACCGAGACGGCCAGCACCGTGGTGGCGCTGCGGACCTTGGCTCGTCGCGCGCACGCGATGCTGAAGGAGGCACGGGCGCTGCAGAAGGCGATCGTGGCCATCATCCGCAGCTGGCGTCCTGACCTGCTCGAGCAGTTCGGCGTCGGTCCGATTGTGGCTGCCACGGTGTTGTGCGCCTGGTCCCACCCCGGCCGTGTTCACTCCGAGGCGGCGTTCGCGATGCTCGCCGGCGTCGCACCGATCCCGGCGAACAGTGGCCAAGTCACCACCCGATATCGGCTCAACCGGTACGGCGATCGCCAGCTCAACAACGCACTGCACACCGTGGTCCAGAGCCGGATCCAGTACCAGTCAGCCACCCGCGACTACGTCGCTCGCCGTACTGCCGAAGGCAAGACCGGCCGAGAGATCAAACGCTGCCTAGCCCGCTACGTCGCCCGCGACCTCTATCGCCTACTCGAAAACACCACGACAGGTGCTTGACGAAGCATAGGAGCGTCGCA